>JAJFTY010000171.1 GCA_021372695.1 Deltaproteobacteria bacterium
GGATGGCGTTTATCAAAGTCGGAGAGGTTCTGGTCGAGCTGCTGGAGCCGACCGAACCGGGTGCGGGCCGGATAGGCAAGTTCTTGGACGAGCGCGGGGAAGGCTTTCATCACATGGCCTATCGCGTCGAGAACCTGGATCGCATGCTGAAAAAACTCATCGCCACGGGAATCCCCCTGAGGGATCGGGTTCCCCGCAATGGAGGCGATAACTCGAGGATTGCGTTTATCGAGCCAGGCGCGACCTACAACGTTCTGACAGAGCTCGTTGAAAGAGAAAAGGAAATAGAAGGAGACCGATGATGAACATTCCGGAATTACTGGAAAAGCAGGCAGCCGAACAGCCGGACAAGGTATATCTGTACTTCCAGGATCAGAAGATCACTTACAGGGAGTTCAACCTGACGGCCAACCGGATCGCCAATGGCTTCAAGAAAATGGGCATCGCCAAGGGAAGCATGGCCGCCATCATGCTTCCGAATTGTCCAGAGTATCTGTATGCGTGGATGGGGCTCAACAAACTGGGCGCCGTGGAAGTCCCCGTGAACACGAATTTCAAGGAAGCCGAACTACAATACATACTCCAGCACGCTGAAGTATCTGTCATCGTAATTCACGAAAGCTTCTACCAGACATTGAAAGAGCTCCAGGGCCCGGAATTGCCGAACCTGAAACACGTCGTTTATGTGGGAGCGGGGGCGGCGCCTGCAGGAACGGTACCGTTCGGCAACCTGCTGAAGGGGAAACCCAATTTCGTAAAGGTGGATATTTCCGATGATGACCCTGCCGTCTGCATTTATACCTCGGGGACGACCGACAGGCCCAAGGGGGTCATGAACTCCCACAAGGGCTGGGTGCTGACCGGCCAATCCTACGCCTTCACGGTCGGAATCACGAAAAACGACCGGGTGATGACGCCCAATCCGCTGTTTCACGCCAATGCGCAGGTCTATTCGACCATGGGTTCGCTGGCGGCGGGGGCAAGCCTAATCGTTTTGGAAAAGTTCAGCGGCTCCAGGCTCCTCGATCAGGGGCGGCACTACGGGGCGACCAAGCTGGTCGTTGTCCAGGCGGTAACCCCGTGGATCTGGAATCAGCCGGTGAAAGACAATGACGCCGATAACCCGATCCGCACGATGATCGCGGGGAATGTTCCGAAAGAATACTACAGCGATTTCGAAAAGCGCTTCAATCTGAAAATTCAGACGATCTATTCCCTGACGGAGGCCGTCATGGCCGTCATGGGACCCCGGGAAGGGACGCAGCCGAGAAAGGCGGGCGGAATCGGAGTCCCGATGGAGCACCCGGATCCCTCCGTCAAAAACGAGGTGCGAATCGCCAACGAAGCGGGGCAGGAGGTGCCGCAGGGGGAGCAGGGGGAAATCATCATACGCAATCCCGCCGTGATGATCGGATATTACAAGGACCCCGTGAAAACAACCGAAACGAAAAAAAATGGTTGGATACACACGGGCGATCTCGGCTACCGGGATGCCGACGGGTATCTGCACTTTGTCGGGAGAGGGAAGGACGTCATTCGACGGCGTGGAGAATTGATCTCACCGGCAGAGATCGAGGCGGTCATCAACGGGCACGATAAGATCGCAGAATGCGCCGTCATCGGCGTCCCGTCGGGGTTGGGTACGGGGGAAGAAGAGGTGAAGGCGTACGTGCGGTTGAATGACGGTGCAACGCTTACCCCTCCCGAGATCATTGACTGGTGCACGGGAAAGCTAGGCGAATTCAAGATACCCCGCTACATCGAGTTCAGGAAGGAATTTCCGAAAAGCGCCATCGGGCGCATTCAGAAGAACGCGCTGAAGAAGGAAAAGGAAGACCTGACAAAGGACTGTTGGGATCGGCAAGTGAAGTGATGACGCGAGAGCGGCCCCCTTTTTACGGAGGAGGGCGGCTGCACTCGGGCAAAAGGAAATGCGTGAAAGGCAACACCTGCAATGCGAGGAATTTCTCAGCGTTGCACTAATTAACGAAGAGGGAGGGTTCTTCAATGTCAGCGATGGGGATTAATAAATGGAATTTGGCAGCCGTTGTTGTTTTTGTCGCGCTTGCCTGCTTCACTGTGGGGGCATATGCGGCCGATCTTCCGAAGATCACCTGGAGACTCCAGTCCGTGTACCCGTCTCCGGAAGAGGTCTTCCCCGGTGCCGGGGTACCAGGGGCATATGGACAATTTGTGGAACTAGCAAGACGCGTGGAGAAGAGAACCAACGGAAATTTCAAGATCAAGGTCTATCTCCCTGATGAAATCTGTAAGCGAAATGAATGTCCGGAAGCCCTGATGAACGGCATGATTCAAGCTCTGGGGACCAACGGGCAATGGCATGTCGGCGTATGGCCGGTCGGAGAGATCTCCGGAAACATTCCATACAGCACGAAAACATACCAGGAATTTGTCGATATCTATACAAAGACGGACTACATCAACCTCGTCCGGGCCGCGCATGCAAAAAAGAACGTCTTTTGGCTCTGTCCCATCGAATCCGCGTCGGCCAATCTGATGACCAATTTCCCCGTCAGCAGCGTGGCGGACCTGAAGGGAAAGAAAATCGCCGCATCCGGACCCCGGGCCGATCTGCTTAAAGCCATGGGCGCAGTACCCATCAACGTGACGTCCTCGGAAATGTACACGGCGTTGCAGAGGGGCACGGTGGACGGAATCACCTATCCCCCGTACACGGGACTTTCGTATAAATTTTTCGAAGTGTTGAAATATGTCATCTGGCCCGGCATCACCGTACCCTCCATGAGCGAGGTGCTTCTCAATCTGAACGCCTGGAACAAGCTGCCCAAGGAGTATCAGAAAATTCTCGACGAGGAAGGCTACAACATGTTCGTCAATGAGGCCATGAAGAAATGGGGTCCCAAGAAAGACGAACTGGCACAAAAACAGTCAGCGAAATACGGCATCAAGAATATTTACCTGACGGACAAGGCATACAACGAGATGAGGCAGTACACATTCCCCCTGTGGAACAAGTGGAAGGCCGTGGATGCCGAGAATGCGGCGCTGATCAAGATCTTTGAAGACCAGCTTGCCAAGCAGAACAAGCCCGCGGAATCCAAGGCCAAGAAGGCTTCGTCGAAGAAAAAATAACCGGGGCGCAAAGGCGCTGTCACACAAAGAGCCCGGCAGGGCTCTCGATAGACCTCCTTTCCTTGGTATCCGCCCGGCATGCGGCAAAAAGCCGGATACTGGGCGGATGACCGAGGCGGGAATCGTCGGAAGGGAGATAAAAGAACGTCATGAAAGGGCTGCAATCCTGTCTTCATGTCATCGATTCGATCAATGAATGGACCGGCCGCGCCGTCGCGCTGGTCTGCGTGGTCATGATGTTTCTGATCACGTATGACGTCGTGCTGCGCTACGTATTCAACAGTCCTCTGGACTGGCAGATGGAGGTAAGCCAGTTTTTGATGCTCATCATGGTCTGCCTGGGTGCGGGATATACGGAGCTCTACAAGGAGCACGTAAACGTAACGCTCTTTTACGAAAAATGGTCGCCCAGAACTCGGGCCATCGTGGATCTGATCACTCATCCACTGGCGATCATCATGATCGTGGTGCTGATCTGGGATGGTGGGCAGATATTCTGGCAGAACTACATACATGAATTCAGGACCAGCAGCGTCTGGTCGCCCGTGCAATGGCCGGCGAAGCTGATGGTTCCCTTGGCCGGCGTCCTGCTCGGTATCCAGATACTGGCAAAGCTCGCCCGCACAGCAATTCTGGTTCTTAGCGGTGTCGTGCTGAAAAGTCAGTATGTCACAAAAGGGTAACCAGAACCGGCGTAATACGCGTGACGCCGTGTTTTGGTTCGGGTCTGGAAAGAGAAAGGAAAGTAACGAATATGACGCCACTAAGCATAACGCTTGTGATGTTTGGGTCTCTCGTGCTGGGGATTGCACTCGGATTTCCCGTCGCATACATCCTCGCCGGTATCGGGGTTATAGGTGTTTTCCTGCTTTCGGGAACGGCGGGTCTCATGGGAATCCCTTCCTTTTTATTCTCGGAAGGCAGTAGTTGGATCATTATTTCTCTGCCTCTGTTCATTTTTATGGCTAACATGCTGCTGGAATCGGGACTGGCCGAGGACATGTACAACATGGCCTATAAGTGGTCCGGGATGATTCCGGGTGGATTGGCCATCGGGACTGTTATCGTCTGCGCGATCTTTGCGGCCATGGCCGGGGTTACGGCCGTAGGGACCGTGAGCATGGGCCTGATCGCACTTCCCTCCATGATGAAGCATGGCTATGATAAGAAGCTCTGCATCGGTGCGATCATGTCCGGCGGCGCCCTCGGTGTCCTGATTCCTCCTAGCATTATCGCTGTCATCTACGGCAGCGCAACCGGGGTATCCGTCGGGGGACTGTTCGCCGGTGGCATTCTTCCCGGCATACTCCTGACTGCCATCTTATGCATCTACATTTTGGTTCGATGCATCGTTCAGCCTCACATGGCACCGCGCATGACCGAGAAGTTCACATGGACGGAGCGCTTCTCGTCCCTTCGCTCCATGATTGTACCGATCATCCTGATTGTTCTAGTATTGGGAGGCATTTACAGTGGAATTGCAACACCAACTGAGGCAGCCGCCTTTGGGGCCGTGGGCAGTCTTGTCGTCTGTTTGATTCACCGCAGACTGACTTGGACGAATCTCAGGGCGGCAAGCGAAAGGACTCTTCGCCTATCGGTCATGATTGTCTGGATCATGTTCGGTGCGTCTTGTTTCACGTCTGTCTACACAATGAGCGGCGCGGGTGACTTCATCACTGAAGCGGTCCTGGCGCTCAATCTTCCTCCCCTCGGGATCATTTTCGGAATGATGTTCATCTATTTCATCCTCGGCTGCTTTCTCAACCCGACTGCCATGTGCATGATCACAGTGCCCGTTTTTGTGCCCATTATTACGGCGGTCGGTTACGATCCCCTGTGGTTCGGAATTTTGTTCATTGTCGTCAGCGAACTTTCGTACATCACACCTCCTTTTGGGTACAATCTTTTTTACATGCGAAGCATTGCGCCGCCAAGCGTGACTATCGGGGACATTTACGGCTCCGTGCTTCCCTATGTCGGCTGTCAGACTTTATGTTTGTTGTTCGTGATATTCATTCCGGATCTGGCGCTCTGGCTGCCCAGCAAGCTGATTAACATGGGAGGATAAGGGATCGAGAGATCGGGAACATCAGGAACAGCGACATGAAAAATGCGATTAAAGAAATGAGGAACAGGTTAATCCTATGATACTGTCGGGTAAAGTATGCGTGATCACAGGCGGAGCCTGCGGCCTGGGCAAGGCCATATGCCTCGTATTTGCCGCTAAGGGCGCAAACATCGTCGTTGCCGATGTCGATCTGGCCAGGGCAACGGAGCTTGCGCGGCAAATCGAAGCCATGGGGCGGCAGTCCATGGCGGTCAGGATGGATGTGAGCCGGAGCAGGGAGATCGAGGAGGCACTGGCGAGTGTGCTGAAAACGTTCCCCCGCGTCGACGTCTGGGTAAACAACGCGGGCATCGGCAGCCGGGCTATGCTCGATGAAATGACCGAAGATCAATGGGACAAGGTCATCGCTGTGAATCTGAAGGGGACATTTCTCTGTACAAGCATCATAGCAAAAGCGATGAAAAAGCAGGGGAACGGCCGCATTATCAATATGTCGTCGAGGGCGGGGAAAGGCGGGAGCTACGGCCATATCAACTATGCATCCTCGAAAGCCGGCATCATCGGTCTGACAAAGAGCGCCGCCCGTGAGCTGGGGAAATACAATATTACGGTCAATGCATTGCTTCCGGGCTTCATCGAAACGGGCATGACCCGGAGCCTGAGCGACAGCATCAAGACCCCGGAACAGATCGTCCTTACCCGGCCCGGCACACCGGAAGATGTTGCCTACGCAGCCGCCTTTCTTGCGTCGGATGAGGCTTCCTGGATTACAGGCATCGGCCTGGAAGTCACGGGTGGGACGGGCATGTTCGCAGGATAGGGATCTCTGGGGAATCGGTCCGAATGAGAAGGAGTGAAACATGCAATTTGCTGGAAAAACGGCAATCGTGACGGGCGGTGCAAAGGGTCTCGGCAGGTCCTTCGCGATGGCACTGTCAAGCCGGGGATGCGCGGTCCTGATCGCGGATGTCGATGAGGAAGGGCTCACGAAGACCAGTAAGGAAATCGTGAATGCCGGCGGCACGTGTATTTGCGGAAAAGTTGATGTGACCCGATCCGCCGATACGGTCGCCATGGTGCAGCAGGTTCTGGAAGCATATGGCAGGGTTGATCTTCTCATCAACAATGCAGGAGGCAGTATGGGGGTGCCTAAGGTTCCTATCGAAGAGATCCTGGAGGAGGACTGGGACCGAGTCGTCAACCTGAACTTGAAGGGCACCTTCCTGTGCACAAAGGCGGCGGTACCGGTCATGAAGAAACAGAAAAGCGGGAAAATCGTCAATTTGAGCTCCATCACTGCGAGAATCGGAGGGGAGTTGACTCCTGTACAGTACGTGAGTTCGAAGGGAGCCATATCGACGTTCACCCGGCATGTCGCCCAGGAGTTGGGACCTTTCGGCATCAACGTTAACGCCATCGCACCGGGAATCACCCTGACGCAGCGTCTTGAAGGAATGTGGGCACAAAGAAAAACCGAGGAGGAGCGAAATGCCTATCTTGCGAGGATACCGCTCGGAAGGCTGGGGACCGTCGAAGAGATGACGAATGCCGTGCTTTTTCTCTGTTCCCCCGACGCGGATTACATCACGGGACTGACCCTGGATGTGAACGGTGGGATGTTTTCCGTCTGAGAATCCGTTCGATGAGAAGGCAGCATGCAAGCCCACGAAGCAAGGAGTAAACGATGAATTCAGCCGTCAACAGCCCCTGGCAGATCGGATCGGTCGGAATCAAGAACCGGCTGGTTCGGTCCGCGACCAACCTGCGGCTGGCCGGCCCTGACGGAGAGGTCACGAACCAGCTGATTGGCGCCCACACAAGCCTGGCAGAGGGGGGGGTCGGCCTGATCATTACGGGGCACGCCTTTGTCTCGCCAGATGGAAGAACCCAGCACGGGCAGCTCGGAGCTTATCACGAGGCATTGCGCCCGGGTCTCGCGCGACTTGCCGATGCCGCCCATGCTCATGATGCCCGAATCCTGCTCCAGATTTCACACGGAGGGATCCGATCGATGCCGCTATGCGGTGAACGAATGGGACCTTCCGGAGAAGATGGCGCCTTGGAGATGACGCGGGACGATATCGAAAGGGTTGCCGCGTGCTTCGTTTCGGCGGCAGCGTTGGCGGAGAAAGCCGGATTCGACGGCGTTCAGATTCACGCCGCCCATCGGTATCTTTTGTCCCAGTTTCTCTCCCCCCTTGCGAACCGAAGGCGGGATGAATACGGGGGAATGGAGGGAGGGGCTCGTTTTGTCAGACAAATCACTGCGGGCATTCGAGCCGAGGTCAGCCGAACCTTCATCGTCGCCGTAAAAATCGGTGCCGATACACAGCCCAACGGCAATGACAAAAACGATGTCCTGCAGATCGTCAAGGAATTGATCCCGGCAGGACTTGATTGCGTGGAGATCAGCAGGGGCTATGCGCAAACGGACGAGACCGTGGCCACCAAGATAAAAGCGCATGTCAATGAAGCCTATAATCTCGATGTTGCCGTGCACATCAAGCATCGGGTGCCTTCCTTGCCCGTCATCGTTGTCGGCGGGTTCCGAAGCGTCGAGGCGGTCGAAAAAGCCCTGTCGCAAGAGATCGATGCAGTTGCCCTGTCGAGGCCTTTGATTGCGGAACCGGACCTTCCTGCGCGCTGGATGCAAGGAGAACGAGCCACGTCCCTGTGCGTGTCCTGTTCGAAGTGCATCATGGGAAAAGGCGCGGTGTCCTGTGCATACGTGAAACCCGATGCCGGGATTTCTTTGCCTCGAGCGGCGCGCATCACGCAGGATCTCTCGGCAAGCAATAAACCGGGGGGGACATCGGGACATGTTGAATAGAACGCACGACCAGAAAAGCGGTCTCTTCTGGTTTGTCGCCGGGGCCATCATTGTCTACTTTTCGATGGAGTATGATCTGGGCGATCATCAGGCGCCGGGACCGGGGTACATTCCTTTAATCACCGGCTTTTGCATGATGCTGCTTGCG
>JAJFTY010000059.1 GCA_021372695.1 Deltaproteobacteria bacterium
AAGTGCATCGGCTGCGGTGTCTGCGCTTCTCAGTGCCCCGCTTCTGCGATCGCCATGGAACGAACCGGCATCCGGGATGTCTTTGTGCCGCCGCCGAGGAGATCGTAGCGCATCGCCATGCATGAGAAGGGGCGAAACGTCCACGGCCGGGCAGGTGTCCGATCCGACGGATACGCCGGCATCAGTTGCATGCTATTTCTCGTAAATGGCTTGACAAGCCATAAAAAAGAAATACAATGCAATCATGAAAAAGACGCTCGGCAAACAGGAGACGCAACTCCTTGCCTACTTGCAGATGCGCAAGCGGCAGACCGTCAAAACGGGCGAGCTGACCGGACCCCTTCAACTGAGCCGCGAGCAGGAGCGAGAGCTCTTTCGCCGGATGGCCCGGGGCGGCCTGATCGCGCGGGTCCGCAACGGGTTGTACCTTGTCCCGGCCCAGCTTCCCCTCGGCGGCGCCTGGAGCCCCGACGAAATTCTGGCGCTGGAGACCCTGATGGAAGACCGGCAGGGTCGCTACCAAATTTGCGGACCCAATGCCTTCAACCGTTACGGTTTCGACGAGCAGATACCGACCCGTGTCTACGTCTACAACAACAGGATATCCGGGGAGCGGTCCATCGGCGCCGTTGCCCTGACCCTGATCAAGGTGGCCGACGAGCGGCTGGGGGATACGGAGGAGGTCCGGACGGCCGAAGGCCGAGCGGCTGTCTACAGTTCGCGGGTCCGGACGCTCGTGGACGCCGTCTACGACTGGGCGCGTTTCAACAGCCTGCCCAGGGCCTATGAATGGATTCGCGCGGACCTGGCCGCCTCCCGTGTTTCCTCCTCCGCACTGGTAGATGCCACTTTGCGTTACGGAGATAAGGGAACCATCCGACGGATCGGTCTGTTGATGGAGCGCCAAGGCGCGGAAGCGAGTCTGCTGCGGAGGCTCGAAGGGGCCTTGACGCCATCCACCGGCCTGATCCCGTGGAATCCAGTGAAACCGAAGCGAGGAACGATCAGCCGCCGCTGGGGGGTGGTCGTGAATGAGGAGGCGTGAGAATGGTGGCATTCATCCGTGCCCACGAAGACCCCGTTCTCTTCCGGGAGGCCGTCAACTTCACGGCGTCCCAGACCAGGTTTCCTCCCCGTCTGATCGAGAAAGATTACTTCTGCACGGTCTTGCTGCACTATCTGGCGGCGGACGACACCTTGGTCTTCAAGGGTGGGACATGCCTGGCCAAGGTGCATGCCGAGTTCTACCGCCTCAGCGAGGACCTCGATTTTGTCATTCCGACGCCGGTTGATGCCACCCGCGCCGAACGGCGTGTCCTGATGTCAGGTTTGAAAGCGAGGACCGGCAGGATCGAGCAAGAACTGGCTCCTTTCCGGATCGTCGAGCCGCTCAGGGGGGCAAACAACTCGACGCAATACCTGGCCAGCATCGGGTACCCCTCCCTCCTCGGCCGGCAGGAAGAAACCATCAAAATCGAGGTAGGGCTTCGCGAACCGCTTCTGACGCCTGTCCATAGCGGCAGGGTCAGAACCCTCCTCCTTGATCCTATATCTGGCCGGCCGGCGGTTTCACCTTTCGCGTTTCCCTGCATCTCCCGGGAAGAGGCCATGGCCGAAAAACTGAGGGCTGCCATGTCGCGGCGCGAAGCGGCGATTCGGGACTTCTACGACATCGATTATGCCCTAAGACGGCTGGGCCTGAATCTCCACGAGCCGGAGTTGATCGGCCTAGTTCGACGGAAACTTTCCATTTCCGGCAACGATCCCGTGGACATGTCCGGCGCCCGCCTTGCGGAGCTTCGCCAACAGCTCGACTCCCAGTTGAAACCCGTATTGCGGGGGAAGGATTTCGCTGAATTCAACCTCGAAACCGCCTTCCGGACGGTAGCTGCTGTTGCTTCCCTGCTTGAGAGCGGATCGTAAAAGAAAAGAGAGAGTACCCGAAAGCCGAGGTGGGGCAAAAAAATGAACGACTTGAACCCCGATACCTACTGCGGCATCTACTGCGGCGCGTGCTCGCCGCACGCTTCCGCCCGACGCGTACGAAATGTCCGGCTGGCGGAACCTCCTTTGCCGCATCGTGCTCCCGATGGCGTACCGGAAGGGAAGGGCGAAAAGGCTCACGGGCACGTAGGAATAAGAGACACTGGACTCCGGCTTTCGCCGGGGTAACGTTCTTTGCTTGGATACCGGTTCGCCGGGGTGACGGGTCGGGTGGATCTTGGATTTATCGCGGGGTGACGTTTTTGGGTTGGATACCGGTTTCGTAAAAGGATCACCATGCATGAGCTTTCCGTCACAGAGGCGATCCTGAAGATCGTGCTGAAACACGCGGAGGCGAACAGCGTGCGGCAGGTCGTGGCCATTCATCTGCGGATCGGGAAAATGAGCGATCTCCAGGACGAGTGGCTCCAGAGCT
>JAJFTY010000061.1 GCA_021372695.1 Deltaproteobacteria bacterium
GAAAGGAGGAACCGATCATGGCGACCTACGAAAAGAATCAGCTTTATCAGGTGCCCCTGGCCGAACTTCAGCCCGACCCCACACAGCCCCGCAAGTACATGGACCCCGTGGCCCTCGACGAACTGACCGCCTCGGTCACGCAGATGGGGATCATCGAGCCCGTCGTCTGCCGCCAGGACCCGGAGACGAACCTGGTCTACGTCGTGGCCGGCGAGAGACGCTGCGCCGCGGCGCGCAAGGCGAACCTCCCCACCGTTCCCGCGGTCTTCATCGACGGGTCCAACTACGCCGAGGTCGCCCTGGTCGAGAACCTGCTCCGCCAGGACCTCAACCCCGTGGAGGAGGCCGAGGCCCTGAAGCGCCTCATGGACGACCACGCCTACAAGCAGGAGCAGCTTGCGACCGTCATCGGCAAATCGCAGCCTTCCATCTCTCTGTCCCTCTCCCTCAACCGGCTCCCCAAGGAGATCCGGGACGAGTGCCGCCAGGACCCAACCGTTCCCAAAAGGACCCTGATCGAAATCGCCCGGAAGAAGCAGGAGCGGGGCATGCTGACCCAGTTCCGGAAATTCCGGGAACAGCAGGCCAAGGAGACCGCGAAAGAGTCCGGCGAAGCCGCAACCCCGGCCCTGCGGAAGCGCTCCAAGGCGGAGGCCATCGCAAACGGCATCGGCACCTGGGCGAACAAAATCTGCGACCTGGAATTCCCCGACTTCTCCGAGGAGGATCGGACCATGATGATCGAGTCCATGAACTTCATGAAGGAGACCCTAGACGAGGCTCTGCCCCGGGCGATAGCCAACCGGAAAAAGCCGGTGTGACCCGGCAGAATCGGCAGCGCACAGCGAAGCCAAAATGATCGGAGCATTCGGTAAAATCTGAATAAGATCGTATATATGAGTCGTATAAACGCGTTAATAAAATTTCAGATAGGGGCCTTTCCGGGGGCGTGACCGGCTGGCTGGATGGTGCTGATCGGGTGCTGTCGCCGTCGCCCCCGTGGCACATTCCCATATGGGAATGTGCCCGGTTGAGGGATGCTTCCTGAAAAAGATGGTCCGGTTATTCTACAGGTATGAGACTCATGTCATATTAACAGGATATACTTGATGTTTTTTCACGAGTAGTGTATTAACGACGTCGATTTTGGTCCTTCACAACTGCATACGCTGCCCTTGCTCCAGGAGACCGAGTCAACCATGGATAATCGATTCTTCGAACGCCCTATCCTCAACTCTCCATACGAGTACCCAATACGGCACTGGGAACTCGATCCCCAGGGCCAACCAACACAGCAAATCATCGAAAAACGCCGCCGTGCCGAGTTCATCACGCCGATCCCGAAGCCGAGGAAGCGCAAAGGATCTGCCGTCCAGACGGACCTTGTCCTCGACGAAGGCAAAGGTCTCTCGACGGCCAGTCAGCAGTACGACACCACCTCCACGATCAACGAACTTCGCCGCCATGTCGACGATTGGCGGATCATCCCCAACCCGAACGATTGGCGCGTAACGCCCGAGACGGCTCGTCTCCTCGATCACTGGCGTCATCACAAGTTCAACAACATGCGGCCTTTCTTCTGCCAGGTGGAGGCGGCGGAGATCGTCATCTGGCTGACCGAGGTAGCCCCCACGCTCGGCAAAGCCGGCAAACAATTTCTCGAACATCTGGCCAATGCCAACCACGACGCCAACCCGGAACTGCTGCGCCTCGCCCTGAAGCTGGCGACGGGCTCCGGTAAGACGACCGTCATGGCCATGCTGATCGCCTGGCAGACGATCAATGCGGTTCGGCGGCCCGGCAGCAAGAAGTTCACCCGCGGATTTCTCGTCGTCACACCGGGCCTCACGATTCGTGACCGCCTGCGCGTGCTCCGGCCCAACGACCCGGACAGCTACTACCAGAGCCGCGAGTTGATCCCGGAGGATATGCTGGGGGATCTGGAGCGGGCCAAGATCGTCATCACCAATTACCATGCCTTCAAGCTCCGCGAGCGTCTGGAACTGTCCAAGGGCGGGCGGTCCCTGCTCCAGGGCCGCGGCGAACCCCTGCACACCCTGGAGACGGAAGGGCAGATGCTTCAGCGGGTCATGCCCGACCTGATGGGCATGAAGAACATCCTGGCGATCAATGACGAGGCGCACCATTGTTACCGGGAGAAGCAGGGTGAAGAAGAAAACGGGAACGACCTGAAAGGCGACGACCGCAAAGAGGCGGAAAAGAACAACGAAGCGGCCCGCCTCTGGATCACCGGTTTGGAAACGGTGAATCGCAAACTCGGCCTGACCCAGGTGATCGATCTCTCCGCCACGCCCTTTTTCCTGAGCGGCTCCGGCTATGCGGAGGGGACGCTGTTTCCCTGGACGATGTGCGATTTCTCCCTCATGGATGCCATCGAATGCGGCATCGTCAAGCTCCCCCGCGTTCCCGTTGCCGACAACATCCCCGGCGGCGAGATGCCCCGCTTCCGTGAACTATGGAAGCACATCGGGCCGAAGATGCCGAAGAAAGGCCGCGGAAAGGCGAAGAACCTCGACCCCCTCAGCCTCCCCGCCGAGTTGCAGACCGCCCTGGAGGCCCTCTACGGCCACTACAAAAAGACCTACGACCTCTGGGAGGCTTCCAAGATCCGCATCCCGCCGTGCTTCATCGTGGTCTGCAACAATACCGCCACGTCCAAGCTGGTGTACGACTTCATCTCCGGGTTCCATCGGGAGAACGACGACGGCACGAGCACGGTCGTCAACGGCCGCTTCGAATTGTTCCGCAACTTCGACGAGTATGACAACCCCATCTCTCGCCCCCGCACCCTTCTGATCGACAGCGAACAGCTCGAATCCGGTGAGGCCCTGGACGACAACTTCCGCACCATGGCCGCCGACGAGTTGGACCGCTTCCGCCGCGAGATCGTCGAGAGGACCGGCGACCGCCGTCAGGCCGAAAACCTGACGGATCAGGACATCCTCCGGGAGGTCATGAACACCGTCGGCAAACCGGGCCGCTTGGGCGACTCCATCCGTTGCGTCGTGTCGGTCTCCATGCTCACCGAGGGGTGGGACGCCAGAACCGTCACCCATGTCCTGGGCGTCCGGGCCTTCGGCACCCAGCTTCTCTGCGAGCAGGTCATCGGCCGCGCCCTGCGCCGGCAGTCTTACGATCTCAACGAAGAGGGGCTGTTCAACGTCGAATACGCCGATGTCCTGGGGATTCCCTTTGACTTCACGGCCAAGCCGGTCGTGGCCCCGCCGCAGCCGCCCCGGGAGACGATCCGGGTCCGGGCCGTCCGGCCCGAACGGGACGCCTTGGAGATCCGCTTCCCCCGCGTCGCCGGCTACCGCGTCGAGCTGCCGGAAGAGCGGCTGACGGCCCAATTCAATGAGGATTCCGTCCTGGAGTTGACCCCGGACCTCGTCGGGCCGACGATCACCAAGAACCAGGGCATCATCGGAGAGGGCGTGGACCTGAATCTGGTCCATACAGGCGATCTCCGCCAATCGACCCTCCTGTTCCATCTCACCAAGCGGCTCCTCATGGCCCACTGGCGTGATCCGGGCGATGAGCCCAAACTGCACCTGTTCGGTCAGCTCAAACGCATCACCAAAGAGTGGCTCGACCACCATTTGCGGTGCAAGGGCGGCACCTATCCCGCCCAACTCATGTACCAGGAGCTGGCCGACATGGCCTGCAAACGCATCACCGACGGCATCACCCGTGCGCTTGCCGGCGAGAGCCCCATCAAGGCGATGCTCGACCCCTACAACCCCACTGGTTCCACGGCCCATGTGAACTTCACCACGTCGAAAACCGACCGCTGGGAAACGGACGCCCGGCGCTGCCACGTCAACTGGGTCATCCTCGACAGCGACTGGGAAGCCGAATTCTGCCGGGTGGCCGAATCGCACCCCCGGGTCCGGGCTTACGTGAAAAACCACAACCTCGGGCTGGAAGTGCCCTACCGCTACGGATCGGAGACACGGCGATACATCCCCGATTTCATTGTCCTCGTGGATGACGGCCGCGGCGAAACCGACCCCCTCCACCTGATCGTCGAGATCAAAGGCTACAGGCGTGAGGATGCCAAGGAAAAGAAGGCCACCATGGAGAACTACTGGGTGCCGGGGGTGAACAACCTCAAGCAGTATGGCCGGTGGGCCTTTGCCGAGTTCACAGAGGTCTACCAGATCGAAGCCGATTTCGAGGCGAGGGTCGAAGCGGAGTTCAATAAGATGATCGAAGGCGTTGCGAAGAGTGATAAGTGACATGAAACGAGAAGACCTCCAGGGCCGCATCGCCCTTGGCGAAGACAGCACCCGGCAATTCAAAGCCAACGTGACGAACAGCGATTCCCTGGCCTCGGAGATGGCGGCTTTTGCCAACTCCGAAGGTGGGACGATTTTCATCGGCGTGGCGGATGATGGTACCGTGCCTGGGCTCTCACGGGACGATGTCGCCCGGATCAACCAATTGATCAGTAACGCCGCCAGTCAGCATGTGCGCAGTCCCCTGACGGTGCAAACGGAAAACGTACGGCTCCCCGAAGCACGCATCGTCATTGCCCTGACCGTGCCCAAGGGGATCGACAAGCCATACTTCGACAGGAATGGCGTCATCTGGCTGAAGAGCGGCGCAGACAAACGGCGCGTCAACTCCAAGGAAGAGCTGCGCAGACTCTTCCAGATCTCCGATCAATTCCACGCCGACGAGCTGCCCACCAAAGCGGGAATCGACAAGCTCGACAAGCTGCGTTTCCGCGATTTCCTGCGCGATTTCTATAAGCTGGATTATCCGGACAACCCCGCCGAGCTGACCCGGTTGTTGCAGAATATGGATCTCGCCACCGATGAAGGAAAGCTGAACCTTGCCGGCGTCCTGCTTTTTGCGGAGCGTCCGGAGTGGATCAAGCCCCAGTTTGTCATCAAGGCGATCCGTTATCCCGGCAACGACATCCATATCAGCGACTATATCGATACCGAAGACTTTTTCGGCCCCATGCGCAAGATGTTCGATGACTCCCTGGCGTTTGTCATGCGCAACCTGCACAAGGTCCAGGCCGGGCGCGGCGTCAATGCGCCGGGAACGCCGGAGATTCCGGAAGCGGTTTTCGAGGAGCTTCTGGTCAACGCCCTGATTCACAGGGACTACTTGGTGAGCGCCACGATTCGCCTCTTCATCTTCGATAACCGGATCGAGATCATCAGCCCCGGCCACCTGCCCAACAATCTGACGGTAGAGAAAATTCGGGCCGGCATCTCCAACATCCGGAACCCGATCCTGGTTTCGTTTGTCGCCAAAGGGCTTTTGCCCTACCACGGCCTGGGTTCGGGGATCAAACGGGCGCTGGGAAAATGGCCGGATATCGACTTCACCGATGATCGGGAAGGCTGCCTGTTCACCGCAACGGTTCATCGGAAGGAGATCGCGAAGGCGGGTAAAGGGATTGGGCTGCCGGAAACGCCGGGGAAAACGCCGGGGAAAACGCCGGGGAAAACACCGGAAGTGATTTTATCACTGCTCAGGGAGAGTCCGACCTTGTCCATTCCCGAGCTCGCCGAAGCAATGGGGAAGTCTGAAAGTGCTGCGGAGCGAGGCGTTCGGAAACTTCGCCAGGCAGGTCGGTTAAAACGCATCGGGCCAGCCAAGGGTGGGCATTGGGAAGTCATCGAAAAGAGGAAAGTATAAAACTCATGGCCGGCAAGGTCATGGATGCGGGAGATGACCGGTGTACGAAGGAAAACCATGAGGGCGCCACTGCTCTGCGTGATCTTCGAGACCTAATGACATTTGGGTTGGTCGATAAAGTCGGAACCACAGGTAGGAATACTCGTTATCGGTTACGAAAGAAACCCATCATGAACCCGACAAACACGACAAGAAGGCTATGCTTGGGCTGGACAGTTCCGCAGGGCACAAGCCTTCCCGCAAGGGGCAGCAAAGGGGCGAAAGGGGACATAATGGGGACAATGGGGACATTCGCAGATGCGGCTGAAACGTTCGCAACGGCTCGGAAAGGGGTCAAAGGATTCATGCGGACCCGAATAATCCGGACATAAACCGGACAAACTGGACGCGAAAGGGGCAGTAAAGGGGCAATCGTTCGCTGGCACGACAGGCGACTCATCGCCTCTGGACTAAGCCAGTAAGACTGTAAGGATCATTTCATGGCCAATAAAGAGAACAAGAAGAACGTCGAAGCCCTGACCCACGACGAGGCCCGGCGTAAACACATCCCCACCGCCGAGTACCAGTCGGTCCTGCGGAAAGAGGAGGAACAGCCCCTCCGCGTGGCCTATGAACGCGGCGTTTCCGGCCTGGAGAAGGAAAGGGCCAACCGCAACCGCGACCTCGACCCCCAGCTCGTCTGGCGCGGCAAGGACGAGCGCGACTGGTCGGACCTGATCGTCCATGCCCCGCCCCTCTACATCCAGGAGAAGATCAAGCCCAAGGTGCTGATCGACGACCTGCTGCGGCAATCGGAAAAGGCCAAGGCGGAAAAGCCCGGCGCCCAGCCCGACCTCTTCGCCGACTTCAACGGCATCCCCTCGGAAGCCGCCAAGACCGAATTCTACCAGCACGACGCCAACTGGACGAACCGCATGATCCTGGGCGACAGCCTCCAGGTTATGGCCTCACTTGCCGAACGGGAAGGCTTGAGGGGCAAGGTCCAGTGCATCTATTTCGATCCGCCCTACGGCATCAAGTTCAATTCCAACTTCCAGTGGTCCACAACCAGCCGGGATGTGAAAGACGGCAACACCGACCACATCACCCGCGAGCCCGAACAGGTGAAGGCCTTCCGGGATACCTGGCGGGACGGGATCCATTCCTACCTGACGTACCTGCGGGACCGTCTCACCGTGGCCCGGGATCTCCTGACGGAGAGCGGGTCAATCTTTGTCCAGATCGGGGATGAGAATGTCCACCGGGTGCGGGCGGTAATGGATGAGGTGTTTGGGGAAGAGCACCTCATCTCTCAGATCGCCTTTCGCACAACCACCGGACGCGCTGGCGAATTCCTTTCCGCAGCTTCGAATTACCTGTTGTGGTTTGCGAAGAATCAAGAGAAATGCAAGCACAGGCCGGCGTTTCAAGATAAAGCAGCCGGTACATCTACCGAGCAGGTTTACTCCATGCTGCGCCTGGCAGATGGCAGTAGCACGAGGATTACTGCTCAACAGCGCCGTGACCTTTCAACACTCCCGCCGGAGGCACGCCAGTATCAGCCTGACAATCTCACGAGCTCGCGCCCTGCGGGCGAAGGAGATGTTCGGCGGTTCACGTTTCAGGGTCGGGACTATAGTCCGGGCAAGGGAACATTTAAGAGTACGGAGGTCGGTCTTTCGCGGCTGTCGAAAGCCGCACGTCTTTGGCCGACGTCTCAAGGCACGATTCGGTACGTGCGATTACTTGATGACTTTCCAGTGATTCCATTTTCGAACGTTTGGACTGATACCGGCACCGGATCGTTCACAGACGAAAAGATTTATGTAGTACA
This sequence comes from Deltaproteobacteria bacterium, assembly GCA_021372695.1. The sequence goes on from JAJFTY010000061.1 coordinate 7,493, forward strand.
AACGAGTGCAAAGGTAATCGAGCGCTGCCTCCTCATGGCTACCGATCCCGGCGATCTCGTCCTCGATCCCACGTGCGGCTCCGGTACGACCACCTATGTCTCCGAGCAGTGGGGCCGCCGCTGGATAACCATCGACACCTCCCGGGTGGCTCTCGCCTTGGCCCGTGCTCGGATCATGGGGGCCCGCTACCCCTTCTACCTCCTCGCCGATAGCCGCGACGGCCAGATAAAGGAAGGCGAAGTCAGCAGGACCGAACCCTCCACTGCGCCCACCCGCGGCGACATCCGCCAGGGCTTCGTTTATGAACGGGTGCCCCACATCACCCTGAAGTCCATTGCCAACAACGCCGAGATCGACGTGATTTGGGAGAAGTTCCAGGAAAGTCTGGAACCTTTGCGCCACAAGCTCAATCAGGCACTGCGCAAGCAATGGGAGGAATGGGAGATCCCTCGTGAGGCCGATGCCAAATGGCCCGAGGCGGCGAAACAAGTTCATGCCGACTGGTGGCAACAGCGGATCGACCGCCAGAAAGAGATTGACGCCTCCATCGCCGCCAAGGCTGAGTTCGAGTTTCTCTACGACAAGCCCTACGAGGATAAAAAGACGGTCCGCGTTGCCGGCCCCTTTACCGTCGAAAGCCTCTCTCCTCATCGGGCATTGAAAAACGGGCCGCCATCTTTATCGGCCCCGAATTCGGCACCGTCTCCCGTCCCGATCTCGTGGCTGCGGCCCGCGAGGCAGGCGACGCCGACTTCGACGTCCTCATCGCCTGCGCCTTCAACTACGATGCCCGCTCCACGGAGTTCGACAAGCTGGGCCGCATCCCTGTGCTCAAGGCCCGGATGAATGCCGACCTCCACATGGCCGGCGACCTGAAGAACACCGGCAAGGGCAACCTCTTTGTCATCTTCGGCGAGCCGGACATTGACATCCTCGGCGCTGAAAACGGCCAGATCCGGGTCAAGGTCAACGGCGTGGACGTTTTCCACCCCAACACCGGCGAGGTGAGGAGCGACGGTGCCGAGGGCATCGCCTGCTGGTTCATCGACACGGACTACAATGAGGAGAGCTTCTTCGTCCGCCACGCCTATTTCCTGGGTGCCAACGATCCCTACAAGGCCCTGAAGACCACCCTGAAAGCCGAGATCAACGAAGAGGCCTGGGCAACCCTCAACAGCGACACCTCACGCCCCTTCGACAAGCCCACCTCCGGCCGCATCGCCGTAAAGGTGATTAATCATTTAGGTGACGAAGTAATGAAAGTATTCAAGATATTTTAAACAGAGCGATTTTCTAATTAAGAAAAATCAACGGCAGGAGGAGGGATTACAGTGTCATTTGAAAACTTGACCATCAGTCGGATCGTTATTCACGAGATATACAAACGAACAGATGAGCGTGCTATCATCAAGCCTTCATATGGAACAGGGCTAGTCAAATTAGATCACGAAGCGCTCGATGCGCTTTGCGACCGCATCAACAGTGCAATGGGGAGTGCGGCTAGAAGCATGGAACTCGATATCATCTATGCCGATGTCAGTTCTTCAGTTGCCATTGCAAAGAGCCTTGTGGATGCCGACGAATCATTATTTGTTGAGAAATCTAAGGCGGTTGCGGATAAATTGACTGCATCTCAGGCACGTCGCGATTTACCCGGTGGAGTCTTGGTGGTTTTTAGTGGAACTGCTGGCCATCCTTCGAAGCGTATAATCGGTATTATAAAAGCCGAAACCCACACTGGGTTTACCCGAAGAATTAGCAGCGGCGGTGCTATTTCACTGCAGTTTTTAAAAAATCTCCTCCTCACTCCTCAAACAAAGCTTTATAAAATTGGCGTTTTTTGGGAGCAGGATCCCCACATTACCGATCCATTGCCTGCCGGATGGCGCGCATTCATTTACGACGATCAGATCAATACATCGAACAAGCTTACAGCGGCCCAGTATTTTTATGAAAGTTTTCTCGGGTGTGGCTTTCCTGAAACAAGTGCTCGACGAACCCGTGAGTTTCATGACTACACTAAGGAATTCATACATAAATTGGATTGGCCTGAGGGACAAAAAACTGATCTTCATAACGCGCTTGTGACCTATTTAAAGGTCGATCAAAGTGCAACAGTACAGGTATCCCATTTCGCTCAGACCTATCTACGAGATGCGCAAATTCGTGATGAATATGCCCAATTCATGACAGGAAAAGAATTCCCGTTGTGTGCGATTTCTAAGGATCTTTCCGATGTTATGCCTGCTCTAAAATATCGGAAGGTAACCTTTAGGCATGACATAAAGCTGATAGCGCCCGCTGAGAAATTCGAAAATTTTGTACGTATGAGGGAGATTGATGGCGAAGTCGATGATCATGGTCAAGCTCCCAGATGGACCGAAGTCATCATTCGTGACAGCATAAGGACCCAGGAATGAACGAAGCTGAGATTATTTCACGATGGGAGGCGGATAAGCTCACTTACAGTGCGTGGGCAAAGTTCGTGCTTGACCAAATCTATTCGTCCGTCAAATCTGCCATCCATCCCCAGAAAATTGAAGAGTTCTTAAAGATACCGGCAATACCTCGCCTAAAGGAAACCAAGTCCTTAGTGGATAAGGCTCTCTTCCGCAATAAAAATTATCAAGATCCTTACTCGGACATCACAGACAAGGTGGGTGTGAGGTTTGTCGTCTTGTTGACCAGTGATATCAAAAAGGTCGAGAAGGCAATTTGCGGGTCAAGCGATTGGACCTCTTCCAAAGATCGTGATTATGAAGAGGAACGTAGAGAAAGGCCCTTGGAGTTTACCTATCAGTCTGTCCATTACATAGTTAGAGCGTCGCGTGACCTCAGCATTTATGAAACTATGATCCCCCAAGGAACACCCTGCGAAATTCAGGTTAGGACACTGCTTCAACATGCACACAGCGAACTTACACATGATTCAATATATAAACCCCGAAGAGCTGCTTCAGTTGAAATCCAGAGAACTGTTGCCAAGAGTATGGCTCTCATTGAGGCCACTGATGATTTCTTTGAACGAGTGATGGAAGATCTTGGCAAAGCGTCCGAAGCTGAGCGAAAAGTGTTAACGGTGCTTGAACGGCTCTACGCTGAACACGTGAAAAGTATCCCAGAAGGTCAGAAATCTAATCTTCTGATCATCGATGCATTCTCCGATAAGTCGGGCGAGGATATTGAAGGTCGTCTTAATGAGCTCCTTCGGAGCAAACCCTTTATTGTTGATCGAGTGATAGAACGTGCTGTTCATGAACACTTTTACAGACAACCTGCAATTCTATTAGCTTACCTAATGGCTTCCTCCTCCCCATCGTTAGCGAAAGAAAAGTGGCCGCTGACATTGGATGAACTACGTCCCGTTTATATGGATCTAGGGTTGAGCATCGACGATTACTAGGCCAACGGAGCAAATAAACCTGTGCAATTCCGTATCGCTGACACCTTCACCGACAGCCTTGCCAGACTCAGTGGTGAAGAGCAGAAGCTCGTCAAGACCACGGCTTTCGATCTGCAACTGAATCCGGCCAGTCCGGGCATGCAGTTCCACAAGTTGGACAAGGCCAGAGACAAGCGGTTCTGGTCGGTACGCGTCGGCGCCGATCTCCGGCTGATCGTCCATCGGTCCGATGACAGCCTCCTTCTCTGCTATGTCGATCATCACGACAATGCCTATCACTGGGCAGAACGGCGGAAGCTGGAAACCCACCCGCGGACGGGTGCTGCGCAGTTGGTGGAGATCCGGGAGACGGTCAAGGAGATCGTCGTCCCCGCTTATGTGAAGGCTGAGGAGCCGACGATACCAGAAGCGCCGCTGTTCGCCCATGTCGCTGCCGAGGCCCTCCTCGGTTATGGGGTACCGGCGGAGTGGCTGGAGGATGTGCAAAATGCCGATGAGGACAGTCTCCTGACGCTCACCGATCATCTGCCGGCCGAGGCGGCGGAAGCGCTCCTGCAATTGGCGACGGGCGGTCAGCCTATCATGGTTGAACCATCAAGGCCGACCGTGCAGTACAGCATTCGCCCAGTATCTTCGCAGGCAGATGCCCAGTTCAACGCACTCTCTTCGCCCTTCGACCATCCCGCGGCCCAGGGCCGGTTCCGGGTCATTCACAGTGTCGAAGAGCTGGAACGCGCCCTGGCCTTCCCGTGGGATAAATGGATCGTCTTTCTCCATCCGGAGCAGAGGCAATGGATGGAAAAGGATTACGGCGGCCCGGCAAAGGTTTCCGGCTCGGCCGGGACGGGGAAAACGATCGTTGCGCTTCACCGGGCTGTTTACCTCACCCGGACCCGCCCCGACGCACGCGTGCTCCTCACCACCTTTTCCGATACCCTGGCCGGTGCCCTGCATGACAAGGTCCGGAGGTTGATCCACAGTGAGCCCCACTTGGCCGAACGTCTGGAAGTCCACGCCATCAACGACATCGGCAGGCGCCTCTATGAAGCCCGCTTCGGCTGGGCCGATCTGGCTTCCCGCGAGATCGTCCGCAAGCTCCTGGAGGAGGCATCAGCAGAGACCGAGGGTTCAAAGTTCAGCTTTCGTTTTCTGATGACGGAATGGGAGGAGGTGGTGGACGCCTGGCAACTGGACACTTGGGAGGCCTATCGGAACGTCAGGCGGCTGGGGAGAAAGACCCGCCTCCCGGAGCAGCAGCGCGTCGTTCTCTGGTCCGTTTTCGAGCGTGTCCGAGCGCGTTTGCGGGAGCGCGGATCGATCACCTTGGCGGGCCTGTTCACCCGGCTAGCCGCGGATATTGCGGGCCGGCAACATCCCCCATTCGATTTCACCGTCGTGGACGAGGCCCAGGACGTCAGCGTCCCGCAGTTGCGGTTCCTGGCCGCGCTGGGCGGAGGAAGGCTGAACGGCCTTTTCTTTGCCGGCGATCTGGGCCAGAGAATCTTCCAGCAGCCCTTCTCCTGGAAATCCGTCGGCGTGGATATCCGGGGGCGTTCGCGGACCCTGCACATCAACTACCGGACTTCGCACCAGATCCGCATGCAGGCCGACCGTCTGCTGAGTCCGGAAATGTCCGATGTGGACGGCAATACGGAGAAACGGGAAGGCACGATTTCCGTGTTCAACGGGCCGGTACCGGCCATCAAGGTTTTTGGAAGCCCGGAAGAGGAAATTGCGGTGGTCGCTGCGTGGCTGCGGGATCTCGGAAAGGAGGGGATCGTCGTCCAGGAGGTGGGCGTCTTCGTCCGCTCCGGAGCGGAAATGGACCGCGCCCGCAGGGCCGTCGAGGCTGCCGGGTATCCGTTTGTGGTCCTGGATGACCATGCGGAAACGACCAGCGGCCGCGTCTCGATCGGCACGATGCATCTCGCGAAAGGTTTGGAGTTCAGGGCCGTTGCCGTGATGGCCTGTAACGACGAGGTCATCCCCCTTCAGGAAAGGATTGAAACGGTGGCCGATGAGGCCGACCTGGAAGAGGTCTACAGCACGGAACGCCACCTTCTCTACGTCGCCTGCACGCGGGCCAGGGATCGACTTCTCGTGACGGGCGTCGAGCCCGCATCCGAATTTTTGGATGATCTGCGGAGGTGAGCTCATCGTTCTTGCCCATGATCAGCCAAAAGCCTTCCAGCCGGAACATAGCGGGCAGGTCGAAGCGGTGGCCGATGACGCCGACCTGGAAGAGGTCTACAGCACGGAACGCCATATCGTGCTCCCGATGGCGTACCGGAAGGGAGAGGGGTGTGCACGGTCGTGTACCGGCTGATCGCGCCCATCCCGGGGCTCTTCGAAGTCGCGATGATGAGGGGCGGCACAAAAGGAAAAGAAGGCTCCTCAGGAATTCTTTACCCCCCTTCCAGAGGAGGGTAAATTTGGATCTTGTCTCGACCTTTGAGAATGTAGTCGGTTTTTGTTGTCGATCCGTTCGCGGAGATCAGGCCCACGGATTTCAGGGGAATTCCCTGTGAATCCAGTAAAAACCGGACCGATGTTCCTTCAGGCAGCAGCAATTCGGTCTCGCCGGCGGGGATCTTCGGTCCGCAGCCGGCCAGCCCCCATGGAAATTGAAGACTTATGCGGATCATCCGTTCTCCTTTGGGGCGTGCAATGCGGCGTGAACCTGATCGATCTCCCCATTGGGGACATCAAATAGGAGCCCATTCGGGGGAAGCCTCTCCGTCGAGAAGAACTCCGGCAATCGGTCATTTGAGCTGTCCATCCCGCTCGCCTGGTTGAAGGTCAATTCCGTCCGAAGAACCGCTCTTCCGATCTCAAGGACATCCTCCACACCAAATGTCTTTCCAAAGACCTTCGTCAGCAGCCGGGAGATGGTTTCCATCTCGGGAGCCAGAGGCCCTACGAACAGGCACAATCCCATGACATCGAGGACGGTGCTCATGATCTGGAGGTCTCTCGAAGCTTTGATTTGCCCGTCCGGTGAATGGCAGTCTACCCCTGCGCGGCCGGGCAGCAGGTTTCCCGCCGTATGATCGGCGCCCATCGGCGATGTGGCGTAAGTGACCCCTGTACCTTTCAGCGCCCGTGGGTCATAGGCGGCCATTCCCTGCCCCTTGACGGCTGCAACACGAGAAATCCCAAGTGCCCGGCCGGCTGTCGCTGCGCCCTGACCCAGGATGCGCCCGATCCCCGTTCCCGCCTTTACTTCATCCAACAATCGAACCGCAGCGGCACCATCTCCAAACGATGCGATGCCTGCTTCCATGGCGATGCCGATCGCATTGCCCATCTCCATGGTATCCAGGCCATAGTCGTCGCAACGCCGATCCAACGCAGCGATGATGTCCAATGAATCTATCCCCAGGTTCGATCCCATCAAGGCGATGGTCTCATACTCGAGACCCGCAGTCAGGTAGTCCCCATCACGGTCATGATAGATGTTCGAACAGCGGATGACGCAGCCGGGGGAACATGCATGCCCGGCTCTCCCTCCTCGTGCCCTGAGCGTATCGGCGAGCGTCGAGCCATTGATCCTTTCCGCACCCTCGAAATCCCCCCTGCTGTAGTTGCGCGTCGGCAGTCCGCCCGCCGCATTGACCGGGGTCACCAAAGCTGCCGTCCCGAAATGGGTAAGCCCCTTCTTTGTTTCAACCATCGCTTTGGCCCAGGCGTGGGAGACGTCTTTGAACCCGCCCGGATCGGCGATGTCCAAGATGCCTTTGTCTGACCGTCTGTCGTCGATGACGATGGCCTTTATCCCCTTTGATCCCATGACGGCGCCCAGGCCCCCGCGTCCGCAATGGCGACAAGGCCTGCCTTCCTGATCTGTTACCGCAATCGTTGCGGCTCCCATCTGCCTTTCGCCTCCGGGTCCGATGGAGAGGATTCCAACCTTGGGGCCGTGCGCCGCCCGCAGCCGGCCGACGGATTCGTAGTTGCCCAACCCCTCGACATCGTCAGCCGGAAGGATCATCACGGAAGCTTCCGCGATCTTAAGTACATGCCATGACGAACCTTCCGCCTTGCCTTCCAGAATGATTGCCTTGATCCCGAGATTGGACAATTTTCGCGCCACGGTTCCCCCGGCGTTGCTTTCCTTGATGCCTCCCGTAAGCGGACTCTTGGCGCCTATGGAGAGCCGCCCGGAGCATGGCGCCGGAGTTCCGGCCAGCAGGCCCGGGGCAATGACCAATTTGTTGCTCTCACCCAAGGCATCACAAGCAGGATTGACCTCGTCGGAAATAATCTGGGAGGTCAGACCCCTGCCGCCCAGGAAGGAATAGCGGTCGGGAACGGCTTCGGAATAGATGGCTTTTGAAGTCAAGTTCACACGAAGAATATTGGCCATGTTTTATACCCGGTTTCCTCTTCAGGGGATGAGTTCTCCGAAAGACGGAGGGGGCGCCCACTGGTTCACCCCGCACTGCCATCGGTGACATTTCCAGGATATCAAAGATTTTTGAAATACCTCGTCAAGCGCGGCGGAGCCCCATGAAGCAGTGTTGCTATTTGTCGGATTTTGAACTACAACCCTCAGAAACCGGAAAGCAACAGATATGCCATCGATTCATAAAAGGCCGGATGCGATCATCCGGGTTTTTCGATCTGTTGCGGATCCGATATCACGCGATCGCAGCCCCGAGGGCAACTGCCTGACAGTTTTGAAATACCGTGACTGCGCTCAATGATCCCGCGCAGAGACTCCCGGAGGTACAGAGATATGGCGCCGAAACTGGTATTCGAAGAGATGATTCAGTCAATCAGCAACGGCATACTCGTCGTTGATATCGCGGGGAGAATCGAGTTCTTGAACCGTCAGGCCGAGACCATCCTCGATATGCGGCAAGAGGAGGTTTCCGGTCGGTATATTTCCGATGTATTGCCCCTGACAGGGCCGCAGGTCATCGAATGCCTGAAGACGGGAAAGCCGCAGCTGGGACAGCATGTGATCGGTAAGAGTATTTCAATGGTTTTGAATATTTCTACAATCAACCGGGACAACAAGCCGCACGGCGCCATCTGCTGTTTTCAGGGCATGGAGGAATTCGAGGCCTCGGCCAAGAAATTGGAGTCTTACAGACGGCAGAATGTGGAACTCAGCGCCATCTTCAAATCCTCATCCGACGGAATATGGGTATGCGGCCACGATGGAAGGGTGATCGACATCAATCCGGCTTCCGAGAAGTTCAACGGCCTGCTGGCCAGGGATATCGTGGGCCAGCATGTTACCGAACTCATGGAAGAAGGCTTGTTCGATCATTCGGTGACCCTGGAAGTGTTGGAGAAAAAGAAACAGGTCACCGTCTCGCAGTATATGTATAAAACGCAAAAAGCTTTGCTGGTAACGGGCACGCCGGTTTTCAATGAACGGGGCGAGATCTTCATGGTTGTTCTCAATGAAAGGGACATGACGCAACTGAATTATTTGACGCAACAACTGGAGGAGCACCGCAAAGTCACGGAGAAAATGAAGGATGAGCTGGCGGAACTCACCATGACGGAGATCAACCGGGAAGGAATTGTCGCCGTAAGCGAATCCATGAAACAATGTCTCCGGATAGCCCATAAACTGGCCAAGATCAACGCTTCCAACATCCTTATCACAGGCGAATCGGGCACGGGAAAGGGATTGCTGGCTAAATTCATCCATCAGAATAACAAGAGGCCGTTTGTTCAAATCAACTGCGCAGCTCTGCCGGAAAGTCTTCTGGAGGCCGAGCTTTTCGGTTACGAAAAAGGGGCCTTCACCGGCGCCGGTGAACATGGGAAAGTGGGTCTCTTTGAACTGGCTCAGGGCGGCACGATTTTTCTGGATGAAATCGGTGAGTTGCCTCTCTCATCCCAGGCGAAGCTTCTGAAGTATCTTGATGATCACGAAATCGTCCGGATCGGAGGAACAAAACCGAAAAAAATCGATTGCACTGTCGTTGCCGCGACAAACCGGGACTTGGAGGAACTGATCAAGAGCAAGAAATTTCGCAGAGATCTCTTTTATCGTCTGAACACCTTCACGATCAGAATCCCTGCTTTGCGAGAAAGGCCCGAAGATATTTTCGAATTGATCAACTACTTTCTCAAAAAATACAACAAACAGTACCATCTGGAGCGGAAGATTACTCCGGAGGTCTATGAATTGCTTCAGGCTTATCCCTATCCGGGCAATATCAGAGAGCTGAACAACATTATTCAGAAACTCGTCGTGTTGAGCGACAAAGATGAGATGGACGAATCCATATTCACGCGGATTGAAAAGAAATTATCACAAACGAATTACAGTATTTTCCAGGATAACGAGCAGGGAAGCCTCAAAGAACGTATTGCCATGATCGAAAAAGAAATCTTGAAAATGGCAATTCCTCAATTCAAATCCACCAGAGCGATGGCAAAACATCTGGGGATCAGCCAACCCTCAATAGTGAGAAAGATAAAAAAATATGGGCTGAGCTGAAATCGATGCGATTGTTGATCATAAGAGATGAAATAAAATGTAATATGTGATAGTTACGGAATGTCATCACCTGATGCACAATAGTATCATTCCATACTGATTTAATATTATTTGTGAATATTACAATCACTTCTCTCCGGTGATCATTTTTTGCATCGGCATCCCCCGCCCCGTTCCGGATATTTCCGAGATAGCATTCCGCCAAGAGACAACATGCAAACCCGGGAAGATAACCACTCTGAACGCAGGCATCAGAACTCAACGCATTGGCCGTGAAAACCCAGGGATGGTCCCGTGGCGCCGTCGCACTTATCGTGGCCTTGTGGTACGTCTATTGCTTAACAGCCGTCGAAGACCATTCATTTCCAGTAGACAATTTTCGGAGAAAATATGAGCCTATCATCAAGAAATCAAGAGCTGGCAGAGCTCTTCGAACGGTACGTCGCTCAGGGTCACACTTGCGCCCATCCGGTCTATGTCGAATCAGGACAAGGCGCCATTCTGAGAGATGTGGATGGCCGTGAGTATATCGATTTTTCAGGTGGAATCGGCGTGATGAATGTCGGCCATTCCCATCCCCTGGTTGTTGCCGCCATCAAAAAACAGGCCGAAAAGTTGACCCATACCTGCTTTATGGTTGTGCCGTACGAACCATTGGTAAGATTGGCCGAACGCCTGTGTTCAGCCGTTCAGGTCGATGGCCCCAGGAAGGCTCTCTTTGTCAACTCCGGAGCGGAGGCTGTCGAAAACGCGGTGAAGATCGCCCGCTATTATACAAAGAAACCCGGCATCATCGCCTTCGACAACGCCTACCATGGCCGTACGCTCCTGACCATGAGCATGACGAGCAAAGTCAAACCTTATAAATTCGGATTCGGCCCTTTCGCGCCGGAAATCTATCATATGCCCTATGCATACTGCTACCGATGTCCTTTCGGCCTGAAATATCCGATCTGTGAAACCCGTTGCACCGATCATCTCCAGGACTTTTTCATCAACCAGTCCGCCGCCGAGAACATCGCCGCGCTCGTCGTCGAACCGATCCAGGGAGAAGGCGGATTCATAACTCCCCCTGCGGAATACTTTTCCAAGCTTCTGAAGATATGCAGGGACAACGGCATTCTTTTCGTGGCCGATGAAATTCAATCGGGAATGGGCCGTACCGGCCGGATGTTCGCCATGGAACATTGGAATGTCAAGGCTGATATGGTTACCGTTGCCAAGAGCCTGGCAGCGGGAATGCCCCTGAGCGCCGTTGTCGGAAAAAGCGAAATCATGGACAGTGTTCACGCGGCCGGACTGGGAGGCACCTACAGCGGAAATCCGGTGGCCTGCAGCGCAGCTCTTGCCGTCATGGATATTTTTGAGAAGGAAGACATCCTCAGCCGGTCTGAAGCTCTTGGGGTCAAGGTCCGCGCGAGCTTCGAAGAATTACAAAAGGAATTCGAAATCATAGGCGACGTGCGTGGCAAAGGCCCGATGCTGGCGCTCGAACTGGTCAGGGATCGTGAAACCAAAGAGCCGGCTGCGAATGAAACAAAATCCATCGTGAAATATTGCATCGGCCAGGGCCTGATCCTGCTTTCATGCGGAACCTACGGCAATGTCATTCGCACGCTGATGCCCCTAGTCATTACCGACGAGCAACTCGCCAGAGGGATTTCGATCATGCGGGAAGCCTTTCGAAGCCTCGAACGATAGATAAACCGGAGGCTCTGTTGAGCTGCTGATAGAAAAAGGATGACCTTATCAATCCATTCCGTGTAGTCTATCCGCCTGCTCCCGAGTGCATGCTCTGATTTCCGGAGGCATATGAAATACGGCGAACAAATCAGCAGCTTCTTTTGGATCATCATCGGGCTTTTTTTCTGCATCCTTGCCTACCGATACGGCCTGTACGCGGATGGCGTTCCCGGGTCGGGGCTTTTTCCCTTTCTCGTGGGGATTCTCCTTGTCCTTCTGGGGAGTATCGTGTGGGTTTCGGCCTTCAAGGAGTCGAGGCGCGGCGGGAAGGAAATAGAACCACTTTTCCCTCAGGCCGACAGCTGGAAAAGAGTCTTTCTGGCGGTCGTGGCGATCGTGGCCTACATGCTGGTTTTGGATTCCCTGGGATTCCTTCTGGCGACATTCCTGTTTATCGCCTTCTTGCTGCGGTTTGTCGAACCACAGAAGTGGTCGACGGTGATCACGGCGTCCGCTCTGACCGCAGTGATATCCTACGTCATTTTCCAGGTCTTCCTTAAAAGCAATCTTCCCAAGGGATTTCTTGGCATATAGGGGCTTTTATGGAGTTTTTCAGTAATTTTTCCATGGCTTTTCGGATTGCCGTGGAGCCAATGAATCTGTTGGCCTGTTTCATCGGCGTTTTTCTCGGGACGCTCACCGGTGTTCTCCCCGGACTTGGCGCCGGCGCCGCCATGTGCCTGCTGCTTCCCGTTACGTTCACCCTCTCACCCGTACAGTCGATCATCATGCTTGCGGGCATCTATTACGGAGCCATGTACGGAGGATCTACGACTTCCATCCTCTTGAATGTCCCGGGAGAAGGGACTTCCATGATCACCTGCCTCGACGGTTATCCGATGGCCAAGCAAGGAAGAGCGGGGCAAGCTCTGGGGATAGCGGCTTTCGGTTCCTTCGTTGCCGGTACTTTTTCCGTTGTCATGCTCATGATCCTTGGACCATTCCTGGCCAATGTGGCACTGGAGTTCGGTCCTCCGGAAACGGTGGCCCTGACTTTTCTCGGCCTTACCCTGGTTACCTATCTGGGGAGCGGCTCCTGGTTCAAATCCATGATGATGGCCGCCTTCGGCCTCCTTCTCGGCTGTGTCGGACTCGACATCGTCAACGGCACGGAGCGATTTACGCTGGACAGCCTGCAACTGAAGGACGGCATCGGTCTGATTCCCATCATGATGGGTTTGTTCGGAATCGCCGAAGTTCTGCGGACCATCGAAACAACCTTCAAGAAAAGGGAGTTCTTCAAGACCTCCGCCAAGGGACTGCTTCCGACCAGGAAAGACTGGAAAGACTCCAAAGGGCCGATGTTCAGAGGAACCGTCGTTGGATTCCTTCTGGGCGTCATCCCCGGGGGCGGAGGGATCCTGGCCTCGCTCATGTCCTATGCCATCGAAAAAAAAGTCTCCAAATATCCTGAGAAATTCGGCACGGGAGTCATCGAAGGCGTTGCCGGACCGGAAACCGCCAACAACGCGGGCGCAGGCGGCTCCTTCATCCCGCTGCTCACCCTGGGGATCCCCTGTAACGTGGTCATGGCATTGCTCATGGGGGCCTTGATGATCCACGGCATAACCCCGGGCCCCCTCCTGCCGAAAGAGCAGCCTGTCGTATTCTGGGGGGTCATCGGCAGCATGTATATCGGCAATGTCATGCTCCTGGCGCTGAATCTGCCTTTGATTGGAATATGGGTCAGGATTCTGAAAATCCCTTACACGATCCTCTTCCCGATCATTTTTCTGTTGTGCGTGATCGGATCTTACACCATGAACAACAGCGTTTGGGACGTCGGCGTCATGATAACCTTTGGCGTGTTGGGCTACGTCATGAAGAAATTCGGCTATGACGCGGCCCCCTTGATCATGGCGCTCGTGCTGGGCCCCATGTTTGAATCGTCGTTTCGTCAATCTCTCGTGATCTCGGATGGAAGCCTCTTGATCTTTCTTGCACGCCCGATATCCGCCGTATTTGCGGGTATCGCTCTATTGGTCCTGATCTCGCCCATCGCATTACACGTGCTCGGGAAAAAACGTCCGGGACAGCTTAAGGGAGATGAGGAGTTTTAGGAGAAGATTCCGTTTAAACGGCCAATTCATCGACAAAGGAGGGCACAGCATTATGAAGAACATGAATTTTGGAAAATGTCATTGGTTCGTCGCTCTGGCGGTCCTGTTGGGGGTGTGTGGACTCTTCTTCGCGGCGACGGCGACGGCGGCGGAACCTTTTCCCTCAAAAGAAATCGAGTTGATTGTCAACTTCGGTCCGGGGGGATCGACGGACCTGATGGCGCGCGTTGTGGGAAATAAGATGTCCAAAATCCTGGGTGTCCCGGTCGTCGTCATCAACAAACCCGGAGGAGGAGGCGCGATCGCCAGCAACTACGTAGCCAGCAAGGCGGATGGCTACACCATCGGCACCGCAGGAGCCTCCAATCTGGGAACGCTTTTGGCCACCAGCGCGAAGGTGCCCTATACCCTGAATGAATTCTCCGCAGTAGGCAGGATCTACAACATGCCGGTGGTTCTGGTCACGAAGAAGGGCCGTTACAATGACTTCGCATCCCTCATCAATGCCGCCAAACAGAAACCGGGGAGCATTACCTTTGCCTCCTGGGGCGCAAAAAGCACCTCCCACATCCTGGGGGAATTGATCAATAAAGTTACGGGCGTCAAGATGAAACACCTGGCTTTTGACGGGGGGGCAAAGACGATGGTCGCTGCGCTCGGGGGACACGTCGACGTCGCTCTGTGCGCCAGCTCCACCGCGCTGGGAAACCTGAAGGCCGGCAGCCTTACGGCCCTGGCAACGGCCTCGCCCAACCGTTTGGCCACGCTTCCGGATGTGCCGACCTTGAAGGAGCTGGGTTATGGTGACGCCACCTTTGAATCCTACGACGGTCTGATGGCCAGTTCAAAGGTTCCCAAAGATCGTCTGAAGATCCTTAACGATGCCGTTGGAAAAAGCATGGATCAGGAAACCAATGACGCTCTCGTGAAAGCAGGGCTGGTTCCTTCATACATGAATGGCCCCGAGTATGACGTCTTTCTGGCCAAGAATCTGGATCTGCTGAGGCAGGTTGCGGTATCGGCCGGGATCGTGGATTAGGACTGCTTTGTCAACGGGAGGTCGACAGATCCTATAGAAAGAAGGGGGTCAAGCACGGTGAGCAGTGCTGTCAAGGATTCAATGCATCAACGCGGCCTGCGCCTCAGCAAGCCGCATGCGCAAGAGCTGGTCAACCTCTACAGCGGCCATGCCCAGGCGGAAAACTTTCGCGGTGAGGATCTTCTCAAAATCAATGAAGCCCATGTCATCATGTTGCAGGAGCAGGGTCTGCTGAATTCAGATGAAGCGCGCCGGATCCTCGCGGTCATCCGGAAACTGCAGAACAAGGGATGGGAGAAGGCCATTCATCTGGACCCCAGCATCGGCGACCTCTCAACCCATGTTGAAGCCTATATCATCAAGGAAACAGGCGAAGGCGTGGGCGGAAAAATCCACACGGGCAGAAGCCGGAATGACATCTATCTGACGCTGGCCCGGATGCTTGTGCGCCGTTTCATCCTGGACGTTTATGGCGCGCTGACGGGGCTTGAAAAGAGGTTACTCACTCTGGCCAAGGAACATATCGAAACAGTCATGCCCGGGTACACCCACCACAGTCAGCCGGCTCAACCCATCACGCTGGGACATTACTTTGTGGGGAACTTCGATGTCTTTGCCCGGGACTTGAGGCGCATAGAAGATTTCTGGCCCCGGGTCAACACCTGCCCCATGGGGGCAGCGGCCCTGGCGACTACGGGATTTCCCCTGAATCGTCAGCGTATGGCGGAGCTATTGGGATTTGATGGCATTCATGAACACTCCTACGATGCCGTCAGCTCCAGGGATTTTCTTCTCGAGTATCTTTTCATTCTGGCTCAGGTGGCGTCGGATCTGGGCCGGATCTCCGAAAACATTCTCCTCTGGGCGACCTTTGAGTTCGGAATGATCACTCTCGCCGACGAATACACCTCCTTCAGCAGCATCATGCCTCAGAAAAAGAATCCCGTGGCGGTCGAATCCATCCGGGCACTGAATTCCGTGATCTCAGGCAAGCTGTCAAACGCACTCGGTATCCTGAAAGCCGAGCCCTGGAGCAACGGAAGGGAGACCATCATCCTCGACGATGACTCCGTGGATTCGGGACGTCAGGTGCGGGACATGATCATCCTTTTGGACGGGATTCTGAGAACCATGCAGGTGCGCAAGGATCGAATGGCGGAACTCGCATCAGAGGGATACTGCACCGCCACGGAGCTGGCGGACACGTTGGTCCGGGAGTGTGATTTGCCATTTCGGACAGCCCATGAAATCGTCGGAATGGTGGTGAAGAGAGCAATCGATTCGGGCCTCGGTCCGCTTGAAGTCACCCCCGAACTCGTGAATCAATGTGCCCGGAAATATTTCGGAAAGGATCTGCCCATCCGTCCGGAATCCATACGCAGGGCTCTTGATCCAAGAGAGAACGTTCGGGTCCGCAACCTTCCCGGTGGTCCATCTTTCGAAGAGACGGCCCGGATGATCGTGGCACGAAAAAAGGCGATGACGAGGCAGGCCAAATTCCTTGTGCATCGTCAAAACCGGATCGCCCAGGCAGAAGCGAAAAGAAATGAGTTGGGGATTCTGGTCTGAGGGATAGCCTGTTTCCGCATTTGGAGCCGGGGTCCTCAGGGCTGTCTCCCCATGGAGCCGCAGCATTCACAGTTGTCTCGGAGCCGGTGGAATCATTCAGAGCTCCCCCGATGGAGGTCACGATGCAATCAGATAGAGTGGAATTTCTGTTCCTGTCGCAGGAGGAAATGATTGAAGCAGGTGTTCTGGATATGTCCAATTGTCTCAAGACAATGGAAGAAGCCTTCAGACTGGTTGGAGAGGGGGACTTTCTCATGTCCGGCCCGACCCAAAGCGAACATGGGACAAGGATCTGGTTCCCTTCGGAACCTGCTGGGCCCCGAATGCCGGTCTACGGGCCTGATCGTCGCTTTATGGCATTGGTCGGTTATTTGGGCGGAGACTACCATGTGGCCGGGGAGAAGTGGTATGGCTCCAATATTGAAAATCCGGTTAAACACGGCCTTCCCCGCTCTGTCCTGATGGTTGTGCTCAACGACCCCGACACCTGTGCCCCTCTGGCCGTCATGGATGGCAACCTGATCAGCAGCATGAGAACGGGAGCAGTCATCGGACTGGGTGCGAAGTATCTCTCCGGTCCGGGAGCAAACACGGCCGGGATCGTGGGGGCAGGGATAATCAGCAAAACCTGCTTAATGGCCATTGCGGCTGCCGTGCCCAGCATCAGGCAGGTCAAAGTCCTTGACATCGATCTCGGGAGAGCGAAAACCTTTGCCGAAGAGATGGGAAAAGAGCTTGGTTTGGACGTCCGCCCCGTCTCGACGCTCAAAGAATTGGTCGAAGGTTCGGATGTCGTCAGCACCGCAGCCGCCGGTGAAACGCTGCCGAAATTCTCCGCAAGTTGGCTCAAGGAAGGAGCCTTTCTCGGTATTTCCGATCACTCAACGGTTGAAGAAAACCTATGGTTGAGCTGCAGAATCGTGGCAGACTACTGGCCGATGCACCTGTCATGGCGGAACGACAAAGAAAGGTTGACCGTCAATGTCCCATGGACACCCATGCACTGGCCGCTTCATCAAATCATCCTGTCCGGACGGCTGAAGGATTCCGATATCATCAACCTGGGGGATGTTGTTTCCGGTAAAATATCCCGGGTCGAAGCAGCGAAGGGAAGGACCATCATGGCGACGGGCGGCATGGTCATCGAGGACCTGGCCTGGGGCTGGAAAATTTACCGGCAGGCCAGTGAAAAGGGGCTGGGGAATAAACTGAAGCTCTGGGAGAAATTCCACTGGTCATAACGGCGGCGTTCAGGACGCGGATCGTGGCGACCCGGCGGGCCGAGGCGGCGAATCCGTCCCGGGTCGACGATGTCCGGGCGAGAAAACCCTGCATTGCCAACGGCTGCGGCGTGGTGCGCGGCGCGAACGTCCTTGAAACCACTGCGCAATGCCCAGGTCTTATGGCGCCTGCAAAGCTCACGTGATCTATTGGTTTTCGCAGACGAGATGGACCGGACCTGGCTATGCTCGGCGGATGACCGCCTGCGTTGAGGCTCTCCGGTCCAAGGGGCGCCGCACGTTCACCCTGGCCGATGCGATGGACCCCGGTCGAGGCACAAAACATCTGTTGACAAATCAAAAACAGCCCCCCTATAATTCCACCCGATCGCAACCATACCTCATCGGACAGAGGCGCTCTCACCACCGTTTTTGACATCCCCGCTGCAGGTTGCTCGCGAGGCCGTGAGTGAGGACCTTGCCCTCTGTCGGCGTCGCTTCGGGAAAGAGGATTCCTCCCCTGCGTTCGGAATAAAGATTCCGCTTCCCAGCAAGTCATCAACATCAGGCAGGCTGCATGAACGCCAAGGGCGTGGAGAACATTGCGGGCGCAAGGCTCCCCAGAGTCGGCCACATCTCCAGGAACAGAAAAGGCGCGCGCCACGATACGAGGGGTCGTTATTGAATGCCGATTCACACCATTTCCGCCCAATGCGTACAAAATGTCCGGCTGGAGGAAGCTCCTGTGCCGCATCGCGCTCCCCATGGCGTACCGGAAGGGCAGGGCGAAAAGGTTCATGGGCACGTAGGAACAAAAGACACTGGACCCCGACTTTCGCCGGGGTGACGTTTGAATACCGGTTTCGCCGGTACGACATCTGGATACCGGCTTTCGCCGTTACGCGGTCGCGGGGATTTTTGGAAAAGGGGGGAATTCATGAACGAGAAGATATGGCAGGATGCCGCACAGGCATCGCTGAACGCGGGGGGTATCCCGATTCCCATCACCGGAACGACGATCGAATTGCTGCAGACGATCATGGATGAAAAAGAGGCCGAATTCATTCCCATATTCACGAAGCCGATGAACAGGAAGGAGATCCGGGATAAATCCGACCTGGATGACAGGGCGCTGGACAGCATGCTGGAGGGTCTCATGACCAAGGGGATCGTCACAGGCATTCCCAGCAAAAGCACGGGCACGGTCGTGTACCGGCTGATGCCGCCCATCCCGGGGCTCTTCGAATTCACGATGATGAGGGGCGGCACGGGCGAAAAGGAAAAGAAGCTGGCCACGTTGTTCGACCAGCTTTTCAAGGAGATCTCGAATATTACCCAGAGCAGCTATGATCCGATCATCGAGCTTTTCAAAACAGTACCCCCCATGACCCGGGTCATCCCGGTGGAACAGGCCGTGGAGCAGAAACATGACGCTGTTTTGCCCTATGAAGACCTGAAGGCCATCATAGACAAGTTCGACAAAATCGCGCTCGCCACCTGCTACTGCCGCCACGAAAAGGATCTCCTGGGCAAGCCCTGCCAGGTCACGAAGGAAAGGGAAAACTGCTTTCTCTTCGGCCAGACCGCCGAGTTTGTCATCCAATACAAGTTCGGCCGGCAGGTATCGAAGGATGAAGCATGGAAGGTCATGGAAAAGGCCAGGGAAGACGGGCTGGTGCACAAGGCATTCCACGTCAAGCAGGATCTGGCCAACGATGAGTTTGCCATCTGCAACTGCTGCAAATGCTGCTGCGGCACCTTCCAGATGTACTATGGGGGATGCGCGCCGATGCAGTCCTACGCATCAAGCCTCGCCGCCGTCAACTCCTCCGACTGCACAGGCTGCGGGATCTGCGAGGAGGCGTGCCCCATGGAGGCGATTCAGCTTGCCGACGACGTGGCAGCGGTCAGCAGGGCGAAATGCATCGGCTGCGGCGTCTGCGCTTCTCAGTGCCCCGCATCGGCGATCGCCATGGAAAGAACCGGCATCCGGGATGTTTTTGTCCCGCCGCCGAGGAGATCTTAAAAGGATCGCCATGCATGAGCTTTCCGTCACAGAGGCGATCCTGAAGATCGTGCTGAAACACGCGGAGGCGAACAGCGTGCGGCAGGTCGTGGCCATTCATCTGCGGATCGGGAAAATGAGCGATCTCCAGGACGAGTGGCTCCAGAGCT
>JAJFTY010000027.1 GCA_021372695.1 Deltaproteobacteria bacterium
CAACGTTGTTTCTCTTACGATCATACTTGAGGACATTGAATAGAAATGACTGTCCCACATACCGGTCCAGGTCTCTCACCGGGCGGATATCCACTTGTGATCCCGGCAGAAATGCGGGAATACCTATATCAACGGAAAGCCCTCCCTTGACCCTCTCGATGACCGTACCTTTGACAGGGGCGTTCTGCTCGCAGGCCAACTTCACATCATCCCAAATCTTGATCTTCGCGGCTTTGTCTCTCGAAAGTACGAGATTCCCATCCTGGTCTCTTCGGTCGACGAGGATCTCGATCTCATCACCCACGTTTACGGTGATATTCCCCTGCTCATCCCTCAGTTCTCTTGCCGGGATATATCCTTCCGTCTTCCATCCGACATCGACCATGATGGAATCCGCGTTGATCTGCACGACCTTGCCGGTTAAAACGCCGCCCATCTGTACGGACTGCAGGCTCTGTTCGTAAAGCTCTTTGAAGCCGACGCTCTCCTCTTTCCCCTCCTCGGACGCTTTGGAGAGGTCCGTGGCCGCCTCTTCGCTGATTTTGCTGCCTGCATCTGGATTTGAGATTAAGTTATTTTCGTTACCCATTCAACCAACACCCCCTGAAAGTTTTGTAATTGTTGACGCAGTAGCGTTCACTAACACACCGATTTTCAAATATCAAGTGAATTCAGGGAAAATTGAGGAGTTCCGCCGGTTCATGGCTCAGACGATTCCGGGGCAGGAGCGTTCCACAACGGATGTCATGAAATCGACCACTTGCGTAATGGACAGGCTGGAGGAGTCTACAACGATGGCGTCCGTCGGGACGACCAGAGGTGCGATCGGGCGGCAGCGGTCCTGATGGTCGCGGCGGAGCATGTCGCTCTCGATATCCGACAGACTGATTTTTTCGCCCTTGCAGACCATCTCCGCGTATCGCCTCTTTGCCCTTTCCTGCGGCGATGCGTCGAGAAAGAATTTGATCTCCGCATCCGGAAACACGACCGTTCCCATATCGCGGCCCTCGGCAACGATGCCGCCGGCGGCGCCGAATGCCCGCTGCACCGGAAGGAGCCCCGCCCGAACCTCCGGGAGGGCCGATATTCTCGAAGCCAGGAGCCCCATCTCCTCGGTCCGGATCTTCTCCGAGACATCCACTCCTTCCACAAAGACCCGGACACCTCCCGACTCATCGCGCCGGAGCGATACCGTGAGGGCCCGGGACAGATCACCCATCGCCCCAACGTCGCCACTCCATCCTGCACTTTTCAGCCGGTATGCAACGGCCCGGTAAAGCGCCCCCGTATCCAGGCAGAGTAAGGAGAGGCGCGCTGCCAGGAGCTTGCTGATCGTGCTCTTTCCGGCCCCTGCCGGACCGTCGATCGTGACGATCGGACGCCTGGTCATGGATGATCTTCCCCCGAAAACCGCCCCCTCACCGACGAAAGCTTGCCGCGGATGGCCGGAAAGGCCGCTGCACCCGCTCCTACCCCGAGCACGTCGAACAGCACATCCCAGAGCGATGCATCCCGTCCGGGCACGAACGACTGGTGCCACTCATCGCCCAGCGCGTAGAGCGTCCCGATGAAAATCACCATCCCGAGCACGCACCACCGCGCCCGGCTCCGACCTGCCTGGGAAACCCAGCGATCCAGGAGCGCACCGAAAACAAAGTACTCCACGAAATGGGCCACCTTATCGAAGCCGAAATCGAACGAGACGGGCTCCGGAAAACGGGACAGGGAGGAGAGGTAAAAAATCAGCGCGGCGTAGGCCAGAACAGGGCCACCATGCGAAAGAAGGCGGCGAAGCCGTGATTCCCCGGTCGGGCAAACCCCATCATCCATGCGGCTTCTCCCGCAGTTCGGCCTGCCGCCGACGGATCTTCTCAACGAACGGGCCGTTCTCGCGCCACATATAACAACTGTCCAGAAGGAATGAGGGTTCGATCCCGGGGAAAGGCGGGCGCTCGCCCTGTCTATCGCGGCTGAAAATGGTCCACATCCCCTGAACGGCGGCCGAACTCATGGCCAGAAGCAACTGGGTCAGGTGCAGGCATCCCGTCCCCCTGCCGATCAAACCCTTGACCTCGTTCGTGAATCCCGGCCTGATGCAGCGGCCGACAAGTTTTTGCATCGTCCCCCGTATATCGCGGCAGCCTTCATCGGGCGTTACCGGCATCTGCGTCTCGAGGGAAAGGATCTTCAACTCGGGAACGGAGAGCTCCATCGCCAGGACGAAATGGTGCATGGGACCGGCATCGCGCCTCTCGGCAAGCGCATGGATCCAGTAGGGGAAGAGCCTTTCGTCCAACAGATACCCCTCGACCACTATCGATGCCTCATCTGTCTCGTAACAGTTCACCTTGATCGTTCTGGTGTGGATCAGCTCTTTTTTCAATGGCTCCTCCTCTTTCCCGCGGTTCTATACCACACCCCCCCCCGGCCGACAAGCATCCGATCGGGAAAGGTTCACCCACGATCGCCGGACATCCGCAAAGACTCCGGAACGGTTTCTATTGATTGCGTCCGGCAAAAAAGATAGGATGGCTCACCCAGTGATGAAACATCCCATGGGAAGACCAGGAAAGGGGTCAGAAATTCACCGTGCCAACGAGATCGGCTCATTCGAACTATTGTATATCATTTTTATTGATTCATCTGATTTTGTTCGTGTTTCTGTGGTCGGGGACGGCCCGGGCAGCATTCACCTATGAGGATGAAATAAAACTGGGCAAGGAATTCTACGACAAGCTGCAAAAGGGCAATTTCCTTCTGAAGAACGAGGCGGCCAACAGCTACGTGACGCTTCTGGGCAACCGGATTCTCAGCCACAGCGACAAGGCCCCGTTCGATTTCCAATTCTCCATCATCAAGAGTTCTGCGGTCAATGCATTTGCCACGCCGGGAGGATATGTCTATTTGAATCAGGGACTGATCAACCTGGCCGAGAACGAAGCAGAACTCGCGGGCATCCTGGCCCATGAAATTGCCCACGTGAATGGCAGACACATCGCCGAGACCATCGACAAGTCGACAAAAATCAATATTTCCACCCTTGCAGCCATCCTGGCCGGCGTATTTCTGGGCGGCAGCGGAGATGCCGCCGCTGCGGTGGCCACTTTCTCCATGGCAACCGCAGCGACCCTTTCGCTGAAATACAGCCGCGAACAGGAGGAAGCAGCGGATCGGACAGGTCTCTCCTATCTCGTTGCCGCTGGATACGATGGCAAGGCCATGCTCGAGTTTCTGAAGCTCATGCGTCAATTCGAATACTACTCCAACACCATCCCTTCCTACTTTCTCACCCATCCCGGAACCGACGACAGGAGCCACTACATCGATGCACTTCTTCAAACGACCTACACCAGGGGTGGAGCTGAGCAGATCGTCGGAAACCTGAAACGGGTGCAGGTCATCCTGCTCCTCGAAACCAAGGGAAGCGATGCCAATTTGGCCTACTTTCAGAAAGGACTGAATGAGCATCCCGCAGACCCGGATTTCCTCTACGGACTGGCCAAGACCGAGGACAGGCTTGGAATGACCCGGGAGGCCCTCGACCATTTTCAGCAGGCGCTCCGCATTGCGCCGGAAGATCCCGATGTCCTGCGCGACCTGGGAATCTCCCTGTTCAAGCTCGGTCAGTACGAAAATGCCGCCAGGTACCTTCGCCAGGCGATCCGGCTCCGGGAAAACGACGCGGACGGCAGTCTCTATCTCGGCAAAACGATGGCGGCGCTGGGGGATCTTCAGGACGCGCTTCGTCTGTACAAGAATCTGGATGCCAGACGACCGGATGATCCGGAGATACACTACGACATGGCCATGGTTTATGGAAAGCTGGGCCGGACGGGAGATTCGCACTACTATTTCGCTCTCCATTTCAAGAAAAAAGGGAAAATGGACAGCGCCCTTTTCCATTTCAAGGCCGCTCTGAAGAGTCTTCCCCCGAACGATCCGAGGGTGGCAGAAATCAAAAAAGAGGTCAACTCCGACTCCGCCAGGTCTCGAGGAATCCATGATCCGAAAAATTCTGATTCCGGTCGGCCTCGGCTCTGACAAGGCCTGCCATCTGGGAATCCACCTCGCCCGAGCCTTCCGGGCGGAGCTCCTCTTCGTTCATTGCCTCCCTCCCCCCGCGCTGAGTTCGCGGTTTTTCTTCCCGAAGAGCCCCGCGGAAAAGAAAGGAGGACGGCTGCCGCCCGGTGCGGTCCGCCGGGCAGAGGAACGCGTCTTGGCCCTCCTCGCGGATCTGCCCCTCGGGGATCTTCACTACTCGCTGCAAATCACCGAAGGGGCCGTTCTTGCGGAAATTCTGAGGTGTGCCGATTCGGCCCGCCCCGATTGGATCATCCAGGGGAACCGGCTTCTTTCAAGGCTGGAGGAATGGATCCCTCGCGGGACCTCCTGGCGGCTGATTCGAAAGGCCTCCTCTCCCGTGATCACTGTGAAGCATGATCCGCCCGCATCCCACTGGCCGCTCCGTAAAATCCTCCACCTCACAGATTTCGGGGAATCCTCGTTGCGGGCACTGCCCCACGCGGCCGCCCTGGCCCATCGGACCGGCGCAGAATTGATCATCCTGCACGTTCTGCCCGATGGGCAGCGCGTTCCAGACCACAGAGACGGTTCAGCGGCCGGTCCCGCCGGACGGATGGCGTCCCTTCTGGAGAAAGCGCAGGCGCTGCAAACCGGACTGAGGGTCTCCGCCTCCCTGATGGCCGGTACCGCGGAAGAGGCCGTCTTCGCCCGGATCGGGGAAGGGGATGTGGGTATGATCGTGATCGGGACCGGGCGGGGCGGTTCCGGCATGATCGGGGAGACCTCCTTCGTCGAGTGGATCTGCCGCCGGGCAACCTGTCCCGTGATGACGGTGAACCGGGAGGCGGCCACCTCCGGGATCGAAAGACGGTACCGGAAAATCTATCACCGGCTGAACCCGGCGGACCTGGCTCAGATCAGCGAGGAACAGCCGGAAGCCGTCGCGGAGAATCTTTTCCGCAGCAGCCCGCCGTTCAGAATCTCCGAACTCTTTCTCAAGCACTACTCACAGGCCGGGCTGATGCGGATTTTCGAGGAGTATGGCATCTTCGCACTGCTCCGCCGGAAAGGGTTCGCTGATCTCGACATCAGGCTGAATCTTGACGACCCCTACCGGCAGCGCCTGCGCGTCTGTTTTGCCGGAGCGGAAGATGAAAATCACACCCTGCTGGAACTGATCCTTCGCGAGGGGATCCTCGAAGCACAGCGTCAAGAAGATGCCCCGGCGCGCTCCCGTTATTACCACGTGCTCATGGTGGAGTGGCTCTGCATGCAGAATCCGACGGCCGCCTTCACGCCGGAGTGTCCCCCCCTGCCCGGTCAGCGATATCCCGGGCTGGGAATCAGCCGCGAAGTCCTTCAATTGATCTCCCTGATCGGCATGCGGATCGGCAAGGACGGCATCGCCATCCATCCGCAATATTTCCATGCCGCCCTCCTCTATCACGCTCTTTTCAAATGCTACAATCCCGTTCAGGAGGGACAACTGGCGGCACTCATGCGGGACACCGAAGAATTCAACCTCGATGACGTCTCCTGGGCCATCGACCTGGGTTGTCTTCGCGGGAAACTGCTGCGGGAAAAGGCGTCATGGGAAGCCGATTTTCAGGTCCATCCGCTGACGGCACCCCTCCAGAACCATTTCGAATCCGACCACTACCGGCAGCTTTTCTGGGAGAGCCTTGCCGGCCACCACTACCGCATCGATTGGCCACAATTCAACCAACGCCTTCGGGAGAGGACCGATCCGATCGGCGGGCCGACCTAGCAGGGCAAGACCTCTGAAAGTCATCGTTGGAGAGCGTTCTGTCCCTGAGTCGATTCACCGTTTCCGGAGTAGTGGTGCAGCCCTTCGGACTGGAAAAAAGCAAAGAGCTCCGGATCGAGGTGCCCGTCCTTCACCATCATCGCGAGGATTCGCATGGTCTCCTCGAGGGTCTTGCCCTTCCGATAGGGTCGGTCATTGGCGGTCAGCGCCTCGAATACATCCGCAAGGGCGATGATTCGCGACTGCAGGGGAAGCTGGGCCGCACTGAGGCCTCTCGGATAGCCCTTTCCGTTGAGCATTTCATGATGCGTGGCGGCATAGTAGGGGACGTTCTTCAGCTTCTTCGGGAATGGCAACTGGGAAAGGATCTTGTCGGTCATCCTGGCATGGTTCTGGATGATCTCCCTCTCTTTCGCGGACAGGGTTCCCTGACGGATATTCAGGTTCTCGACCTCGTCCGGCGAAATCAGGGCCTCTTCTTTTCCGTCCCGCATCCAGGTCTTCCGGGCGATGGCCCGGACCCTCTCCATCATCTCGTCGGACATCCGTTCGCTTCCTCGGTTGGCTTCGGAGAGAAACCCGAACTCCTCTCTGAGGCCGCACTCCCCCTCGTCGGTCTCTGCCGTCTGCCTCCCTTCCGGGGCGGCCCCCTTTTCGAGCCTCCGGATCCGGGCCTGCAGTCCGCACACCTCGAAACGGAGCCTGAGGAGTTCGATCCGGTCATAGATGGTCTCCAGCTTCGTGGCCTTGTCCACGACATATTCCGGGGTCGTCACCTTCCCGACGTCGTGCAGCCAGGCTGCGGTCTGCAATTCCTTCATCTGGTCGGCCGAAAATCGAACATCCGCGTACGGCCCGGCCGTCACCTCATTGATCCTGCGGGCAATGGCCATGGTCAACCCGGCCACGCGCCTGACGTGGCCCCCGGTGTAGGGAGACTTCTCATCGATGGCCGTCGCAATGGCACGGATGAAGGAGTCCATCAGCTCTTCGAGGTCATGAATGAGGCGGTTGTTGGAGAGGGCCACGGCGGCCTGGGAGGCCAGGGATTCGGTGATTTCCTGACATTCCGGCGAGAAGGGGATGACCTCGCTCTTCTCGTCATTCCGGGCATTGAGCAACTGCAGGACGCCGATGATGTCATTCTCGTGGTTCGTCATCGGGACCACGAGCATCGATTTCGAACGGTACCCGGTCTGCGCATCGAACTTCCTCGTTCCCTGGAAGTCGAAGTCCCCCGCATCGTAAACATCCGGGATGTTGATCGTTCTTCCGGTCAAGGCGACATGGGCGGAAACATTGCCATGGTTGGGCGTGCCGTCGGGGTTTCTCAACTGGACCGGCTTCCAGGTGATCTGCCCCCCGGTTCCCCCCATGCGGACATTCAGGGTCTCCGTCTGCACGATGGCGAACCGGAGCTCGTTTCCATCGTCTGAGGTGATGTAGAGCGTCCCGCCATCGGCCCCGGTGAATTCCCTCGCCTGCTCCACGATCATCTCGAAGAGGCGGCCGATGTTCCGTTCGGCGGAAAGCGCCACGCCGATCTGGGTGAGTTTACGGATCGGTCGGATATGTTTTTCGCTGAATTCCGTGATCCAGGTTTTCCCGCTTCCGCCCGGAGAACTGCAAGCCGGCGCGGGACCGTGGGTCTCTGTAGCCTGATCAGCCATGGGTCACCTGCTTTCTGTCTGTTCTGAACGCTCCGAATCCGACCCTTGTCGGCACGGCATTATGGATCATTTGTCTCCGTTGTCAACGGACGATCACGCGGAGAAGAGGCGTTTCCAGGCGCCTGGCCATGTCCGCGAGTTCCCCGGGCGAATAGGAGGCTTCCCCAAGAAATCGATCGTCGAGACATTTGGCCGGAACAAACGGCTGCAGCACATAAACCCCCCGTGCCAGCCATGCCGCGGTTTCCGCCAGATCTGCCGAATCGAGCTGCGAACGGACGATGGTGGTTCGAAATTCATGCCCGATTCCGGACGCGGCAATGAGTTCGACGCTTCGCCGGATCTTTTCGGTCTGAACCTCGACACGGGCGATCCGACCGTATTTCCCGAAGGGACCCTTGACGTCCATGGCCAGGTAGTCGACCAGGCCGTGGCGGATCAATGTCTCGAGAACCTCCGGATTCGAACCGTTCGTGTCGATCTTGGCGAGATAACCCATCCCTTTGACCGCATGAAGGAAACGCTCCAGATGCGGCTGAAGCGTGGGCTCGCCGCCCGTCACCGTGACGGCGTCCAGCCTGCCCCGCCGGCTTTCCAGAAAAGAGATCACCTCCGCCTCCGGAAGAATCGGGCCGGACCGGGCCGGATCGACCAGTTCAGGATTGTGGCAGTAGGGGCAGCGGAAGTTGCATCCCCGGGTAAAAATGGTCGCGCAGATCCGACCCGGGAAATCGATCAGCGAGAATTTCCGCAGCCCCCCGATGACCATCCGTCAGAACCTGTACTCTTTTCTGAGGCCGAACTCCTCCTGCTTTCCCTTGTTCCACTGTTTGACGGGTCTGAGATATCCGACGACCCGGGAATAGACCTCGCAAGCCTCTTCACAGGTGGGGCACGAGGCCACCTCCCCCTTCAGGTATCCATGGGACGGGCAGATGCTGAAGGTCGGGGTGAACGTCAGGTAGGGGAGGTGGTAACTCGTGCAGATCTTGCGGATCAGGGTCTTCACGGCCCGGGGGTCGGAGATGCGCTCCCCGGCATAGGTGTGGAAGACCGTTCCGCCGGTGTACTTGGACTGGATCTCATCCTGGAGGTCCAGGGCCTCGAAAACGTCATCGGTATAGTTGACCGGGAGCTGCGTCGAGTTGGTGTAGAACGGTTCGCCCGTTGCGGCTTTGTCCCCGTTTTCATTGGCGCAGAGGATGTCCGGGTATTTCTGCTTGTCGGACCTGGCGAGCCGGTAAGAGGTCCCCTCGGCGGGAGTCGATTCCAGGTTATAGTTGTTCCCGGTCTCTTTCTGGAACAGGACCAGACGGTTGCGCATGAAGTCGAGCGTCTCTTTTGCAAACCGCTGTCCTTCCGGCGTCGCGATGCTCTGACCCAGAAGGTTGAGGCAGGCTTCGTTCATCCCCACGAGGCCGATGGTGGAAAAGTGGTTTTTCCAGTATTCGCCGAACCGCTCCTTGACGTTCCGCAGGTAGTGCTTCGTGTAGGGATAGAGGTTGCCGTCGGTAAATTTTTCCAGCACCTTTCTCTTGACCTCCAGGCTCTCCTTCGCCGTCACCATCAGTTTCTCCAGTTGCTCCCGGAACTCCTCCTCCGTTTTCGCCAGATAGCCGATCCGGGGCATGTTGATGGTGATGACCCCGATCGAGCCCGTCAGGGGATTCGAGCCGAAGAGCCCGCCTCCCCGCTTCTGCAATTCCCGGTTGTCGATCCGCAGCCGGCAGCACATGCTCCGGGCGTCTTCAGGGTTCATGTCCGAATTGATGAAGTTGGAAAAGTAGGGCACGCCGTATTTCGCCGTCATCTCCCACAGCCCCTCGAATTTCGGGTCGTCCCATTTGAAATCCTTCGTGATGCTGTAGGTGGGAATCGGAAAGGTGAAGACACGCCCTTTGGCATCGCCTTCCGCCATGACCTCGAGAAAGGCCTTGTTGAAGAGATTCAACTCCTCTTGAAAATCGGCATAGGTCTCCTTCCGGGGTTCGCCGCCGACGATGACATTCTTATCCGCATAGTAGCGGGGCACCGTGATGTCGAGCGTCACGTTGGTGAAAGGCGTCTGGAAACCGACCCGCGTGGGAACATTGATGTTGAAGATGAACTCCTGAAGCGCCTGGCGGATATCCTGATAGCTCAGCCGGTCGTAGCGGATGAACGGAGCAAGCAGCGTGTCGAAATTGGAGAAGGCCTGGGCGCCGGCTGCCTCCCCCTGCAGGGTGTAGAAAAAATTGACGACCTGGCCGAGCGCGCTGCGGAGGTGCTTGGCCGGCTTGCTCTCGACCTTCCCGGAGACGCCGCGGAAACCCTCCATGAGCAGATCGAAGAGATCCCATCCCACGCAGTAGACCGAGAGCAGACTGAGGTCATGAATATGGAAATCCCCCTCCGTATGCGCCTGACGGACTTCCGGCGAATAGATCTCGTTGAGCCAGTAGACCTTGCTGACTTCGGAGGAGATGTAATTGTTCAACCCCTGGAGGGAATAATCCATGTTGCTGTTTTCGTGAATCTTCCAATCCATTTTTTTGAGATACTGATCGACCAGGTCCACCTCCATCTTGTTGGTGATCTCCCGGAGGCGTGCATGCTGCTCGCGATAAATGATGTAGGCTTTCGCCGTCTTCCGGTAGGGGGAAGAAAGGAGTACTTCTTCGACGATATCCTGGATCTCTTCCACCGTGGTGATCCGGCTGTCGAAGATCTGTTCGGCCAGATTCAGAACGCGGATGGTCAGTGTCTTGGCGACGGCATCGTCGAACTCGGCGGTTGCCGCACCGGCCTTGGCGATCGCTTTGGTGATCTTCTCCGCATTGAATTTGAGCAGACGGCCGTCCCTCTTCTTGATCTGGCTGTGCATGGATTTCTCCTCTATTTCCGAGATGATCGTGATGTTTGGACCGGATGACAAAGCGCAATATGTAGTGGTTTGATGGCGATCATACTACCATATGTTGTCATGTCAAGGGGCAAAATGGAAAAATGTCACTTCGACAATGACACTCAAGGCTTACCCGAACCGGAGCGCCGTGCTTGCCTTTCCGCGAGCGGCATCGTATAGTCCCGGATCATTTTCCAGTCCACTAGTCGAAGAGGAAGGCCCTGCGCGATGGATGTCGATGAACTCAAGCGGATGCATTTCAAGGGATTCATGGACGACGAAGAGGCTGTTCGTCTTTACGAACTGGCGCGCGAAGCCGCTCATCGCGGCCCCTGCCTCGAGATCGGCAGCTATTGCGGCCGCTCGGCCGCCTATCTGGGTCTGGGATGCCGCGAGGCCGGCGGGGTTCTCTTTTCGATCGACCATCACGCGGGGTCGGAAGAGCAGCAGCCGGGACAAGCCTATTTCGATCCAGATCTTCTCGATCCCCTGACGGGACGGATCGACACGTTCCCGAGATTCCGGAATACCCTCCGGGAACTCTCGCTCGCAGATACCGTCGTGCCGATCGTCTCAAGCTCCGCGGTCGTCGCCCGCTTCTGGACCACGCCGCTCAGCCTGATCTTCATCGACGGGGGCCACACCTTCGAAGCGGCCTTCACCGACTACAACGCCTGGGTCTCCCATCTGCTTCCGGGCGGATACCTGGTCATCCACGACATCTTTTCCGACCCGGCCGACGGAGGCCAGGCGCCGCGCTGCATCTACGACATGGCCGTCGAATCCGGCCTCTTCGACGAGCTGCCCATGACTCGGACCCTGGGGGTTCTGCGGCGGGGATCACCGGGCCTGATCACCGACCTCTCAAGGGATCGCTGGCACCGAAACGGTGATTGATTCCGGCTCCGCGTCGAGACTTCCGACACGGTTGTTGTGGGTCCAGTACCATCGGCATGTTCCGCCGGAGATCCCGGCGCGGATGTACCCTTTGGCGATGAATCCCCGGATCGCCCGGCGGATGATCCCCCCTTCCGCGCCGGTTTCCGCCTCGATGCGCCGGCAGAGCTCCTCCTCGAGGTGCGCCCCGTCTCCACAGAACTCCACGGGCGGCATCTCACCCAACCGTTCGATCAGGTCTTCCGAAAGCAGGCGATAGACCAGCTTCATCCGGAAATGGCCCTCGACCTGCATGTCTATCTCCGGCGTGTTGGTCCGCTCATGGTATCCCTCGACCATCTGCTCCCAGGTTGCAGTGATCGTTGCTTCGAAGTCCGCCACGAAGCGGTTCATCTCTTCCGGAGAGAGCGCCGAGGTTCGGACGATGGCGCTGTTGGCGTCATATCGCGTCCAGTCGTCGGTCAGGATCTCCAGGTCGTATTTCTCGACCTCCTCGCGCACGGTCGTCCCGGGGAAGGGGGCCAGGAGATGGTAGCCGTAGAGAGAGCCGAGGCTGGCCGCAAAGGCTGCGGTCTCGCGGAGGGTCTCAGCCGTTTCGCCGGGGAGGCCGACGATGAAGGAGGTGTGCGCGAGAATCCCCGCCTCCCGGCAGAGGGATACGGCATGGCGGACCTGATCCAGGGTGATCCCCTTGCGGATCAACTTGAGCATCTCGGGATTTCCCGTTTCCACGCCGAAACTGACGCTGTCGCAGCCCGCTTTGCGCATCAGCTTCAAGGTCTCCAGGTCCACGGTGTTGACCCGGGCAAAGGCGCTCCAGGCGAACTTGAGTCCGCGCTTCAGGATCTCGTCGCACACCTCCTTCACCTTTCCCCGGCTCGACACGAAGAGATCGTCCGCCACATTGATCCGGTCGATGCCGTAGGAGAGGATTTGCTCGATCTCGTCCACCACCAGGGTCGCCTTCCTGAGCCTCACCCGGTTCCCGACCATGCGGCGTCCCTGGCAGAAGATGCAGGAGTAGGGACAGCCGCGGGAGGTGATGATGCTGATCGAATAACCGAGGGCCTGATAGCGTGAGAGGGGAAGGAGGTGGCGCGCCGGGAGCGGCAGCGTGTCCAGCTCTTCGATGAATGGCCGGGGGCCTGTATCGACGATCCCCCCGTCGCAGCGGAACACCAATCCGCGGATCCCTGCCCACTTTTCGGGATCGAGCCCGGACGCCATCAGTTCGGCGATGGTCCCCTCCCCTTCCCCGGCGACGATCAGATCGATTCCTGGATAGTCCCTGAGGGTCCGTTCGGCGGAAAAGGAGACGTGGGGTCCCCCCATGACCGTCAGAAGCTCTGGGCGGTGGCGCTTCGCTTCGCAGACGATCTCCGCGGCACCGGGGAAATTGAGGGTGACCGATGTTGCCCCGAGCACGTCCGGACGGAAGGCGTCGATCTGCTCCCGCAGCTTTTCCGGCGTGTAGCGACTCACGATGAAATCGAAGATCCGGACCTCCGCCCCGGCCGCGTCGAAGGCGCCGGCGACATAGGTGACGCCCAGCGGCGGCGCCGGCGCCTCTTCCAGAGGATAGGGCGGCGCCACGATGGCCACCCGGACAGGTTCTTTTGCCGTATGCAAATCAGTCCCCCTTTCTGGGAAGGATGAGCGAACGAAGCCACCCCAGCCAGGTGTTGTCTTTCATGAAATGACGATCGATCTCGGCGAACTGGACGGCGAGGGCCGCAGGATCCGCCAGCCAGTCGGCCCTGGTCTTCATCGGTTTCGCGGGATCGAGAACCTTCACGACCACGGCCGGATTCCCCGCGGCGATCGCATTGGCCGGGATATCGCGAACCACCACCGAACCGGCGCCGATGATGCTGTTCTCGCCGATCCGGACCCCCTTGCAGACGATCGCGCCGTCCCCGATCCAGACATTGTTTTCCACCTTCACGGGGTCGGTCTGTCCGATCGGCTGACCACGGTCATAGACGCCGTGCCAATCCGAATCGGTCACGAACGCCCCGTGGGCGAGCATGCAGCTCTCCCCGATCACGATCTCGGTCGCGGCGCTGATCCGCACGCCAGGGCAGATCAGGGAACATTTCCCGATCTCGATTCTCCCGCTGGCCCCGAACTCGGACCAGACCGTCAGCCGGACTTTCCAGTCCGGCGTGGCGATCACGGTGGCATAGTCTCCCAGGGTGACGGGCCCGCCGAAGATCTCGACATGCCAGGGCTTCATGAAGGTGCATCCCCGCCCGAGATGATCGAAATGGGGTCGGAGGAAATGGTCCGCGTACCATCTCTGGAAATGGAGATCGAACCGTTTGAGGGAATATGGGCGGTGGTCTTTGCGCAACGGAATCAACCTCGATCCGTGGTTCGGGCTGATGCGTTGTGTGGTTCGGAAGGCGTGGGGACCATCCCTCTGCATCTGCCCGGATATCCCCCGCCGTTCCAGAAGGCGTGGCTGAAGAGGCGGCCGCCCGGTGTGATATCGTGGAGTGCGTCGTGGGCCAGGAGAACCGCCGCCGCTGTCCAGGATGTCCTCTCTTCGGGCCAGATCACCCCATCGGGAAAGGTCGCTCCCATCCAGTAGGAGCCGTCGTCGTACTTCTTGTCGCAGATCCAGTTGAAGACGATGGCCGCCCGCTCGTACTCTCCGACCGCCGCAAGCGTCAGGACCAGCTCCGATCCTTCCGCGATCGTGACCCAGGGGCGGTCGCAGACGCACCGGACCCCCCAGTCCGGCACGACGAACTTCTCCCAGGAGCGGTCGATCCTCTTGCGGGCCTCTGCGCCGGTGACCGCGCCGCAGAGCACGGGGTAGTACCAGTCCATCGAATAGCGCGCCTTCATCATGTTGAAAAGGCTGGGTCGGTGGCGGATCGCCTCTCCGAGCTTCCGGCCGGCCGCCTCCCAGTCCGAGCGTCTCCTGCCCAGAAGGTCCGCGATCGCGATCGCGCATTTGATGCTCATGCAGACGGAACTGGATCCGGTCAGGAGCGCCATCCGGTCGACGGCGCCTTTGCCGTTCCTGGCCCAGAAGAGTTCGCCGGTATCGGCCTGGAGCCCGACGGCGTAATCGATTCCCGCCTCCACGGTGGGCCAGAGATGGCGCACGAAAGGTCGATCCTGCGTGATCAGGAAGTGGTGGTAGACGCCGACGGCGATGTAGGAGGCGAGGTTGCTGTCCCGGGTCCTGTCCTCGGGGACGCCATTCCGGGTGGCCGACCACCAGCTCCCGTCCGGCAACTGCGCTCCGGCCATCCACTGATAGGCTCTCTCCGCCTCCCGGATGCGTCCGGCCGCACTCAGACCCATGGCGCTCTCCACGTGGTCCCAGGGATCGGTCTTTCCTTCCGCCGACCAGGGAATTTCGCCGTTCGGTTTCTGCAGGCCGGCGATAAAGTCCGCGACAAGATCCACGTCCACGCGCGATCGCGCCAGTTCTTGCGAAAGGGGCAACTCCATCAGCGGTATCCTTTTTTCAGATAGAAGATGATGCTCTTGCCGATCAGCGGGTTCAGAATCCTCTCCATCCAGGCGGTCAGCGGGGGATGCCGGATGATGTCCCATTCGAGAAATTTCCGGTAGGCCACGACCAGCGGAAAATCGTCGTTCTTGTGCCCCACGAGACACTTGAGCCACCAGTAGGGCGAGTGCAAGCCGTGCCGGTAGCGGATCCCCCGGCACCGGACCCCCGCGGACTCCAGAAGATGCTTCAACTCGGGCTTCCGGTAGATCCGGATGTGGCCGCCCGGCTCCTGATGGTAGGCCCGGGAGATGGCCCAGCAGATCCGCTCCGGCCAGAAACGGGGAACCGTGACCACCATATCCCCACCGGGCTTCAGGACCCTGACCAGTTCCTGGACCGCAGCGCGGTTGTCCGCGATATGTTCCAGGACCTCCGAGCAGACCACGACATCGAAACTCCCGTCGCCGAAGGGAAGTTGCGTCACGTCGGCTTGGGCCACCACCCACCGGCCCGATTTCTCCCCGGACATGAGGGAGAGGTACCCCCGTGCCTTCCCGAGATCGCCCCGGTTCAGGTCCACGCCCACGACATCGACGCCCGGCGTCCGGAACGGCTCGCAGAGGTGCCTTCCACTGCCGCAGCCGGCGTCGAGGAGCCGGATCCCCGGACGCAGTGGGATCCGCCTGAAATCAACCGTGAGCATCGATCGCCTCCCGGTAGACCTCGACCGTTTTTTCGGCCGCATGACGCCAGGTGAGCGACTGGCTCACCCGGGCCAGCCCCGCGGCTCCGAGGCTGCGTCGCTTTTCCGGATCGTCCAGAAGAGCCGTGATGGCGTCCCGCAGGGCCGCCGCGTCCCCGGGCGGTACCAGGATTCCCGCATCCCCCACCACCTCGGGGAGCGCGCCGCCGGTCGTGCTGACCACCGGCACGCCGCAGGCCATGGCCTCGCCGGCGGGCATGCCGAACCCCTCATAGAGCGAGGGGATCACGGCCATCGTCGCCTCGGCGTAATAGCGGGCGAACTCGTCATAGGCGATGCGGCCGGTGAAGTGGACCGTATCACCCAGGGCAAGCTCATGAACGAGACGCTCGATCGTCCCCTCCTTCTTCGGGGTTCCGATCACCACGACCCGGATATTCCGCTTCCGCCGGATATCGGCCACTGCTTCCAGCAAGTATCGGAGCCCCTTCAGCGGCGTGTCGGCGCTGTTGGTCACGAGGACCTGGTGGTCGGCCCTCTTGACCCCGCCGAGCGGATAGAAATAGTCTGCGTTGATCCCGTTGGGGACGACGCGGAAGCGATCATCCCCGAGCCCGAACTCCCGGCCGATGTCCCGTTTGGAACATTTGGAAACCGTGATGATCTTCGACAACCGGCGGGAGACCCGCTTCTGCATGGAGAGAAAGGAGTACCAGCGCCTCACCTTCATTCGCCGGAGCCAGCTGCCGGCCGCGGCAATCTCCGTATCCCGGTCCACCGTGATCGGATGGTGGATCGTGGCCACCGTCGGATAGCCGCTCCGGGCGATGCCTAGCAGGCCGTACGAGAGGCTCTGGTTGTCGTGAACCACATCGTATCCGTTCCGCCCTGCGGCCAGATAACGGCGGGCGCGGAAACCGAAGGTGCAGGGCTCCGGAAATCCACCGGAACACATGCTGAGAAATTCGAACTGATTGAGGGGCGAGCGGAGTTCCCGGGCGTTCCGGACCTTGAAGAGATGGTCCGGGTTGTACAGGTCGAGCCCGGGTATCTTGTGGAGGGCGATACCCTCTGCGAGTTCCGGATAAGGGGGACCGGACAGGACGTCGACCTCATGTCCGAGCTCATGGAGCGCCCGGCTCAGGTACTTGATGTAAACACCCTGACCCCCGCAGGTCGGGTTTCCCCGATAGGTGAGAAGACAGATCTTGAGCGGGGAGCCTGCCGGTTTCTTTCGACCGCTCTTGTGGTCAGCCTGCTTCAATGCGAATCCCCACCTTCAAAACCGTCGGAAAGCGATCACAGGCCGGTCGGACGCGGGAACTGCAAAGGCGGAACCACGGACCGGCTTCGACGGAGTCGCTCCCCGTCGTTCAAAAACCATATGTGCATGAAGATCGGTCATGACGACTCGGGCGGTCTTGACCCAAGATTGAAACGGAGGATAAATACATCCTGTTCGCCAAATTAGCAACTGAAAAGTCTGCGTCACGCCGCTCATGGGGAGGGATCAAGCGCTTCCAGGGCCGTCTGGCACCGGTCGGCGGAAACCGGCAAACACTGGCCCGATTGTGTTTGACAGATCTCCGCCGATGAAATAGAAAAGGCCTCATGAACAGACCGAGGTTGATCGTGTTCGACATGGACGGCGTCCTGATCGATGTCTCCCGCTCCTACCGCGAGGCGGTCCGGAAGACGGCGAGGCTGTTTCTCAGCGGGGCGAGGGGTTTCGAACAATTGCCCGACCCGTTCTTCCCTCTGGCGGACCTGGCAGAGCTGAAGCAGACCGGCGGGCTGAACAACGACTGGGATTTGACCGATCTGACGCTGCATCTCCTTTTTGCACGGATCAAGAGACCGGTCGAACCCGGGTGGGAAGACGATGCCCGGACGCTTGAGGAGGCCATTCGCCACTGCGATGCGTCGGACCTCGCGGCCTTTCTCAACGCCTCCACCCGTCCGCTGATGGATCTTTTCGGGCGATACGGCCGGCGCCGCGACCCCTTCGTGGCAACCTTCTACCGGGGCGATGTCGGCACCGGCAACGTGATCAAGCAGATTTTCCAGGAGGTCTATCTCGGCCCCACGCTCTTCCGGGCGCAGTATGGTCTCGAAGCCCGCTTCTGCCGGGAAGAGGGGTTGATCCATCGGGAGACCCTGCTGATCGACCCCGCGCTTCTGGCAGACCTTTCCCGGGACTCCATTCTGGCCATTGCCACGGGCCGGCCGCAGGCGGAGGCGGATTTTCCGCTGGACCGTTTCGGCCTGAGAAGATACTTTCGACTCATGGTCACGCTGGACGATTGCATCCGGGAGGAGGAGCGTATCCGGGCCGTGAGCGGCGAACCGATCTCCCTGAAAAAACCGGATCCCTACATGCTGGACCGGATTCCGGACCTGCTCGGCCGGAATCCCGGCGAATGCTACTATCTCGGCGACATGCCCGACGACATGCACGCAGCCCGGGCGTCCAAGACCGGCTACCGCGGCGTGGGGGTGACCCTCTCTGCCGCCGAGCCGGAAAAACTGCGACACGAGCTCTTACAGGCCGGCGCCGATCGGATCTTGGAACGATATTCCGATCTGCCCGGCATCATCGGGTGACCGCGTTACGCGTCGGAATCTTCGCGATTTCTGCTTTCACCTTGCAGCCCACAGACACTGGCCGGGCACTGTGACGGTATTGGGAACGGTGACATAGGCATGAAAGAGAGGATTGATTGAGGGAGTCATCACCTGATAGGCCCAAATTCAGGGCAAGTAGACCATGAGAAAAAGCCTGATCGAAGAGTCCATCCTGTTCATCAGCATCCTGAAATGGGTCGCTATCGCCACCGGAATCGGAGTGATCGTAGGCCTTTCCACGGCCCTCTTCCTGACGCTTCTGGACCGGAGCGTTGCCTTCAGCGCTGGATATTCCTACTATTTTCTTCTGCTCCCCGTCGGCTTGTCCATCAGTGCCCTGGCCATGCAATATCTGGAACCGGACGCCAAAGGGTATGGGATCGAAAAGGTGATCGAGGCCGTTCATCGTCGCGGAGGAAAAATCAATGTCGGCATCGTACCGGTCAAGCTCCTCACCACTATCATCACGATCGCGACGGGTGGCTCCGTGGGGCAGGTCGGACCGTGCGGTCAGATAGGTGCATCCCTCTCGTCGTTCGTAGCCGATCTGTTCAAACTCGACACCAGCGATAGGAAAAAAATCGTGATCTGCGGGATCAGTGCAGGATTTGCCGCGGTCCTCGGCGCCCCTTTTTCAGGAGCGATTTTCGGCGTCGAAGTCCTCTATGTGGGCAGCCTCCTGTACGAGGTTCTCCTCCCCTCTTTCATCGCCGGGATTACCAGTTACCAGGTCGCGTCGTTGTTCGGGATCCGTTACGAATTCTATCCTCTGAATTTTTCACCGACCCTGTCGGAGGCTTTCATATTGAAAATCGTCCTGGCCGGCATCTTTTTTGGGATCTGTTCGGTCATTCTCATCGAGGTTCTGAAGGCCGGGAAGAGGTTGGCCGAAAAGGTCGGAGAGTCGCTTCCACTGAGAGGAATCATTGGCGGCGTGGTTCTCATCGGCCTGACCCTTATCTTTTCGACACGGTTTCTCGGCAGCGGTCTTGAAACCATTCAGGCTTCCCTCAGGGGGGAAGAGATCGTCTTTTACGTCTTTATCCTGAAGGCCGTATTCACGAGCATCACACTGAACTTCGGCGGCAGTGGAGGCCTGATCATGCCGATTCTGTTCATCGGCGCCACGGCAGGAAGCCTGTTTGGAAGCACCATGGGACTGGACCGAGCGACCTTCGCGGCAGTCGGCTTCGTCAGCCTCCTCGCGGGCGCTGTGAACACCCCGATCGCCGCCAGTATCCTGGCCGTTGAATTCTTCGGAAGCGCGATTGCGCCCTATGCCGCGATCGCCTGCATCGTCAGTTTTCTCATGACAGGACACAGAAGTGTATTCCCAACGCAGGTCCTTTCATTCAGGAAATCCGCGTCCGTGGACGTCGAGATCGGAAACGATCTGGATCATATCCATGCATCCTATAAAAACAGGAATAGAAGCCTGATTGGAATCATACTGAGGATTTGCAGGAGGCTGGTCGGCACGCGCCGGAAGAGTTGCAAGACCGACAAGCCGAATGATTGAGGTACTCAATTCCCGACCGCGGCCGATTCATAGTGTACGGAAGTGTGATGCCCGTTCGAC
This sequence comes from Deltaproteobacteria bacterium, assembly GCA_021372695.1. The sequence continues at coordinate 19,622 of JAJFTY010000027.1, forward strand.
TGATGGAGAGTATTCCTCCTAATTTCCATACTTACTGATCTCCACGGCAACCTGCTCAACCACGGGGAACTAGTCCTTTGCAGAGGCGGCTACGTCTCTCGACAGAATCAAAGAATCCGGGATTCCTCTGATTCTGACCGGTGCAAGCGAAGCATGCGGACTCTGGTCTGTCCTGTCAATATGGCGGCCGGATTCGTCGTCGTCAACGGTTCCGGCCGGGAGGAGCCGATCACCATTCTGCAGCGCGTCGAGGAGGTGCTGTTCGTACTCTTCTTCGTGCTCAACGGAATGCACATCGACGTCCTGGCGTTCAAGGCGGCAGGCATCCTCATCGTCCTGATCATCGCGGGACGAAAAATTGGAAAGTATTCAGGAGCGAGGATCGGCGCTACCCTCATCAGCGCCCCGTAGCCCCTGCGGAAATTTCCCGGCCTGCTGCTCCCAAAAGCTGGTCTCACTCTCGGGCTTGCTTTCATGGCACAGCAGACGTTTCTCTCGTTCGGCCCGCTCCTCTTCAATGCGCTTGTGGCCAGCACCGTGATCAATATGCTGTTGACGCCACCCCTGGCCAGGTATGCGCTCATTCAATCCGGCGAGGCACGCACCAGGAATCCCCATTGAGCCTGTAGATATTCCTCAACTAGCCGCATTCGCCGAAGAATCCTTCCGGAAACG
>JAJFTY010000035.1 GCA_021372695.1 Deltaproteobacteria bacterium
AGAGTTCCTCCAGATCCTTGGGCAGCATGCGGTAGGGGGCATCCGCCTGGATGTAGACCCTTTTCACCCGGCCGCCCTGAATGAAGTCGTTGACATAGGCGCTGCCGAAGGCGGCCGAGAGCGTCTGGTGGATGGAGGTGATGGGAACCCCCAGGGCGCCGGCCTTTTTCCAATCCACGTCGATGCGGTATTCGGGCACATCCTCCCGGCTGTTGGGCCGGACTTTGGTCACCCGCGGGTCCTTGGCCACGATTCCCAGGAGCTGTTTTTGCGCATCCATCAGGGCCTGGTGGCCGAGGCCGCCCCGGTCCAGGAGCTGAAAGTCGAATCCCTTGGACATGCCCAGTTCGACCACGGCGGGCGGCGTAAAGGCATACACCAGGGCGTTGCGGATGCTCGCAAAGGCCATCGTGGCCCTTGCGGCAACGTTCGGTGCCTTCAGCTCCTTCCGGTCGCGAAGGCCCCAATCCTTCAACTTTGCGAACACCATTCCGTTGTTCTGTGACCTGCCAGAAAAGCTCATGCCGGTGAGGGCCATCACCGATTCCACGGAGTCTGCTTCATTTTCCTTAAAATAATCTCCGATTTTATTGGAGACCTCCTGGGTCTGTTCCATCGTGGAGCCTGTCGGCATCATGATCTGGGCCAGCATGATCCCCTGGTCCTCATCGGGGAGATAGGCGGTGGGCATGCGCAGAAACAGGACCCCCATGACCACGATGATCACCAGGAAGATGGCGAGGTAGCGTTTTGTCCGCGAAAGGGAATGACCGACCATTCCCACATACCGGTCTCGAAGTCCGAAGAACACGCGATCGAACCAGCGGAAGAAGGGGCGCAGGAAAATGATCGCATTTTCCGCCGGTTCATGCCCGGCCTTCACCGGCTTGAGCAGTGCGGCGCAGAGCACCGGCGTCAGGATCAGGGCCACGACCACCGACAACAGCATCGAGGAAATAATGGTGACGGAAAACTGGCGATAGATGACGCCGGTGGAGCCGGGGAAGAAGATCATGGGGCCGAAAACGGCGGACAATACCAGGCCAATGCCGATGAGTGCGCTCGTGATCTGCTCCATGGACTTGGCCGTGGCTTCCTTGGCCGGGAGCCCCTCCTCGGCCATGATCCGCTCGACATTCTCCACCACGACAATGGCGTCGTCCACCAGCAGGCCAATGGCCAGAACCATGGCGAACATGGTCAGCATGTTGACGGAGAACCCGAAGAACTTGAGAACCGCAAAAGTTCCCAGAAGCACCACCGGCACAGCGATCGTCGGGATCAGGGTGGCACGCAAGTTGCCCAGGAAAAGCCACATCACCAGGAAGACCAGGAAGATGGCGATGAAGAGGGTCTTGACCACTTCCTTGATGGACACCTTGATGAAGGGTGTGGTGTCCATCGGATAGGAGACGCTGATCCCCGCCGGGAAGTACCGGCTCATTTCCGCCAGCTTGGCCTTGACGGCATCGGCCGTATCCAGGGCGTTTGCGCCGGCGGCCTGACGGATGGCGATGCCCACGGCCTCTTTTCCGTTGAACAAACCCTTGATGTCGTAGACCTCGGAGCCCAGTTCGGTGCGCCCCACATCGGCAATCCGCACGATGGAACCGTCCGGATTGGTGCGCAGGGGGATGTTGGCAAATTCTTCCGGAGTCGAAAGCATGTTCTGGACCACGATGGGGGCGTTCAGACGCTGGCCTTTCACCGCAGGCGCGCCGCCGAACTGTCCGGCGGACACTTCCACGTTGTAGGCCTTGAGCGCCGCGACCACATCGGCTACGGTCAGACCGTAATCCGTCAGCTCCTCGGGATTGAGCCAGACGCGCATCGTATAACCGCCGCCGAAGATCTCCACCTCGCCCACGCCAGGCACGCGCGCCAGAACCGATTCCAGTTTGGTGGTGGCGTAGTCCGCCAGATCGATGTGATCCATGCGGCCGTCTTCGGAAACCAGGGACACGATCATCAGGTAATTCCGGGTGGATTTGCGGACATCGACCCCCCGATTTTGTACCACATCGGGGAGGCTCGGCATGGTGGATTGGACTTTGTTCTGGACCTTGGACCAGGCGATGTCCACGTCCGTCCCCGGGGCGAAGGTCAACTCCAGACGGGAGGCGCCTGCCGAATCGCTGGAGGCGGACATGTAGATCAGATTGTCCAAACCGGTCATCTTCTGTTCGATGGTCTGGGTGACGCTGTTTTCCACGGTCTGGGCCGAAGAGCCCGGATAGGAGGCGGAAACGGAGATGGAGGGCGGCGCCATATCCGGATACTGGGAGACGGGCAGGGTGTAGATCGCAATGACGCCCACCGCCATGATGATGATGGCGATGACCCAGGCAAAAACCGGTCGTTGAAGGAAAAATTTCGATAGCATCGCGGGCCTCCGTCAGTTCGCTTTGGCAGCCGGGGGGGTCGCCTTTTTTGGTTCCCCGCCATTCTTTTGGGGACCGGCTGCAAAGGGCACGGCCTTTACGGGGGCGCCTGGTCTCACCTTCTGCATCCCTTCGATGATCAGCCGCTCGCCGGGGGAAATACCGGCTGAAACAAGCCAGTCATTTCCGATGGCGCGGTCGAGCGACAGCATTTTTTGTTGGACCTTGCCTTCGGCGTCCACGACCAGGGCCAGAGGGGTCCCCTTGGGATCCCTTGAGACAGCCTGCTGGGGAATCAGGAGCGCTTTGGGATTGACCCCTTCTTCCAGCACGGCCCGAACGAACATGCCCGGCAGCAGGTAGCCCTTGGGGTTGGGAAAGACCACCCGCAGGACAACCGATCCGGTCGTCGGATCGACGGTGACGTCGCGGAATTGAAGCGCCCCTTCCCAGGGGTATTTGGCGTTGTCTTCCAGGAGAAGGCGGACCTTGTTCCGGATTTCCCCGTTGCGGCTGAGTTGGCCGCCTTCGAGGCGGTTCCGCAGCCGCAGGAGTTCGGTTGTGGATTGGGGCACGTCGACGTACATGGGATCCAATTGCTGGATGGTCGCGAGCGCCACCGGCTGATGGGCTGTGACCAGGGCGCCTTCGGTGATGTTGGATCTCCCGATGCGGCCGGAGATGGGGGCGGTAATCCGGGTGTATCCCAGATTGATCTTGGCTGTTTCCATGGCCGCCTGGGCCTGGTCGATGGCCGCCTCTGCCGCGGCCACCGCGGCCCGGTCACTCACCACCTGGGCCTCGGTGGCCTGAAGCGCAGCCGTGGCCAATTCGGCCTCGGTCGCAGTCTGGTCGCGCTGGCTGGCGGAGACGGCTCTCTCCTTGTACGCATCTTCGAAACGCTCCCGGTTCGTCCGGGCGAGTTTCAGGGTGGCCTGTTGCCGGGTGACGCCGGCGAGCGTCGCCTGAAGCGCGGCCCGGGCCCGGTCGGCGTTCTTCTTCACTGCGGCGAGGTTCGCCGCCGCGATGTCGCAGGCTGCCTGATAGGTCGCCGGATCGATCTGGTAGAGCGTCTCGCCGGCCTTGACATCGGCCCCTTCGACAAAGAGGCGCTTCTGGATGATGCCACCCACCTGGGGACGCACTTCCGCGACCCGGTTGGCGGACGTCCGTCCGGACAGTTCCGTCGTCACCACCAGTCGCTGGGGCTGGACGGTCACGACAGCCACTTCCGGCGGCCCGCCCTGAGCAGGTCCCGCTGCGTTTTTCTGCCCGCAGCCGCACAGGATCAGGAGCCCTGTGAGCACAACTCCGACGGCGATTCCTTTGGCTCTGTCATCGATCTGCATGCGACACCTCTGTTTTTCAAATGGTCATGAATGAATGATCAGTCCTTGGCAGAAAATCTCTTTTTCCCTAAATGAGAGCCGTCATCTTTTGATGGCATCCCAGCATCCCTCCGTAACCTGCCTGATCAGCAGACTGTCCAGGGTGATGAAACCGAGGATGTGATCACGCATCAGGGTGATCATCGGGCCGAAGGCCAGGGAAAAGAGCACCATCACAGGCAGATCTTTCAGGATCTGCAGAGAGATCCCCTCTTCGAAGATCTCCCGGAGCAGATCGGGGTTCCCGGACTTTCCCAGAAGCTTGTCCCTGTGCATGGTGATGCCGAAGGGGGAATTGAAGTACTGCTCCATGTATCGGAAATGGAGGGGGTGCTCGATGAAATACCGGAGCAGTTTCTGGTTCAGGTAGAGAAATCTTTCCCGCAGGGGCCTTCCGAGGGGGTACCCCTCCTGGAGAACCGTTATGATCCTATCTTCCAGTTCCCGATGCAACTCAGTGATGAGCACGTCCTTGTTCTCGAAGTAGCGGTAGATCGTTCCGGCCGCGACGCCGGCCCTTTCGGCGATCTCGGCCATCGGGGCCCCGTGGAAACCCTGCTCCGCGATCAATTCCAGGGCCGCCTGCATGATGTCGCTTCGCTTGTCTGCCGCCTTCATGATTCAATTCCCGCCATTAATGAGTGAACGTTCATTCATTTTTGGCCGCTTTTTATCTTACCAAAAGGAACCTGTCAAGTATTTTGTATGAGGAAATGTGACCCATTACCGAAACAGACCGGATGGCGATTCTGAAAAAAAGGCCCCCATCCTGGAACCGCGACGGGGGCCTTCGATGAACCGTTATCGGCCGGGAACTACATCCCCATGCCGGGATATCCGCCGCCGCCCGGAGGCATGGCCGGCATGGCCGGTTTCTCTTCCGGCTTGTCCGCGATCATGCACTGGGTGGTCAGCATGAGGGACGCGACCGAGGAGGCATTCTGCAGGGCGAACCGCGTGACCTTGGTCGGGTCGATGACGCCGGCCGCGATCATATCCTCGTACTTGTCGGTCCGGGCGTTGAATCCGAAGGCGCCCTTCTTGTCCTTGACCTTTTCCACCACGATGCTGCCTTCAAGCCCGGCGTTGTTCGCGATCATCTTGAGCGGCTCTTCCAGGGCCTTCCGGACGATGCGGACACCGACCTCTTCGTCGCCCTCGAGCTTCATCTTTTCGAGCGCCGGAAGCGTCCGCAGGTAGGCGACCCCGCCGCCGGGGACGATGCCTTCCTCAACGGCCGCGCGGGTTGCGTTGAGCGCATCTTCCACACGCGCCTTCTTCTCCTTCATCTCCGTCTCGGTTGCAGCGCCGACCTTGATCACGGCCACGCCGCCGACCAGCTTCGCCAGTCTCTCCTGGAGCTTCTCGCGGTCATAGTCGGAGGTGGTCTCATCGATCTGGGCGCGAATCTGCTTCACGCGGCCTTCGAGGGCTGCACGGGCACCCGCCCCGTCGATGATGGTCGTGTTGTCCTTGTCGATGGTGATCCGCTTGGCGCGGCCGAGGTCTTCCAGCTTGGTGTTCTCCAGCTTGTAGCCCATCTCCTCGGAGATCATCTTGCCGCCCGTCAGGATCGCGATGTCTTCCAGCATGGCCTTGCGGCGGTCGCCGAATCCGGGGGCCTTTACAGCGGCTACATGGAGGGTGCCGCGGATCTTGTTGACCACGAGGGTCGCCAGCGCTTCGCCTTCGATATCCTCGGAGATGATCAGAAGCGGCCGGCCCATCTTGGCAATCTGCTCCAGAATGGGGAGCAGGTCCTTCATGTTGCTGATCTTCTTCTCATTGATCAGGATGAGGGCATCCTCGAGCTCGACTTCCATCTTCTCGGCATTGGTTACGAAATAGGGGGAGAGATAGCCGCGGTCAAACTGCATTCCTTCGACGATCTCGAGCTCCGTATCGAGCCCCTTGGCCTCTTCCACGGTGATGACGCCTTCCTTGCCGACCTTTTCCATCGCCTCGGCGATGATCGCGCCGATGGCCTCGTCATTGTTGGCGGAGATGGTGCCGACCTGCGCGATCTCCTTGGCGTCCTTGGTCGGCTTGCTCAGCTTGCGGAGCTCCTTCACGACCACTTCCACGGCCTTGTCGATTCCGCGCTTCACGTCCATCGGGTTGCTTCCGGCAGCCACGCTCTTAGCACCTTCCCGGAAGATCGCCTGAGCCAGGATCGTAGCGGTGGTGGTTCCGTCGCCGGCGACGTCGCTGGTCTTACTGGCCACTTCCTTCACCATCTGGGCGCCCATGTTCTCGAACTTGTCCTGAAGCTCGATCTCCTTGGCAACCGTCACGCCGTCCTTGGTGACCGTCGGGGCACCGTAGCTCTTGTCGATGATGACATTCCGACCCTTGGGACCGAGGGTTACCTTGACCGCATCGGCCAGCGTGTTGACCCCGGCGAGAATCGACTTCCTCGCCTCTTCATCGTACTGAAGTAATTTTGCTGCCATGTATCCATCCTCCTTCTCATATGATCATTTCGATTATTTTTCCAAGATGCCGAGAATGTCGTCCTCGCGCATGATCAGAAGCTCTTCGCCGTCGATCTTGACTTCGGTCCCCGAATACTTGCCGAAAAGAATCCTGTCGCCTGCCTTGACATCCGGCTTGATCAGCTTGCCGTCATCGGCGGTCTTTCCCTTTCCGACGGAGATGACCAGCCCCTCCATGGGCTTCTCTTTTGCCGTGTCCGGGATGATGATCCCTCCCTTGGTCTTCTCCTCTTCTGCGAGCCGCTTCACGATCACTCTGTCCTGCAATGGTCTGATTTTCATGCCGAAATTTCTCCTTTCTTCATTATATTAGACTGGCAAAACCACCTTATATCCGATCGACACGGGGTATCATATGCATCTATTTTTTGATGTCAAGGATTGCCTGATATTTTTTCCTGAGGAATTTTATGTCAAAAGAGGTGCTCTGTGAGCTCGTTCAGGGAACGGATGGGGATCAGCTCCATGCGCTGCTGGTGCAGCCCCTCGCAGCTCAGCGTTCGCGGCAGGATACAGCGCGAAAATCCCATCCGGGCCGCCTCCCTGATCCGGAGCTCCGTCTGGGAGATACCGCGCACCTCGCCCGTCAGGCCGACCTCCCCGAAGACGACGGTCCCCGCGGCGATCGGCCGGTTGAGGAAGCTGGAGGCCATCGCCGCTACGATCCCCAGATCGATTGCCGTCTCGTCGACCTTGACGCCACCTGCCACGTTCAAAAAGATATCGCTCCCGCCCAGATGGATGCCGCAGATCTTGTCCATGACGGCCGTGAGCAGTGAAACACGGTTATGGTCCACGCCGATCGCCGTTCTCCGCGGCATGCCGAAGCTCGTCGAGGAGACCAGGGACTGGACCTCGATCAGGATCGGCCGCGTCCCCTCCATGCTCGGCACGACGACCGACCCCGCGGCCCCTTCGGGCCTCTCCGCGAGGAAGAAGGCGGAGGGATTGGCGACCTCGGAAAGCCCCGTATCGCGCATCTCGAAGACGCCGATCTCATGGGTCGGTCCGAAACGGTTCTTGATTCCCCGGATGATCCGGTAGGCGTGGCCGGAGTCCCCCTCGAAATAGAGGACCGTATCGACCATGTGCTCCAGGACCTTCGGCCCGGCGATGGAGCCGTCCTTCGTGACATGGCCGACCAGAAAGACGGGGATTCCTGTCTTCTTGGCGAGGAGAATCAGCCTTCCCGACGCCTCCCGCACCTGTCCCACACTCCCCGGCGCCGAGGAGAGGACCGGAGAGTAGACGGTCTGGATGGAATCGATGACGACCGCCGCAGGCATGACCTCGGCGATGCGGCTCAGGATGTTCTCCAGTTCCACCTCGACCAGAACCAGGAGTTCCTTCGAAGCGGCTCCGAGCCGTTTTCCCCGGAGCTTGATCTGACGGGCCGACTCCTCGCCGGAAACATAGAGAACGGACAGGCCGGTTGCGGCCAGTTTATCAAGGGCCTGCAAGAGCAGCGTCGACTTGCCGATGCCGGGATCTCCTCCGACGAGGATGGCAGACCCGGCGACGATCCCGCCGCCCAGCACGCGATCCAGTTCGGCGATCCCCGTCCGGAGCCGCTCCCCTTCTTCCGCCGTGATCGCCTCGATGGACTGCGGAACGCCGTCGAAAGGTCGATCGGCCGGACGGGATGCGTCTGCGTCCCGGACCTCCTCCTCGACAAAGCGGTTCCACTCGCCGCAGGCAGGGCACCGGCCCAGCCATTTCGGCGACTGTTGCCCGCAATTCTGACAGAAAAACAGCGTCTTAACCTTTTTCACGGGGCACCTCCCGGTCGATTCGGGTACATACCCTTTCCTTTTTGCGGCGTCAATCAATATCAAAAATACTTGAGTCATCTGTCCAATGCTGATATGTGAATCCGTCATCTGTCGATCTTTGACCGTACATCACACATCACGAAAGGAGAAAAGGAAAGCGTATGAGCAACCCCAATTTCGCCTCAGGCCCCTGCAGCAAGAGACCCGGCTGGACCCTCGACGCACTGAAGGATGCCGCAGTCGGACGTTCCCACCGTTCCGCGCTGGGCAAGCAGAAACTGCTTGGCGCCATCGAAGAGACCAAACGAATCCTCGGTATTCCCAGGGACTATCTCACGGGCATCATGCCCGCCTCTGACACGGGGGCCTTCGAGTCCGCCATGTGGAGCTGCCTGGGCGCACGGCCCGCCACTGTCCTCGTCTGGGAGAGTTTTTCGGAAGGATGGGCCACGGACGTCGCCAAGCAGTTGAAGATCAACCCCACGATCCTCCGGGCCGATTACGGGAAAATCCCCGATCTCTCCGCCGTGGACTGGACGGGCGACGTCGTCTTTGTCGCCAATGGAACCACGAGCGGCGTGAAAATACCGAACTGGGACTGGATCCCCCCCGACCGGCAGGGGCTTTCGCTCTGCGACGCCACGAGCGCCGCCTTCGCCATGCCGATCGACTGGACAAAGATCGACGTGGCCACCTTTTCCTGGCAAAAATGCCTCGGCGGCGAGGCGGCCCACGGGATGCTCGTCCTCGCTCCGCGCGCCGTGGAGCGGCTCGATTCCTACGACCCGCCCTGGCCGCTTCCCAAGATCTTCCGTCTCAAGAAGGGGGGGAAGGTCAACCGGGCGATCTTCGAGGCGGACACGATCAACACCCCCTCGATGCTCTGCGTGCAGGATTATCTGGACGCCCTCAAGTGGGCGGACGGGATCGGCCTCGAAGGGCTGATCCGGATGAGCATGGCAAACCTGGGCGTCGTCGAGGAGTGGGTGGCAAAGAACGACTGGATCACCTTCCTGGCCGAAACCCCGGAGATACGCTCCAACACCTCCGTCTGCCTCTCGGTGATCGCCCCCAAGGTGCGGGCCCTCCCGAAAGATGCACAGGCGAAATTCCTCAAAGAGATCGTCTCCGCGATGGGAAAGAGAAAGGCGGCCTACGACATGGGCTCCTACAAGGATGCGCCGCCGGGATTCCGCTTCTGGTGCGGCCCCACGATCGCCCCCGGGGACGTTCGCGCGGCCCTGGAAGCGCTGGAGAAGGTTTACCGGGAGAAGATCGCGGCCCTGTAGCGTGCCGAAAGGAGGAGATCCATGAAGAGAGTGCTGATCAGCGACAACCTGTCCGTTGAAGGAATCGAAATATTCAAGAAGACGCCCGGTATCGAGGTGGACATCCGGACGAAGATGACCCCCGACGAGCTGAAGGCGGTCATCAAGGATTATGACGCCCTGGTCATCCGGAGCGCCACCAAGGTCACCAAGGAGGTCATCGACCTGGCCGACAAACTGGTCATCATCGGCCGCGCCGGGATCGGTCTGGACAACGTGGACATCCCCGCCGCCACCAAGCGGGGGATCGTCGTCATGAACACCCCGGGCGGAAACGCCGTCACCACCGGCGAGCACACGATCGCGATGATGCTCTCCCTGGTGCGCCACATACCGCAGGCGACGGCCTCGATGAAGGCCGGCAAGTGGGAGAAGAACAAATTCACGGGACATGAGTTTCTCAACAAGACCCTCGGCATCATCGGCATCGGCCGGGTGGGAAGCATCGTCGCCGACCGCGCCCAGGGGCTCAAGATGAACGTCATCGCCTTCGACCCTTTCATCACGCCGGAGGCAGCGGAGAAGGCGGGAATCACGCTCGCGACCCTGGATGAGATCTATGCCCAGGCCGACGTGATCACGATCCACACCCCGATGACCAAGGAGACCCGGGGCCTGGTCAACGCGGCCGCCTTCGCCAGGATGAAGAAGGGGGTGTACATCGTCAACTGTGCCCGTGGCGGGCTCGTGAGCGAGAAGGATCTCTACGACGCGCTGGTCGCCGGCAAGGTTGCCGGTGCGGCCCTCGACGTCTTCGAGGAGGAGCCGCCGAAGAACACTGCCCTCATCAGCCTCGACAATGTCATCTGCACGCCCCACCTGGGGGCGTCCACGGACGAGGCGCAGATCAATGTCGCCGTGGCAATCGCGGAACAGGTTTCCGCCTATCTCACGACCGGTGAGATCAGGGCCGCGGCGAACTTCCCGTCGGTCAGCGGCGAGATCCTGGCAGTCCTGCGTCCCTACCTGAACCTGGCCGAGAAACTGGGGGCCTTCGCGGCCCACCTCGTCGAGGGGGCGATCAAGGGCGTGACCATCGAATACAGCGGCGAGATCCTCGACTACAACATCGCCCCGATCACGATCTCCCTGCTCAAGGGGCTGCTCACCCCGATCCTCAACGAGAGCGTCAATTTCATCAACGCGCCCGTGATCGCCAAAGAGCGGGGAATCAAGGTCGTCGAGTCCAGAAGCAGCGAGATGAAGGACTACACGAGCATGATCTCCGTTACGATCAAAACGGCCAAGGCAGAGACCACGGTGGCGGGCGCCATTTTCGGCCGCCAGGAACCCCGGATCGTCCGGATCAACAGATTTACGGTCGAGGCCATCCCCGAGGGCCGGATGCTCGTCCTGTACAACAACGACAAGCCCGGCGTTATCGGCAACATCGGCACGACCCTGGGCGAAAACGGCGTCAATATCGCCCGGCTCCACCTGAGCCGGGAGCAGGTCGACGGGCAGGCGATGGTCGTCCTGGGAACAGACAGCGTGGTCTCTCCGGAGCTCCTCGAAAAGCTGCGGAAGCTGCCGAACATGATCTCCGTAACCGAGTTGGAGATGTAAATATTTTTGGAGAATCGCTATGGCAAACGTGGCTGTGGTTGGAACCCAGTGGGGTGACGAGGGAAAAGGAAAAATCGTCGATATTTATGCGGAGCATGCCGATGTGATCGCCCGGTTCCAGGGAGGCAACAACGCAGGCCACACCTTGGTCGTCGGGGGAAAACAGACCATCCTGCACCTCATCCCCTCCGGCATCCTCCATGCGGGCAAGATCTGCGTCATCGGCAACGGCGTCGTCGTCGATCCGAAGGTCCTGATCGAAGAGCTCAACGGCCTCCGCGAACAGGGGCTGCTTCCCGGGGACATGCGGCTTTTCATCAGCGACAGGGCCCACGTCATCATGCCCTACCACCGGCGGATCGACGTCGCCAGGGAATCCCACCACATGGGCAAGAAGATCGGCACCACGGGACGCGGCATCGGGCCGGCCTACGAGGACAAGATCGCCCGGGTCGGGATCCGGATCTGTGACCTCCTGGACGAAGAGCTCTTCCGGGAGAAACTGGAGCGGAACGTTGAGGAGAAGAACTTCTACCTGACGAAGCTCTTCGGCGAGGAGCCGATCGACGGCGCGGCGATCTGGGAAGAATACCGGGCCTATGCCGACCGTATCCGGCCTTTCGCGGCCGACTGCTCCCTGCTCCTGCAACAGGAGATGGCCAAAGGAAAGAAGGTGCTCTTCGAAGGGGCGCAGGGGTCGCACCTGGATATCGACCACGGCACCTTCCCCTACGTCACCTCTTCCAACACCGTCTCGGGAAACGCCGCCTGCGGCACCGGCGTGGGACCGTCGGCCGTCCGCTCGGTGGTGGGCATCTGCAAGGCCTACACGACCCGCGTCGGGGAAGGACCCTTCCTGACGGAGCTCAGCGACGAGACGGGTGCCAAACTGCAGCAGGTCGGGCAGGAGTTCGGCGCAACGACGGGCCGCAAGCGACGCTGCGGATGGATCGACATGGTCCTGGTCCGCCATGCCGTCCGCGTCTCCGGCATCACCGGCATCGCGCTCACCAAACTCGACGTCCTCACGGGCATCGACAAGCTGAAAATCTGCACCGGCTACCGTTCGGAGACGGCAGAATTCACGGAATCCGTTCCTGCCAACCTGCGCCTGTTGGCTCGTTGCCGGCCCGTCTACGAAGAGCTGGACGGCTGGACAGAGGATATCCGGATGGCCAAGCGGATCGAAGAGCTCCCCCGGAACACCCGGCGCTACATCGAACGCCTGGAGAGTCTGACCGGAGTCCCGATGGTCCTCGTCTCCGTCGGTCCGGATCGGGACGAAACGATCAGCCTGGCAGACCCCTTCGCGGACTGACATGGAAAGGATCGCGGATGTTCATGTTTCCGCTTGACAACGAAAGCGCGTTCCTGTTAAGAGGTTCGGCTCAAAACGAAGGGGTCGTTAGCTCAGTCCGGTAGAGCAGCGGACTTTTAATCCGTTGGTCACGGGTCCGATTCCCGTACGACCCACCAAACAAAAACAAGGGGTTACAGATTATAATCTGTAACCCCTTGTTCCTTTCGTGACCGTTTTGTCCCGCCATAGTCCCGCTTCTTAATTTCGTGGATTGTTATTTGATCTTTGGAATGCTTCTGGCAGTTGCTGCCCGGACGAATTATGTTTTTCGGCACTTCCCATCCTGGGTAGCATATTATTCCGCATGGGGATCCGATTCAATGAATAGTAAATAATTGTTTTTGTTAAGTTATCAAGGGAAAACCACGGGCTTGTTTGTGGAATGAACCTATCTATCTCTAGGCCAGGACTCCGAGTGCGCTGCTCAAGAAGCCATGGAGCTTGCCCATTGGTAATCACTGACTGAAAAAGATATTTCTGAACAGGAATAAAAGAGGGCATCAAAGAAGTTGTATCCACGTAATGCTGGGAAACGAGGCCTGCGCGGAAGCGGCCATCCTGACGGGGTACCGCTTCTACGGCGGCTACCCGATCTCTCCGGCCACTAAGATCCTGGAAATCCTTTCCAGGCACCTTCCCATAGTCGATGGCCTCTGTCTGCAGTTTGAAGATGAGTTTGCGGTAATGGTCGCCCTCGTGGACGCCTCCTAAGGTGGAACCAAGGCAATAATCGCCGCGAGCGGTCCAGGATTTTGCCTCATACAGGGGGGACGCAAGGGGCCAATGCACCACGGGATCAGGGCCGGACATGCCACCAAGTCGTGTTCCACATTTTCTACTGGTAGCGCAGGTACTCGTCGCCAGAGGTGGCGACCTCGATCACCGCTCCCCGGCCCGACTCCATCGCCAGTCGGAACACCTTTGCGAACTCCTCCCGACTGGACGCCTTCATGCCCAGCAGCCCGAAGTCACGAGCGATACCCGCATAGTCGGGCTCGCCGAAGTCGACTCCTACGGGCGGTAGGTTTCGTTTCACCTGTTTCACCTTGATCGAACTCAGGGCAGCGTCGTTCATAACGACAATCGTGACCGACAACTTCAGGCGCGCCAGCGTCTCCAGCTCTCCCATGCACATCAGGAACCCGCCGTCGCCGGTGAAGGCGACCACCTGTCTGTCGTAACGGGCGAGCTTCGCCGCAATAGCGCCCGGGATGGCGTAGCCCATGGAGGCGAGTCCGCTCGTTGTCAGGAAGGTCTCCGGTTCGTATGCAGGCCACTGGGCCATGGCGATCAGTTTATGGGCGCCCACATCGACCGTCAGGATACCGTTCCTGGGGAAGAGCCTCCGCATCTCTTCCAGCACGGTCTGGGGGGCGACTCGACCACCGGCTTCGGCGATGTTCGGGACCATCATGGCCGCTACATCCCTCCGACACTTCTCGATCCGCTCCAACGTCCAACCGCTGGTCCGTCCGGCCCCTTTTCGGATGGCGCCAAGCAGATACGATAAATCGCCGTCCACAGCGGTCCCGGGGCAATAGGATGGGTCATTGGCTCCGGCCAGCGCCACGCTGACCACGGGGAGCTCGATCTTCCACGGTTTGAAGAACTCCACGCCGTCCAGCCCAACGGCCAAGATCAGGTCCGCCTCCCGGATCAGGCTGTAAATGGGGGCATCCGTATAGACCCCAAACGTGCCGGCGAACAGGGGATGGTCCTCAGGGATGCAGCCCTTGGACCGGGCCGTCACCGTCACGGGCGCGCCGAGATGTTCAGCTGCCGCAACCAGTGCTGCACCGGTGTGGGAGAAAGCGACGCCCTGACCGGCCATGATGATCGGCGCTTTCGACACGGCCAGGATCTCGATCACGCCGGAGAGATCCTCCTCTGATTTATCCTCCCGAGCAATGCCGAACCGGCGGCCAATCTCCTCTGCGGACATGTCACCCAAATGGGGAAGCTCCTTGTTGGCTTCCGAACCGGGGAAAGCCAGGTATACGGGACCGGGCCTGCCGGAACTCGCCAGTTCCAGTGCCTTGGGCAGCGAGGTTTCGATCTCTTCGGCGAGCAATCTACTGCTGGATTTTGTGATCGGCTTGAAGAGGCTGACAAGGTCGATCCACTGGTGGGTGAAGCTGCCTACCTGGGAAGGTTCGAGGTCGCCGGAGATCGCGATGAGAGGCAGCCGGTCCAGGTGGGCCATGGCCACGGCGCTCACCATGTTCACCGCTCCGGGGCCGCGGGTGACGATGCAGAGTCCCGGAATCCCTGTAAGGAAACCTGTTGTTCCAGCCATGTAGCGGTGCTAGATTCATGGTGGCCTAGAATGAAGGGTATATCGGCCTGCCGCAGAGCTTCCATCAAAGGAATCGATTCGCCTCCGGGTAGGCCGAAGGCGCGTTCCAAACCCTGCGATTTTAGGTATCGCGCCAAGAATACTGATGCTTTCATATCCCCCGGGTTAAATCAATAAGCATTTGATATAGAATAATTTTTCTGTGAATTGGACCATACGGATACCGACATCTTCACGGCTCTTACCTTGATCGGGGATTGTAAACTAGTCGTCCCTGAAAAAGTTTAATATATTGTAATTATTGCTTTATTTGTAAATTATTCTATGAGATAATCGCCAGTAATTGTTAAAAATACTACAAAAGCCGGTGATTTATGCGCCCCCAAAACATTTCTGCCAAAGA
>JAJFTY010000069.1 GCA_021372695.1 Deltaproteobacteria bacterium
AAGCGGACGGCGGCACACTGTTTCTCGATGAGATCGGCGAATTGCCTTTGAAGATCCAAAAGACGTTCCTAAGGGTGCTTCAAGAGGGCACCTTCCGGCCATTGGGAAGCAAACGGGAGGTTCGCTCGGATTTCCGCCTGGTTGCCGCCACCAACTGCAACCTGGATGAGAGGGTCCGCGAAAACCTGTTCCGTGAGGATCTTCTGTACCGGGTCCGGTCCGTGTCGATCGATCTGCCCCCCCTCCGGGAGCGGCGGGAGGATATCACCACGCTCATTCTTCATTATCTGAGAAAGCTGTGCGAACGCCATCATATGGCTGTCAAGGGGTTTTCCCCGGAGTTCATGGAGGCCATGGGGCAGTACGGGTGGCCGGGCAATGTTCGCGAACTCGTTCATACGATGGAAAGCATCCTGACGGTCGCCGGAGAAGTTCCCATCATTTACCCCAAACATCTGCCTGCGGAGATCCGCGTCAATCTCCTCAGAAAGAGTCTCTCCCCCAAAGACGACCTGGCCGAGACCCCGGCGGCGGGACTGACCGATATCCTGACCTGCCGTCGCGAAGCCGATCAGCGCTATCTGAAGACCCTCATTGCGGAGACCGGAGGTGATGTTCACGAGATGGTGCGCATCTCCGGCCTTTCCCGGGCGCAGATCTACAACCTGATGAAGGCCCATGGCCTGAATCGCCAGGCGTCCTCCTGAAGACGGATATCAGACTGTTCCTGGTGCGCTCCTCGTCCGTCTGACCGGCTCTCCTTTTCCTTGATTTCCGTTGACAGACATGGACACCTTGCCCTATGATTCCCGTCAAAATGCAATTTCTGTCGGATCAGAATCCGTTTTCAGACAGAATCAGTGCGCGCTTGCGAATGAGGAAGAGATCAGCCCCCTGCTGCCAGTTCGGAAACGGTCATTGATCCGATGCACATGCCACAAGTAAGCGACTTCCTTTCAAAAGGGTCAGAGTGTTCCCGCCACAGTCGAGGCACCTCAAGCCATCGAGATTCCCGATGTCAGAAACCATCCATTTGGGGAAGGAATTAAGAGCCATGAAGACCATAAAGCCGCAGTGCACGATAAAAAGTAAACTGATACCGCTTATTATCTGTCTCGCGGTACTTTTCTCGCCAGCAGCAAACGCGGCGATATTGATGGACTTCCATCTCAATGCCTCGGACGGATTTCCTGAAACCTCTTTCAAGGCCGTTTTCCATAATTTCAAAGACATCATAGACGGTCCGGTGGAAGCATCGCAACTCATTTCCCCCGTCCCTAACCATGACCCAGCTATCTTTGAGGCCAGGTTCAATTTCCCCGACAGCACCACAGCAGTAGGTTATATGGACATGGTGGGGCTCTATTACATTTACCCGGATCTCAATTGGAAGGGTCTGGAGCCAGGCGGATGGACCGGCTATCCCTGGGACCACTATGGCATCTATACCCGCCCCGACGGATATTTTACCTTGAGCGGCGCCCCCGGCACGGCCCTGGCCTGGGGCGGGAACAGTTCGGGGCAACTGGGCGACGGGACCACAGCGGACAGCCGTGCCCCCCTTCTCCCTCTCCTTCCCGGCGGAGCCGCGGCCATATCGGCCGGCGCCGGCCACAGTCTGGCCATCGACCCCGACGGCAGCGTCTGGGCCTGGGGTAACAACTACTTCGGCGAGCTCGGCAACGGCACATTCACGGACAGCACTGTCCCGGTCAAGGTCAAGGACCCCACCGGCCAGGGTTTTTTGACCGGCATCGTGTCCATCTCCGCCGGTTACGGGCACAGCCTGGCCTTGGACCAGAACGGCAAGGTGTACGGTTGGGGATCGAACGATGCCGGTCAACTGGGCGTCGATCCCACCGTTCCGCCGGCGATGGATCGCTACAACCTGCCCCAGGAGATCATCTTCTCCCCCGGGGTCGGGTTGATCCGGGCGATCGCCGCGGGCCAGCAGTTCAGCCTGGCCCTGGGACACTGTCCGGGTGATGATGGGTGCGTTTTTTCCTGGGGAATCAATGAGTTCGGTCAACTGGGCCGGGGGGATTCCGCAAAGCATGTCGGTCCCGATGTCGTCACCCGGGGACCGGACACGATCCTCTGGAATATCAAGTCCATCGCCGCGGGGTGGAACCACGCCCTGGCCCTGGATCGGGACGGCAAAGTCTGGGCCTGGGGCAAGAACGAGTTCGGACAGGTAGGAATCGCCCCTCTGCCGCCACCGCAAATTGGCTCCTCTGCGATCGCGATCCAGAGCGGCCCGGGCGACATATCGGCGGTTTCCGCGGGCCTGGGCTTCAGTCTGGCGATCGACAACCATTTCGCCGTCTGGGGCTGGGGCGGGAACTGGGAGGGCCAGCTCGGAGACGGTACCACGACAGACAGGGTCATCCCCGTGCAGGTCAAGACATCCGCGTCAGAGAACCTCGGGGGGATCATGGCGCTCTCCGCCGGCCGCTTCCACAGCCTGGCCCTGGACTGGAACGGAAACGTGTGGGCCTGGGGAGACAACCAGTCCGGGGCGCTCGGCCGCGACCCTGCGGCAACCCCGGAGAGCCTCTTTGCCGTTTCCGTGCAGGATTACGGCGGCCTAAACGACCTGGGCAACATCCTCGACATCGCGGCCGGCAATCTCTTCAGCCTTGCCCTGGCCAAACCGGGATTTGACGCCACGGTGTCGCTCTCCTCCTCCGCCAACCCCGCGGCCCTCGGCGACGCGGTGACATTCACCGCGATGGTCAGCGCCGTCGACCCCGCGGCTGGCACCCCGGCGGGGAGCGTGGTCTTCAAGGAGGGGCACACCATCCTGGGGAGCGCGGAGCTGGTGAACGGCCAGGCCGCCTTCACCACCTCTTCGCTGGCCGCGGGCCCCCACGGGATCACGGCCCTCTTCAGCGGCGGGAATTTCACCGTGAGCGTATCGCCGCTCCTGACGGAGCTCATCTCCGTCCCCATCCGCATCATCTCCTCCGTGATGCCCGCGGGCACCACGGGCCACCCCTACCAGCGGAGCATCCTCCATAGCGGCGGATACGGCCCGACCGAGTGGGCTCTCATCGATGGCAGCCTTCCCCCGGGTCTGACGCTCGGCAGCGGCATCATCCACGGGACGCCGGCGGCTGCCGGAACCTACCGCTTCACCATTCGGGCCCGCAACTCCGGCTTCGAGGACAGCCGGACCCTGACCCTTGGCATCGACCATCCCGGCAGGATCAGTTCCTGGGGAAGCGTCGACTACTGGGGGACTCTGACCAATGTCGTCTCCGTTTCCGCCGGCGACGCACACGGCGTGGCGCTGGATGCGGAAGGCAAGATCTGGTCCTGGGGAAGCAACGAATACGGACAGCTGGGCAACGGCCAGACCTGCATGGACTGGCCCTGCGTGCCGGTGCCGGTGAAAGTGCCGATCCAGCCCGTGGGCCTGGATGGCCGAACCTTCACGCAGGTCGTCGCCGGGGGCGCCCACAGCATCGCCCTGGAGTCGAACGGCAATGTGTGGATCTGGGGCGTCAGCGATTCGAACCTGCCCGCCTACTCCTGGAGCAACCCCGTGCCCATCCGCTTCCGGAATGAAGACGACAGCCTCGTGACCGGCATCACGGCCATTGCCCTGGGAAGAGATCATGCCTTTGGATTGGACGAGGATGGGTTTGTCTACATGCTGGGACCCCATGCCAACCGCGTCAAGGGGCCGGATGGGATCAACGACCTCGATGGGATCGTCTCCATTGCGGCCTGGGGCAATTACGCCCTGGCCCTGGCCCGGGACGGCAGCGTCTATGAATGGGGCTATTACAGCTATTATGATGCGGGCGGCAATTCCCAACATGTGAGCCGGCCTTTTCCCACCCGGGTGGATCTGAGCGCCGGATCTCCCCTTGCGAACATCGTGGAAATCGCCACCGGCGAATACTCGGGCATGGCCCTGGATGCGGAGGGCCGCGTCTGGGCCTGGGGCGACAATACGTTCGGCCAACTGGGCCAGGGCGTGCCCGCGTCCACCAAAGACTGGTCCCGTTACGCCCTGCAGGTGAAGAAATCCGGCGGGCTTCTCTCCGAGGTCGTGTCGATCTCGGCGGGAGGAATCCGCTGCCTGGCCCTGGACGCCCAGGGACGGCTCTGGTCGTGGGGCAATTACAGCTCGCTGCCGTATGCGTCCTATACCGGAAATCCCGGGATGGGATACGTGACGGGATTTTCCGCCGGCGGGGATTTGATGGCCATGATACTGAGCGGCATGGGCGGCGACCTGAACGGAGACGGCGCCGTCGGATTGGCGGATGCCGTCATCTCTCTCAGGCTTCTTGCGGGGCTGCCGGTCGGGGAGATGAGACTGGACGGTGGCATCACCGGGGAGCCGAAGATCGGACTTCCGGAGGTCCTCTACATCCTCCAGCGCACAGCCGGCCTGCGATACGCCGACTGAAGCCGAACCGAGCGGAATCTCACACCTTACGCTCCCCATTTGCGTCTTGTATTGGGAAGCGGTTTGGTCTATATTGCGACCCCGGACCGTTGAAAGGCCTGCTTCAAAAGGCACTTCGGGCCAAAGCGGATCGAAAAGAGGAATTTGCACCATGACATCTCCCAACACACGCCGGGCCAGACGTCTGTACGACACCTTCCACATGGGCCGCTCCGGCATGGACCTCTACAGCAACGACATCGGCGCCGAATTCGTGAACATCAGGAGCTTTGCCGCCTACGTGGGCGGATCGCCCACCAACATGAGCGTCGGGTGCCGCAGGCTCGGGTTGAAATCGGCGCTCCTGACCGCCTTCGGCGAGGACCCCGTCGGCGACTTCATCGCCCATTTCCTCAGCGAGGAGGGGGTGGACATCCGCTTTTGCCCCCGGAAACCCGGCCGAAAGACCAGTGCGGTGGTCCTGGGCATCGAGCCGCCCGACAAATTTCCGCTCGTCTTCTATCGGGACAACTGCGCCGATATCGAGCTCACGATCGATGACGTGCTGGCGGCGCCGATCGCCCGAAGCCGAGTCTTTGAGTTTGCCGGAACGAACTTGAGCCGGGAGCCGAGCCGGAGCGCCACTCTCTACGCGGCGGAGCTTGCCCGTAAGGCGGGAACGACCGTCGTCTTCGATCTGGATTTCCGGCCGGACCAGTGGCACGACCCCCGCGCCTTCGGAACGACGGCCCGCTCCGCGCTGGCGTTCGTCGACATCGTCATGGGTACGCAGGACGAGATCAACGCCGCCATGTTGACCGATCCCCGTTCCGTCCGGCTGACCCACTCCCAGGTGAGCGACGCCCGGGTCAGCGGAAACACCGCCGAGCACGTCTCCGATCTGCTGGAGCGGGGACCGGGGGTGGTCATCGAAAAGCGTGGAGAGGAAGGGTGCCGGGTCCACAGGCGGGGTGAAGACGCCGAGGACGTACCGGGGTTTCCGGTGGAGGTCCAGAACATCCTGGGCGCCGGCGATGCCTTCGGGTCGGGATTCCTCTACGGCTACGTGAAGGGCTGGGACCTCCGGAAGTCGGCCAGGCTCGGAAACGCCTGCGGCGCGATCGTGGTGACCCGCCACGGCTGCTCCATCTCCATGCCGTTTTTCGACGAGGTCATGGCCTTTGCGGAAGAGCGGGGCGGATTGTAGCGACCATGAGAAGGTGCAGGGACAGACTGGAAATCTGTCCCCAAGCGATATGGGATGATGTGGAATGAGGCGGTATGAATAACGCAATTTTGCAGCGCTTCGATCTGGCTGGAAAGAGCGCGGTCATCACCGGCGGCGGAGGTGCGCTGTGCGGGGCCATGGCGGATGCGCTGGGGTCCATGGGCGTGAAGGTGGCTGTTCTGGACATCAGCCTGGAGAAGGCCGAAGCGCGGGCGCAGGCCGTCATCCGGTCCGGAGGGAGCGCGCTCGCGTTGGCGTGCGACGTCCTGGACCCGGTCCAACTCAGGGATTGCTGCGATGCCATCTCCGCCGCGTGGGGGACGCCCGAACTGCTGATCAACGGTGCCGGCGGGAACGACCCCCGGGGCAGCACCGACCTCGAGTTCGCGGAGCCCACCGCAGCCACGGGCGTGCAATCGTTTTTCGACCTGGACCCCGCCGGATTCCGCCATGTCTTCGACCTCAATTTCCTGGGGACCTTCCTCACCACCCAGGCTTTTGCCCGCGGGATGGTCGAAAAAGGCGCGGGCTCGATCGTCAACATCTCTTCGATGAGCGCCTTCATGCCGCTCACGAAGGTGGCCGCCTACTCCGCGGCCAAGGCGGCCGTGAGCAACTTCACGCAGTGGCTGGCGGTCCATTTCTCCCATGCGGGCGTGCGCGTGAATGCGTTGGCGCCGGGCTTCTTCATGACCGAACAGCTCCGGTTTCTCCACATCGATCCCAAGACGGGCGAGCTCCTTCCCCGCGCCCGCCAGGTGATCGCCCACACGCCGATGGGCCGTTACGGCACGCCGGATGACCTGATCGGCACTCTCGTGTGGCTCCTGTCCGATGCCTCCAACTTCGTGACTGGCGTGGTGGTGCCGGTGGACGGCGGTTTTTCCTCCTACTCGATTTAAGAAGAGGTCGGCGATGTCCAATGTGATCCTGAAGAACGTCGTTAAGCGGTTCGGCTCGGTGACGGCCGTCGACAACCTGACCATCGAGATCCGGGACCGGGAGTTCGCGGTCCTGGTCGGACCCTCCGGATGCGGAAAAACGACGGCACTCCGGATGATCGCCGGCCTTGAGACGATCACCTCCGGCGAGATCTACATCGGCGATACGCTCGTCAACGACATGGCGCCCAAAGACCGCGACATCGCCATGGTCTTCCAGAACTACGCCCTCTACCCGCACATGAACGTCCGGGAAAACATGGGTTTCGGGCTCAAGATCCGGAAATTCTCCCAAGAGGAGATCGACCGGCGGGTGCAGGAGGCGGCCGACATCCTGGGCATCCAGGAGCTGCTCGGAAGAAAGCCCAAAGAGCTCTCGGGCGGACAGCGGCAGCGCGTCGCGGTGGGCCGGGCCATCGTCCGCAAACCCAAGGTATTTTTGTTCGACGAACCGCTCTCCAACCTCGACGCCAAGCTCCGCGTGGCGATGCGGGCCGAGATCAGCAAACTCCACCGGCGCCTCGGTGCCACCATCATCTACGTGACCCATGATCAGGTGGAGGCCATGACCATGGCGGACCGGATCTTCATCCTGCACAACGGCGCTCTCCAGCAGATCGGTGCGCCGCTGGAGGTCTACGGCCATCCGGCCAACCGCTTCGTCGCCGGCTTCATCGGATCGCCGGCGATGAATTTCGTCGACGCAACCCTGGTTTCGGAAGCGGGCCGATGGTTCATCGACGCAGGCGGTTTCCGGGTTCGCGTGCCGGAAGAGTTTCATTCCCGGCTTGGACCGCATGCCGGCAGGCAGGTGACCTTCGGCGTCCGCCCCGAGGACATGGCGGCGCATGATCCCGCCTCGGGGGAGGAGACCGGAAACACCATCACGGCGCGCGCGGACGTGGTCGAAACCCTGGGGTCGGAGATTTTCGTCTACCTCACCTGCGGAGCCCAGTCCCTGGTTGCCCGAATGGAGGTTCCGGAATGCCCGCTCACCGTTGGGCAGACCCTGGAGGTCGAACTGAAGATGTCCAAAATTCACGTATTCGACAAGGAGACGTCGCAGACCATCGTGTAGCGGCATGCTCAAAAGGTCTCTGTTGCAGCAGTGATCCCGTTTTCAAATCATTCTTATGAGGAGGCATGTATGAAAAGAGGAAAGATATTGATTGCGTTTGCGGCCCTGCTCTGCGTGGGGCTGATGTCGGCGACCGCGTTCGCGGCGATCGACTGGAAGCAGTGCCAGGGGACCGAAATCCGTTTTCTGATGAACAAGCACCCCTTCACGACCTTCATCGAACCGAAGGTGGCCGATTTCGAAAAAATGACCGGCATCAAGGTGGTGATCGAGGCCTTTCCGGAGGATCAATACCGCAACAAGCGGACGATCGAGCTTAACGCGGGCGGCAAGGTGGACGGCTACATGATCATGCCGGGCCAGGACGACCTCTATTACTGGAAGGCCGGATGGCTCCAGCCTCTGGATGCGTACATCGCCGATCCCAAGCTGACCGATGCTTCCTGGGAGCCGAAGGACTTCTTTGCCAGCTTCGCCAAGGCCTCTTCGGTGGAGGGCAAACAGATCGGCATCGTCATCAATGCCGAGACGTCGCTCCTTTCCTACCGCAAGGACCTCTTCACGAAGTTCAAGCAGAAGGTCCCCACGACCATGAAGGAGCTCGAAGCAGTCGCCAAGTTCTTCACCGGCAAGGAGGTTGACGGCAAGAAGATGGTCGGGATCACGCTACGCGGCAAGGGCGCTGCGGCCACCTCCCAGTGGGTCGACTTCCTCTACACTTTCGGCGGCGCCTGGACGAATGCCCATGGCCAGTCGAACTTCGCCTCTGCCGAGGACGTCGCAGCTTTCAAGTTTTACGGCGACCTGCTGCGCAGCTACGGCCCCCAAGGCGGCACCATGCTCCACTGGGCGGAGAGCACCTCGGCGTTCATGGAGGGGAAGGCGGCCATGATCTATGACGCCAACGTCTTCAAATCCCTCTACGAGAACCCCAAGGAGTCCAAGGTGGCCGGCAAGGTGGGCTATGCCGTGATCCCGAAAGGGCCCAAGGGGCTGCAGCTGCCCCACGTCTCCAACTGGAGCCTCTCGATCAGCAAGACCAGCACGCCCGAGAAGCAGAAGGCGGCGTGGCTCTTCGTCCAGTGGGCGACCAACAAGGAGAACTGCCTGGGTGCGCTCCTTGCCGGGGTGCCTTCGGGTAGGGCCTCCTCCTGGAAATCGAAGGAGTACAAGGCGGGGGACAAACAGCCGGACTGGACGGCCGCCACGATGAAATCCTTTGAGATCGGCCAGGGCCAGTGGAACCCGCCGGTCATCAACGTCCCCGAGATCCGCGACATCACCGGTCAGGTGATCGTGGACGCAATCGAGGGCAAGGATGTGGCCGCCTCGGCCAAGAAAGCCGCCGAGCTGATGGACAAGAAGATGGAGAAGTAACTTCTGTTTTCGGGTCCGCCTGCGGCGACGCGGGCGGACCCGGTTCTCTCCGGAGGGCGTTTCCGCGGGAGGGACCGCCCGGCCCATGATATCGCCACGATCGGCCGTTTACCTATGAAGAATGCGCTGACAGCCATCTCCAGGTTCATCGACCGCCGCCAGTCCTTTTTCTTCCCGGCACCGGCGGTGGCCGTCCTGTTTCTGATCATCATCCTCCCCATCGCATTCAACCTCTACCTGACCTTCACCAAATGGACCGTGGGTCTCGGGCAGCCGCGCTTCATCGGCTTCGACAATTTCATCGAGCTTTTCGGGGATGAACGGGTCTGGAATGGCGTCAAGGTGATGGTCTATTTCAGCGGGGCGAGTCTTGCCCTCGAACTGGCGCTGGGGCTCTTGATCGCGATCTATTTCAACCGGACCTTCAAGGGGAGCGAGATGGTCCAGGCAATCTACATCATCCCGTTTGCCGCAACGCCTGTCGCCGTCGCCTTGATCTGGCGAATCATGCTGAACCCTGAAATCGGCGTGCTCAACTACATGCTGACGAGCATCGGACTTCCTCCGAGCCTCTGGGTCAGCAGCGAGACGATGGTGATCCCCTCCCTGGTGATGGTCGATGTCTGGAAGTGGACGCCGATGATCACGCTGATCGTGCTGGCCGGCCTCAAGTCCCTGCCCCAGGATCCCTACGAGGCGGCAAGGATCGACGGGGCCAACGCGCTGCAGATCTTCTGGTACATCACCCTGCCTTTGATCCGGCCGGTGCTGATTGCGGCGCTGATGCTCCGCTCTCTGGATAACCTGAAGGAATTCGATATGATCTATACGATCACCCAGGGCGGACCCGGCATCGCTTCCGAAACCCTGTACCTCTACTCCTACAACGTGGGGTTCGGTTTCTTCAAGGCGGGATACGGATCGGCCCTGATGGTGGTGGTATTCCTGATCGTGCTGGTATTCAACGTGGTCATGAACAGACTGCGGCACGAAACGCCGACGATCTGAGGCCGTGACGGCGGAAGAGAAGATGGTGAGAAAATGACGGGTAAACAGGTATCCAGAACGGTGAAGGCGATCCTCTTCTATGCGGGGTCCGTGGCCCTGTGCGCTCCGCCCCTGTTCGTCTTCATCTGGATGATCATGACCGGCCTCAAGACCGGGGTACAGAACATCTCCTATCCCCCGGAGTTCATTTTTCTGCCGACGCTGGAGAACTTCCGGGCGGTCTTCCAGCAGTACAACTTTTTCCGCTACCTGATGAACAGCCTCGTCATCGCCACCATGGCCACGGCCCTCTCCCTCATCCTGGGGCTGCCGGCGGCCTACTCCATCGCCAAGTACCGGCAGAACAAGATCGGCATCCTGATCCTGATCGCTCGGATGACGCCGTTCGTCAGCTACCTGCTTCCCTGGTACATTATCTTCCGTTATCTGAAGCTGATCGACACCTTCACGGCTCTGACGATCACCCACCTGATCATCACGATGCCGATGGTGATCTGGCTGATGGTCTCTTTCTTCGAGAGCATGCCGGCGGAACTGGAAGATGCGGCGATGATCGACGGATGTTCCCGCTGGCAGAGCTTCGTCAAAATCGTGCTTCCCCTGGTGCGCAACGGCATCGCCACTTCGGCGATCATGTCCTTCATCTTCTCCTGGAACCAGTTCCTCTTTTCACTGATCCTCTCGGGCCCGAAGACCAAGACCGTACCCGTGGCCGTGTACAACTTCATTTCCTACGGGAAGATCGACTGGGCAGGCATTGGTGCCGCCGCCACGCTGATCGTCCTGCCCGTTTCCATATTCGCCTTCTTCGTACGCAAATCGATTGTCCAGGGGTTGACGATGGGGGCGCTGAAGGACTGATAAATTGAATCCCAGCGGCGTCCGACAACGACGAATGGAGCACGCTTCCCGTGCTGATTCCGCATGGAACTGGCTGGTCCGGCATCTACCCGCTTGCCGGCACGCATGCATCGTCAACCTGGATTCACGGCGATTTGCCGTGGGAGCTTTTGATTGCAGCAGGGAGGCCCGATGAGTGACTCACGTTCCGAAACCGAGCTGATGCGAGAGATTTCCCCACTCCGGGAGAGAATTCAGGAGCTGGAGCGATCAGGAGCCGGCCAGAACCGATTGATCGGAGAGCTGGAATTCTCCCGGCGGCAGCTGCGGATGCTCATCGAAGCCGGTCCGGACCTCTTTTTCCTGAAAGACCTCGATTTGAGCTACCGATTGATCAATTCCGCCCTTGCCCGATTCTTCGGACGGGATGAAGCCGAAATCCTCGGCAGGACCGATATCGAACTGATGCCCAGGGCGGCTGCGGCCGCTTGCCTGGAGAGCGATCGGCAGGCGATCCGCGAGAAGAAAACCGTGGTTACGATCGAGCCCGTCGGGGACAGGATCTATGAAACGTACAAATTTCCGGTGATGGACGCCGACAAGATCGTGGGTGTGGCCGGAATCATCCGTGACGTCACCGAGCGCAAGCGGGCGGAAGAAACGCTGAAGGAAGAGGCCGTCCGGCGGCGCATTCTGGTGGAGCAATCCAGGGACGGGATCGTCGTCCTCGACGAAAATGGCAAGGTGTATGAGGCAAACCCGCGGTATGCCGATCAGCTCGGCTACGCCATGGAGGAGGTCATGGGGCTCCACGTCTGGGACTGGGACGCTCAGTGGACGCGGGAGCAGCTCCAGGAGATGATCCGGTCGGTCGACGAGAAAGGCGATCATTTCGAGACCCGCCATCGCCGCAAGGACGGCACACTCTACGACGTCGAGATCAGCACCAATGGGGCGGTCTGCGGGGGCCGGAAATTGATCTTCTGCGTCTGCCGGGACATTACCGAACGCAAACAGGCACAGAAAGCGTTGCAGGAGAACGATGAACGGTTCAACAGGCTCGCCGAGCAGACCAGAACCTTCACCTGGGAGGTGGATGCCCTGGGTCTCTATACCTATGTAAGCCCCGTGGTCGGGATCGTTCTGGGCTACCGCCCCGACGAAATCATAGGACAGATGCACTTCTACGATCTGCATCCCGAGGCGGGGCGCGAGGAATTCAAAAAAGCCGCGTTCGCCGTCTTCGCCAGGCAGGAGCCGTTCCTGAATCTGGAAAATGCGGCACAGACCCGGGACGGCCGCCCGGTATGGCTCTCCACCAACGGCATCCCCCTTCTGAAGGCCGATGGCACCCTTCGCGGCTACGATGGAAGCGACACCGAGATCACCAGCCGCAGGCAGGCGGAGGATGCGCTCCGGAAAAGCGAGGAGATGCTGCGGCTGATCACGGACAACACCTCCGACATGATCCGGGTGGCCGACCTGCAGGGCATCAACCTCTATGCGAGCCCGTCGCACTTCAGGGGCCTCGGCTACAGGCCCGAAGAGCGGGTTCGCAGGTCGGGTCTGGACCTCGTCCATCCGGATGATCTGGAGAGAGTCGTCAGCTCTTTTTCCGCAGCGGTTTCCGGCCGGCAGAGCCTCAAGGTCGAATACCGGGCAAAACATGCGGACGGCCGTTACGTCTGGCTGGAGACGATCGCGGACCTTCTCCGGGACGGGCAGGGAAATCCGACGGCCATGGTCATGAGCTCCCGCGACATCACCGACCGGAAGCAGGCGGAAGAAGAGCGCAAAGTCCTCGAAGCGCAGCTTCTCCAGGCCCGGAAGCTGGAGGCCATAGGCACCCTTGCAGGCGGGGTCGCCCATGACTTCAACAACATCCTGATGGGGATTCAGGGCTATGCCTCGTTGATGATGCTGGATCTCGATCCCAGCCATCCCCACCATGAGTTTCTGGGGCACATTGAAGAACAGGTCCGAAGTGCGTCGGACCTCACCCGGCAGCTTTTGGGGTTCGCCCGAGGCGGCCGGTATGAAACCCGGCCCACGGACCTGGGCGAGATCGTCCGGAAGAGTTCCGCCATGTTCGGCAGGACGACGAAAGAGCTGACCATTCACAGGCGACACGATAAGGATCTCTGGACCGTGGAGGTGGACAGGGGACAGGTCGAGCAGGTTCTCCTCAACCTCTATGTGAATGCCCGGCACGCGATGCCGTCCGGGGGCGACATCTATCTGGAGACGCGCAATGTTGTCCTTGACAGAAATGATGCGGCCCTCCATACGGTCCCTGCCGGGAACTACGTCCGGATCTCCGTGGTCGACACCGGGACAGGCATGGAAGAAGAGACCAAAAAGCGGATCTTCGACCCTTTCTTTACCACGAGAGAAATGGGCAGAGGGGCCGGTCTCGGGCTTGCCGTGGTCTACGGGATCATGAAAGGGCACGGGGGATTTGTCGACGTCAACAGCACGCCGGGACAGGGCACCACCTTTACCCTCTTCTTCCCCGTGTCGGAGAAAAAGGCCGTTGAAGAAAAGCCCGCGGCCACGAAAACGCTCAGGGGGGCCGAAACGATCCTTCTGGTGGACGATGAGCCGGCGGTCCTGACTGTGAGCGAAGAGATCCTGAAAGCCCTGGGGTATACGGTACACGCCAAGGGGAGCGGCCGGGAGGCGATCGACTTTTTCCGGAAGATGAAAGGTGGCATCGACCTGATCATTCTCGACATGATCATGCCGGGGCTCTCGGGGAGCGAGACCTTTGACAGCATCCGGGAAATCGATCCGTCGATCAAAGTGATCCTGAGCAGCGGCTACAGCCTGGAGGGCGAGGCGCAGCAGATCATGGACAGGGGATGCTGCGGGTTCATCCAGAAACCTTTCAATCTTGCCGTTCTTTCCGGGAAGGTCCGGGAGGTGCTGGAAGGGGGGGTATGGGTGAATGCCGGGGACGGGTATGAAAGCAGGTAGCGTGGACAAGGGGCATCTGATTGATGGCCGATACGGCATCGGCGACGTCGTCGATCTTCGTCAACTTCGCAGGATATTCGAAGGATTCTCGGAGGCTACCGGGTTTACCGTCGGTTTCTTGGACCACCCCGGCATGAACATCCTGATCGCTGCCGGGTGGCGGGACATCTGCATCGGATTCCATCGGAGCTGCCCCGCTTCTGAAGCCGTCTGTGCGAAAAGCAACAGACGCCTTCTGGACCGACTCGACGAAGCCGGCAAGGTGGTGACCGAACCCTGCGGCCACGGGCTTGTGGACTGTGCGACCCCGATCATCGTCAAGGGAAAGCACATCGCAAGTCTTGCGACCGGACAACTCTTCTTGAAGGAGCCCGATCTTGAATGGTTCAAACGACGGGCTCGGCTTTTCGGATTCGACGAGGAAGCGTATTTGAAGGCGGTTAAAGAGGTCCCCGTGGTTTCCGAAGAGCGGCTCCGGATTGTCACGGCCCTCCTGGGGGAGATCGCCCTGATCCTCTCCCGGAACGGATATACGAACCTGATCGCCAGGGAAAAAGCGGAACGCCTGGCGAATGAGATTTCCAGGCGCAGGCTCCTGGAGGAGGAACTGGAGCGGGAGCGAACGCAACTCCTCACGATCTTCGAACAGATGGCGGCGGAGGTGAGCGTCCTCGACCCGCGCACGCACGAAATCCTGTTCGTCAACCGGCATGTCCGGAAAATCTACGGTCAGGATGTCCTCGGCCGGTTCTGCTACGATGTTTTCCACGGTTATGATGCACCATGCCCCTCGTGCAACAATGAGCTTCTGCTGGGGATGAAGGAAGGCGAATTCATCCAGCGGGAAGTTTTCAGCGAACCCGTCGGCCGTTACTATCTCGAGACCAACAACCTGATTCGGTGGCCCGACGGCCGATGCGTCAAGCTGGAGATCTCCATCGACGCGACGGACAAGGTACAAGCGGAGAAGGCGCTGAAAGAATCCGAAGCGAAATACCAGTTTCTCGCTGAGGGTACGGCCGACGTGATCTTCACGCTGGACCCCGACGGGATGGTTACCTATGTGAGTCCTTCCATTGCAAGGATGCTGGGGTATGACCCCGAGGAGATCCTGGGTCAAAAAATGGATCGGAATCTGACCCCCGAATCCCGGGAACTCTTTTCCGAGACGCTGGCCGAACTGAAATGCGAAAACGAGGTGGGCGCGGACGCGGACCCCTCCCTGACCGTGGAGTTGGTGTGTTACCACAAGGACGCCGCCGCTCGTCACCTGGCCACCTGCGTCCGGGGCATTCGCGACGGCGACGGAAATCTGATGGGTTTCTACGGTTCCCACCATGATATCACCGAACGCCAGCGGACTGAGGAGGCGCTGCGGGAAAGCCAGGAGCTGTTTTCATTGTTTATGCGCCACTCTCCCGTGTACACGTTCATCAAGGAAGTCACGCCCACGGAAAGTCGCGTTTTGCAGGCCAGCGACAACTATGCCGAGATGATCGGCATCCCGGGTCCCGAGATGATCGGCAGAACGATGGAGGAACTGTTTCCGCCGGAATTCGCGGCAAAGATAACCGCAGACGACTGGGAAGTCGTGGCGAGTGGAAAGGTGCTGCAACTCGATGAGGATCTGAACGGACGCAACTATACGACCATCAAGTTCCCCATCATCCGGCAGGGGAGGAACCTGCTGGCCGGCTATACCATCGATATCACCGATCGCAGGCGGGCGGAGGAGGAGAGGCGGATGCTGGAGGAGCGCCTGCAGCATGCCGACAAGATGGAGGCGGTCGGGACGTTGGCGGGGGGGATCGCCCACGACTTCAACAATCTGCTGATGGGGATCCAGGGGTATACCTCTCTGATGCTTCTGGAGTTGGACCCCGCGCATCCCCATTATGAGCGGCTCAAGAGGATCGAGGAGCAGGTCCAGAGCGGGGCGGGCCTGACCAGGCAACTGCTGGGATTTGCCCGCGGCGGGCGATATGAGGTGAAGCCTGCCGAGATGAATGAGATCCTTGAGAAGAGCTCAACGATGTTCGGGAGGACGAAGAAGGAGATCACGATCCACCGGAAGTTGGCCGCGGGTCTGCGGCCCGTGGAGGTGGACCGGGGCCAAATGGAGCAGGTGCTCATGAACCTGTACGTGAACGCCTGGCAGGCGATGCCGGGAGGCGGAGAGATCTCCCTGGAGACGGAGAATATTTTTCTGGAGGACGAGGAAGCGCTTTCGTATTCCGTGGCGCCGGGGGAGTATGTGAAGATTACCGTGACGGATACGGGGACGGGCATGGATGAGAAGACCAAGGCGCGGATCTTCGACCCCTTTTTCACGACCAAGGGGATGGGAAGGGGAACCGGGCTGGGTCTGGCGTCGGTCTACGGGATCATCAAGGGTCACAAAGGGATGGTCGATGTGGAGAGTGAGCCGAGCCGGGGGACGACCTTCAGGATCTATCTGCCGGCGTCGGAGAAGGCGGTAGAGCGGGAGAAGACGGAGATGGAGCCGATCGCAAAGGGGAGGGAGACGATCCTGCTCGCGGATGATGAGAAGATGGTCCTGGAGGTGAGCCGGGAGATGCTGGAATTTCTGGGATACCGGGTCTATGCGGTGGGGAGCGGCCAGGAAGCGGTTGCCGTCTACCAGGAGAAGCAGCAGGAGATCGACCTGGTGATCCTGGACATGATCATGCCGGGGATATCGGGTGGGGAGACATTCGACCGTCTCCGCCGGATCGATACCACGGTCAAAGTCCTCCTGTCGAGCGGCTACAGCATCAATGGAGAGGCCAAGACCATCATGGACCGCGGCTGCAACGGATTCATCCAGAAGCCCTTTCAGATGGAAAGACTCTCAGGGAAAATCAGGGAGGTACTGGAAAATCAAGCGGCGAACGAGGGGCGGGACAGAATGATGTCGTGAATGTTGCAGGAGGCTCTCTTCATAGGATAGAATATCACGGTCATGTGCGGCAACACAATCTCCCCGCGAGGGGGCTGCGAAGCGAACGTTTTTGATGAAGTGAGAAGCAGAAGATGTATCAGAAGGTTCTGATCCCCTCGGACGGCTCGGATTTGGCCGGGTGCACGCTGCTCCATGGCGGACTCGGAGGGCCGGTCCGTGGCGTCTGCGACTCTCAGGCCAGTAGAAAGGGATAAGAGCCATGACGTTTACCGAAGAGAAGATCAAAGCGATCATCGAAGCAGGAATACCCGCCGGTCTCTATGAGAAGAAGCATGTTCTCGTCCTGACGCCGGATGGAACCAGGAGCTGCCCGCTGCCCATGATGGTCCGCCTTCTGGCGGAGGTGATCGGCGCGAAGGCGGCGCAATGCGATTTTATGGTGGCGTTGGGGACCCATCCCGTGATGACGGAGACGCAGATTCTCGACCTCTACGGAATTTCTCCCGCAGATCCGCGGGAAAAGTTCAGCCGGTCCGGGTTCTCCTGCCACCGCTGGGACGACCCTTCGACTTTCTGCCGGATCGGGGAGCTTGCCGAGGGGGAGGTGGCCGCCATTTCCGGCGGTCTTCTCCGGGAGCGGGTGCCGATCGACATCAACAGGCGCGTCTTCGACTACGATCTGCTCGTCATCCTCGGACCCGTCTTCCCCCATGAAGTGGTCGGCTTTTCCGGGGGGGCCAAGTATCTTTTCCCGGGCATCTCCGGCGGGGACTTTCTCCATTTCTTCCATTGGCTGGGGGCGCTCGTCACCTGCCGCAAGATCATCGGCCGGAAGGAGACCCCGGTCCGGCAGGTGATTCACAAGGCCCTGGAGAAGATCGACCGGTCCATCCGCTGCCTGGCGATGGTGGTGGGCCCCGAGGCGCAACTGTGCGGCCTCTTCGCCGGCGATATCCGGGAAACCTGGTCGGCCGCCGCCGATCTCTCCGCCGGAATCCACATCGTCGAAAAGAAGCGGCCTTTCCGGGTCGTTTTGGGCCGGGCGCCGGAGATGTACGATGAAATCTGGGTCGCCGGCAAGGTCGTCTACAAGCTCGAACAGGTGGTCGCTCCGGGTGGGGAACTGATCGTCTATGCACCCCATATCCGGGAGATCTCCCGCACCTGGGGCAAGGAGATCGAAAAGATCGGCTACCACATCCGCGACTATTTCCTCGCCCACATGGAGGAGTTCTGCGCCGTTCCCCGTGGCGTCCTGGCCCATTCGACCCATGTTTGCGGTACGGGCTGCTACGAAAACGGCGTCGAGACTCCCGACGTGAAAGTGGTGTTGGCGACGGCGATCCCCGAGGAGACCTGCCGGCGGATCGGCCTAGGCTATCTGGATCCGGCGCAGGTGCGGATCGATGAATACATGAACCGTGAGGATGAGGGGATCCTCTTCGTGGACCACGCCGGGGAGACGCTCTACCGCATGGCGGGCGGGAATTGAGGCATAGGGCGTGTTTCGGAAGCCGAAGGGACCGGAACAGGTCCCCGGAAAGAACGAAAGGATGGGATATGGGCAAGGCGGACATCGGACTGATCGGTCTGGCGGTCATGGGGCAGAACCTGGTGTTGAACATGGACGACCACGGGTTCACGGTGGCGGTCTTCAACCGCACCGTTTCCAAGGTGGACGATTTCCTGAACCATGGCGCGAAGGGGACCCGGATTGTGGGCGCCCATTCCCTTGCGGAGTTGGTCGGCCTGCTGAAGAAGCCGCGCCGGGTGATGCTGCTGGTGCAGGCAGGGCCGGCCGTGGACGACTTCATCGGGCAGCTGATTCCCCTTCTGGAGAAGGGCGACATCATCATCGACGGCGGGAACTCCAATTACCACGACACGATCCGGCGCACCGCTCATGTCGAGGCCAGTGGGCTCCTCTACGTCGGTACCGGCGTCTCGGGCGGTGAGGAGGGGGCGCGGAGAGGCCCCTCGATCATGCCCGGCGGGTCGCCGGCCGCCTGGAAACATGTCAAGCCGATCTTCCAGGCGATTGCGGCCAAGGTGGACGGGGCCCCCTGCTGCGACTGGGTCGGTGAAAACGGGGCGGGCCATTATGTCAAGATGGTGCACAACGGCATCGAATACGGCGACATGCAATTGATCTGCGAGGCATACCACCTGATGCGCGACGGCCTGGGAATGAAGGCGCCCCGGATCCATGAGGTCTTCGCCGAATGGAACTGCGGCAAGCTCGATTCCTACCTGATCGAGATCACGCGTGACATTCTCTCCTTCAAAGACCTGGATGGCGAGCCGCTGGTGGACCGGATCCTCGACACCGCCGAACAGAAGGGCACCGGCAAGTGGACCGGCATTTCCGCTCTCGACATGGGTATTCCGCTGACCCTGATTGCCGAGTCGGTGCTCGGCCGGGCGCTCTCCGCCCTGAAGGACGAACGCGTAGCGGCATCGTGCGTGCTCTCCGGACCCGGAGCCGGGATCTCCGGCAGCCGGAAGGCATTCATCGACGACCTGGAGCAGGCTCTCTACGCCTCGAAGCTGATCTCCTATACCCAGGGATACATGCTGATGCGCGCCGCCGCCCGGGAGTACCGGTGGAATCTCAATTATGGCGGCATTGCGCTCATGTGGCGGGGCGGCTGCATCATCCGATCGGCTTTCCTCGGCCGGATCAAGGAGGCGTTCGACCGGAATCCCAAACTTACCAATCTGCTCCTGGACCCCTACTTTGCGGAACAGATCGAATCGGCACAGGCCGCATGGCGGCGTGTCGTCTCCAAAGCCGTCATGAAGGGGATCCCGGTGCCGGCGATGGGGAGCGCGCTCGCATTTTTCGACGGCTACCGCCGTGAATCACTGCCCGCGAATCTGCTCCAGGCGCAGCGCGACTATTTCGGGGCGCATACCTACCAGCGTGTGGACCGGCCTCGCGGCGAGTACTTCCACACGAACTGGACCGGCCACGGCGGCGATGTGACATCCACGGTTTGGAAGAAGGGGTGATTCCGGCAAAAGGAGGGCAGAGATGAAGTATGGTCTGAATATTCCTAAAGAGGGGGTGCTGGATTTTGTCTCTCTCGGTGCGCTGGTCCACCGTCTCGACCCGGGGATCGTGCCGTTCCGGAAGGCGGCGAACTGCGCGATCCATGTGAGCGGCGGCGAGTTCAACTGCGCGGCCAATCTGTCCGACGGCTTCGGCATGAGGACCGGCATCGCCACGGCGATGGTGGACTACCCCATCGGCGATCTGATCGCCGAGCGGGTCCGGGCGATGGGCGTCAAGCCCTTCTACAAACATTTCAAACACAACGGCGTGACCGGACCCAACATGGCCACGGTTTACAGCGACCGCGGGCAGGGCGTGCGTGCGCCCGTCGTTTTCTACAACCGGTCGAACGAGGCGGCGGCAAAGCTTGCCCCCGGCGATTTCGACTGGAAGGCGATCTTCGCCGGCGGCGTCCGCTGGTTCCACAGCGGCGGCATCTTTGCGGCGCTTTCGGAAACCACGGGTGAGCTGATCATCGAGGGGATGCAGGCGGCCCGAGCGGCGGGTGCCGTCACCTCATTCGATCTCAACTATCGTGCCAAACTGTGGAGCCTCTGGGGAGGGGAGGAGCGGGCCCGATCGATCGTCCGGCGGATCGTCGAGAATGTGGATGTCCTTGTTGGGAACGAAGAGGATCTGCAGCTGGGGCTCGGCATTTCCGGCCCCGAGGTTGCGTCGAAATCCAAGCTTGATCCCGCCGCCTTTCTGGGGATGATCGGCCGGGTGACCGAAGATTTCCCGCGGATCAAGGTGGTTGCGACGACGCTGCGCGAGGTGCAGTCGACCAACCGGCACCGCTGGGGCGCCGTGGCCTGGATCGATGGCCGGAGCTTCATTTCGCCG
Source organism: Deltaproteobacteria bacterium (assembly GCA_021372695.1). The sequence goes on from JAJFTY010000069.1 coordinate 20,651, forward strand.
ATCTGCGATCTGGATGTTTACGACCGTGTCGGCGGGGGAGACGGCTTTGCCTCCGGGTTCTTCTACGGCCTCCTCTCGGGCGAACCGGAGCAGGCGGCTGTCAACCTGGGCTGGGCGCATGGGGCGCTTCTGACCACCTTCCCGGGAGACACGACGATGGCGACAGCGGATCAGGTGCGGGCCTTTGCTCAGGGCGGATCGGCGCGCATCCAACGGTGAGGTTCTCGAGAAGGAGATCCGATTTTCAAAGGGTGAATAATTCGGGAAGAGGAGGTTCTATGCGGATCAGGGTCTCGGCGGTATTCGAAAGGGAAGGGGAGATTCTTTGCATGAAGTACATCTACGGTGGCAAGGAAGTCTTCGCACTGCCGGGTGGCGGCGTGGATCAGGACACCCCTCTCCAGGAGGCAATCGTGAACGAATGGCGGGATGAACTGGGCGTCCGGCTCGATCTCGGCGATATCATCCTGATTGGCGAGGCGCCGGCCACCAAACGGCACCCCCAGACCCTGCACATCATCTTCGATGCGCTCGAAATCCGCGGGACGCCCAAGATCCGGCCGGACAGCACCCATTCCCTGGACATCGCATGGGTTCCGATCGCAGAGTTGAAGAAGAAGCCCCTCTATCCCGATGTGGGAAGGCAACTCCACGGCTTCCTCACGGTCGGGCCAAAGAGGTCCCTCGAATTCATCGGCAACTGCATGGAGCGGGGGTTCTGGTGAGCGATGGGGAAAAACAGAGCGGGGAGGTTCGAAGAACCTCCCCGCTTTCAGGAGTGAAAAAATGTAAATGTCGATCTTTTGGGTCGCTTTACTGTCGGCTGATCGTGCCCGCGTTCAGTCAACATCTTTTTTCGATAGAACATGATGCATCTCCTGTGCCAGCGGCACCGATGATCTGTAACCCATCAAAATCAAAAGATATGATCTCGTTTGCGGGCCCGGGCGGCCTGCCTGAGACGGCGAAACGGCGGCAAGAATTGTCGCCACCTCCAACGGTTTATCATAAAAATACAATGATTACGATTTGTTAAAGTAACGCAGGGGTTGGGACCATCAATCGACAAAAATGTCGAACGGTGCTCATCTTCTTCCCGGCCAATCCCGGCGTAATGGAATAGGCATAAGAAAGCATTGACTTTCCGGATAAATGACCTATGATGACGCCCACGATCGAGGATGTCGTTCATGAGCCCTGAAAAGAAGATCATCTGGCAGCAACATACCCCCAATTTCCAACGCCCTTTCCTCCAGCCGCTGGCTGTCGGCCTGGTCTGCGCCATCTTCATCGCCCTCATCCTGTTCATGGGGATCATGGACCTCCGGCGGAGCGAGAGGACGCTGACCGGCTTCATGGAGGATCAGGGGAAGCGGATCATCGGGGTGGTCGATCGGCTGACCGAAGAGAACCTCAAGACCATGATCATCTCATCGCAGGCGAAGTCCGGGGGGGCTTCCATCCCGTTCAGCGAGCAGGTCCTCACTCCCCAGAAGCTCCTGACGGATGCGATCGTCGCCATGGGACGTGAGATCGACCACCGGTGGAAGAGGGAACACCTGAGCGAAAGCTATATTCGTAAATATGCGCAGATCAATAACCTCTACCTGGTGGCGGTCTTCAACGGCTGGGGGGATGTGATCTTCCAGAGCCGGGTCCTCCCGGATGGCGGCCCGGGGGAAAAGGCGGCTGCCGGAGAAGCGGCCGGTCCGAAGAAGGGCGCCGATCTCATCGCAAGGCTCAACCAGCTCAACCGGCTCAAAAAGATCGGGTTCATCGCCCTGAGCCGCAGCGACCAGAGCGGAACGATCATCATCGCCCTCGACCGCGACAGCCTGCGGTACTGGGGAACGCGGGTTTCGGTCGAGAAGGCGATGGAAAAACTGGGTGAGGGACTGGGCATCGTCTATCTCGCCGTGGCGGACAAGAAGGCCCTCCCGCTCGGCCATATCGGAGAGCCTTCCCCGGAGTGGAACCGGGAGGATCCGCTCTTTGTGAGAATTCTCTCCGGGGCCGCGGGCTCTGCGAGCCGGAAGGTGAAATTCGAAGGGAAGAGCCTGTTGGAGGTCGTCGCCCCTCTGAGTCTGGGTGGCGAGATTGCCGGCGTCGTCCGCCTCGGGCTCGACCGGGGCAACACCGATCAGATTCTGGCCGAGAACCGGCGGAACATGTTCGTTTTTCTGGCCCTGGTCGTTCTGATCGGGCTTCTCTCCATGCTGCTGCTCTACCACAACCAGAATCGCCATGTCGCCGGGGTCGTGGAGATGACCAGGCAGCTCGAAAAAGCAGCCCGTCTCTCCTCCCTCGGGCAACTGGCCGCAGGCGTGGCCCATGAGATCCGCAATCCCCTCAATGCCATCAGTATGGCAAGCCAGAGGCTCCGAAGGGAATTCATGCCGGAAGATGATGAAAAAAGTAAAGAATTCATCACGATGACAGGTGTGATCCGCGATGAGATCCGCCGGCTCAACGGGATCATCGAGGAGTTCCTCACCTTCTCGAAGAGTCGGCGCCTGGAGCTCCATGACTGTCCCGTCCAGGAGGTTCTCCAGAAGATCGTGAATCTGATTGCCGAAGAGTCGGCCGCCAAAGGCATCAGCCTCCGCACCGACTGGAAGGACGAGCCGATCATCGTGCCGATGGACATGGACAAACTCCAGCAGGCGCTCTTCAATTTCGTCAAGAATGCCATGGAATCGATCAGCGGGGACGGGATCATCACCCTTTCGGTCCGGAATGCGGAAAAGGGGCGCGTGAGCATCCACATCACCGATACGGGCTGCGGCATGACGACCGAGGAGGTGGAGCGAATTTTCAACCCCGAATACACGACCAAGGAGAAGGGACTGGGGCTGGGGCTCACCCTGGCTCACGAGATCATCCGCGGTCACGGGGGCGAGATCCGTGTCCTGAGCCGGAAGGGATCGGGCACGACCTTCGAGATCCTGCTCCCGACGGAGAGGCACAACGACAAGGGGGCGAAGACCGCATGAAGAAGCTCAGCATCCTGGTGGTGGAAGACGGTCAGTCGCAGCGGGAGATGCTCCGGGACTTCCTCAGGAAGGAGGGGCACACCGTCGGCGAGGCCGAAAATGGAGAACGCGCCATCCAGCGCGTCCGGGAGGGCCATTACGACCTGCTCCTGCTCGACTACAAGATGCCGGGGATGGACGGGATGCAGGTGCTCAAGGCCGTCAAGGAGATCAACCCCGAGATCGACGTCGTCATCATCACCGCCTACGGGACGATCGAGACGGCGGTGGACGCGATGAAGGCGGGCGCCCTGGACTACATCACCAAACCCGTGGAGTTCGACGAACTCCTGCTTCTGGTGGACCGTGTCTCGGAGCGGCGCACCCTGCTCAAGGAGAACGAGATCCTCCGCGAACAGCTGGGCGAGAGGGGGGTGACCACCGACCGGATCATCTACCGGAGCGAGAAGATGAGCGCTCTGATCAACATGGCCGGACGCGTGGCTGCCAGCCGCGCCACGGTTCTTCTCCAGGGCGAGAGCGGGACCGGAAAGGAGCTCTTCGCGCGGCTGATCCACCAGCTGAGCCCGCGGGCAGCGAAGCCGATCATCGCGGTCAACTGCGGCGCCCTGCACGAGAATCTGCTGGAGAGCGAACTTTTCGGCCACGAGAAGGGGGCTTTCACGGGGGCAGCTGCCCGGCGGATCGGCCGGTTCGAGGAGGCGGACGGTGGCACCCTCTTCCTCGACGAGATCGGCGAACTCTCCCCCCAGGTTCAGGTGAAACTCCTCCGCTTCCTGCAGGAGCATGAGTTCCAGCGCCTCGGCGGGAACCAGACGCTCCGCACCGATGTCCGGGTGATCAGCGCGACGAACCGCAACCTGGAGCAGAGGGTGAAGGAGGGGGCCTTCCGGGAAGACCTCTTCTACCGGCTCAATGTCGTCCTGATGTCCATCCCGCCGCTCAGGGAGCGGAAAGAGGACATCCCGGCCCTGATCGACCATTTCATCAGGCGCTACGCCGAGGAGAACGGGAAAGAGATGGCGGGCGTGAGCAGCGAGGCGCAGGACATCCTGCTCAAGTACGACTATCCCGGGAACGTCCGGGAACTGGAAAACATCATCGAGCGGGCCGTGGTCATCGCCCGGGAGGAGGTCATCTCCGTCGAAGATCTTCCCTTCCGCGAAGCCATGGAGGAAACCCTGGCGGGAAAGAAGGCCGAGGAAGGGCTCCTCCGCGGATCGATCGAGGAACTGGAGAAGAGGCTCATCGTCGAGGCGATGGAGAAGGCCGGCGACCACCAGAGCCGTGCCGCCGACCTCCTCGGAATCAGCGAGAGAATGCTCCGTTACAAGCTCAAGAAGTACGGGCTGAAATCGCCGTGACGGGTTCTTCCTTCTTCCATTGATAATACTGGGTCACCGTGACCAGACCCAGGAGGCCGAAGCCGATCAGATCGTTTATCGTGCCGGGTACGATCAGCATCAGTCCCGCCACCACGGCGATAACCCTCTCCCACCAGGACATCCTTGTCCAGTACCATGCCTCCACCGCTGCGCCGACTCCGACCATGCCCAGGATCGCCGTGACAGTCGTCTGTACGATACTCCAGGGTGTCACGTGGATCAGGAGGAGCTCCGGAGAGTAGACAAAAATGTAGGGGACGATGAAAGCGGCGATGGCGAGTTTCGTTGCGTTGATCCCTGTCTTGATCGGATCCGCCTTGGCAATGGCCGCGCCGGCGAACGCCGCCAGGCAGACCGGCGGCGTGATGTCGGCGATGATCCCGAAGTAGAAGACGAACATGTGCGCCGCCAGAACGGGGACGCCGAGTGCGAGGATCGCTGGCGCCGCACAAGTGGAGGTGATGATGTAGTTTGCCGTCGTCGGGGCTCCCATGCCCAGGATCAGAGAGGTGATCATCGTGAAGATAAGCGTCGGGATCAGAAATCCACCGGATAATGCCAGAAGGCCGTCCCCGAGCTTAAGACCGATCCCCGTCAGGGTCACGACACCGACGATGATTCCGGCCGCGGCGCAGGCCAGGGCCACTCCGAGGGCAGCTCTGGCCCCGGCTTCCAGCGTATCGAGGAGTCTCGTAAGATTCAACCGGGTGGCCTTCCGGAACAGGCCGACCAAGACGCAGAGTCCAAGGCCTCCGAGGGCTGCCCGCATCGGTGTGAACCCCTCCACCAGGAGATAGATGATCGCGAACAGCGGCAGGATCAGATAACTGTCCTTTTTCAGCACGTGCCAGAGATTGGGAAGTTCCGCCCGGGACATCCCCCTGAGGCCGCATTTCTTGGCTTCGAAATGAACCACGACCCAGATGCCGGTAAAATATAGAATGGCTGGAATGACGGCCGCTTTTGCAATTTCCACGTAGGGAACGCCGATAAATTCGGCCATCAGGAAGGCGGCTGCTCCCATGACCGGCGGCATGATCTGCCCCCCCGTCGAGGCGGCTGCTTCCACGGCTCCGGCAAATTCCGGTCTGTAGCCAAGACGCTTCATCATGGGGATGGTGAAGCTTCCCGATCCTACGGTGTTGGCGACCGAACTGCCCGATACGGTTCCCTCCAGTGCGCTGGAAAGGACGGCCACCTTGGCCGGCCCACCCGACGCCCACCCGGCGATGGCGTTGGAAATATCCATGAAGAAGTCCATGATTCCCGTGCTGGTCAGGAAGGCGCCGAACAGGATGAAGAGGAAGATGAAGGTGGCGGACACGCCAAGGGGAATCCCCATGACCCCCTCTGTGGTAAACCACAAGTGGGTGACGATGCGCTTGATCTCGTATCCGCGGTGGTTGAGAAAACCGGGGAAATAGGGGCCCAAGATGGCATATGCAATAAAGCAGGAGGCGATGATCACGATGGGCAGCCCAACGATCCGGCGGGTCGCCTCCAGGGTGAGAAGGATGCCGAGTGCGGCCATGATGTAGTCGGTGGTGGAGTACAAGCCGGCGCTCTCCATCAGGTTTTCGTAGGTAAGAAGCGAATAGGAAGCCACGGTAATGCTCAGGAGAGAGAGGGCGATATCCAGGGGGTGAATCTGCAGGCCAGCGCTTCTGGTCTTTTGGGGCTTGCGTGTCGGATAGAGAAGGTAGATCAGCGTGAGGGCAAACATCAAATGGGTGGGACGCTGAATCTGGGCCGAAAATAGCCCGAACATGGCTGTGTAGAGCTGGAAGAGCGAGAAGCAGACAGCAATGATCTTCACCAGGGTATACCAGTGGCCAGTCAGTTTCAAATAACGGGCTTCCGGATCGTATTTTTCGAGGATAGCGTCCACATCAGCTGCTGCGACCGCTTCCGGCGATTTGAGAGTGGTTTCTTGCATCGAATCCCCCTGTATACATGTTGAAGAAGTGAGGCTCCCCCGGGATGGGCTTCCCGGCAAGGAAGGTGACAACCTTTTTGCTCCCCTGCTCCTCCCCTGCAAGGAGAGGCTTGCGAGTTGAAGCTCCCGGTCATCCCCGTCGCCGGTTCCGATCAAAGCACCGGCTCGGAACCGGCGACGGGATTGACATCAAAACCTCTTGGATTCGCTATTTGATCAGCCCTTTTTCCTTATAGTATTTTAGTGCGCCCGGATGAAACGGCACAGGGACTCCGCCCATGGCCGTTTCAAGTTTGAGGTACTTCCCCGCGGCATTGGCCTGGGCAATGGCCGCATTTTCTTCATACATCACCTTGGTCATCTGATAGACGAGATCCTCCGGAAGATCGTTCCGGACGAGAATGCTTGAGTAGACGGCGATGGTCTTGACGGGTTTGGCCAGTCCCTGGTAGGCGTTCGCCGGAATCTCGAAGCGGGCATAGAGCGGATAGGCCTTAATGATCTTGGCGAACATCGCATCGTCGATTTCGAGGAATTGGACGGGATTCATCACATTGATATCCTGAAGGGCACCGTTGGGGACGGAGACCACGAAGTAGCAGGCATCTACGTGATTGTCCTTGAACTGATCTGCGGACTCCGAATAGGACAGATACATGGCGGTGATGTCCTTGTGCGCCTTGTAATCCATCCCGTTGAGGCCGAGGATCTGGCGGGCGCTGATCTCCGTTCCGCTACCCGGGGCACCCACAGAGACCTTCTTACCCTTGAGGTCGGCGATCTTCTTGATCGGGCTGTCCTTGCGGGCGAAGATCTGGATGACATCGGGATAGACGTTGCCGATCGCCGAGAAGTTCGAGTATTTTTCATTCTTGGCCTGGAAGACCTCGAGGCCGTTGAAGCCGTAGTAGGCGATATCGTTCATCGAGATGGCGACTTCAGCGCCCTTGTTCCCTAGAAGACGGATGTTTTCCACGGACGCGCCCGTGGCCTGTACCGTGACGTTGAGATCCGGAATCTTTTTGTTCCAGACCTGGGCAATGGCGCCCCCAAGGGGGTAGAATGTGCCGGAGACGCCCCCGGTTGCAAAGAGAAAATTTGCCTTTGCGGCGTTTCCATCCGCGGCGAAAAAAAGCGCCGCACAAAGGACCAACGATATGATGAGACGTTTTTGTTTCATGATTCCCTCCTGCATGATCTTCTGTTGAAAACAAAACGGCCCGATGCCTGTTCCCCCCTCTTTCCATCCCTCCTTTCTGAAAGCGCTTTCGACATCCCCGGGGATGTCCGTTCGACGTTCATCTTCACTTTTTTCGATCGGCAAACTCCTCAAGTTTCTCCACACGCTCCGGCGCCGACACCGTCGCCAGACAGGCCTCGACCTCGTAGTCCATCAGGGCCTCCAGGCTCACCTCCGAGGCCATGTTGAGACCCTTCTTGATCAGGTTGATGGAAAAGAGGGAGTTGGCGGCGATCTTCTTCGCCATGGCCATAGCCTCTTCCATCAATTGCTCCGCAGCAACAGCCTTGTTGACCAGGCCGATCCGTTCCGCTTCTTTCCCGTCGATGTAGTCGCAGGTGAACAGGAGTTCCCGTGCTTTGCCGGGGCCGACCAGATCCTGGACAAGGCGCATCGCACCGCCGGTCACGGAGGAAGAGACTCGCGCCTCGGGGGAGCCGAATTTCGCCCCTTCCGCGGCGATCCGGATGTCGCAGGCAAGGGCAAGTTCATAGCCGCTTCCCAGGGCGAAGCCGTTCACGGCGGCGATGGTCGGCTTCGGATAACGGATGATCTGGCGGGAGATCTCCTGGAGATGGACCAGGTAGTCCCGGTAGGCCTGGAGCGACCGTCCCTTGGAGTCCTTGAGGTCCGCACCGGTGGAAAAGGCCCTTCCCGTACCGGTGAAGATGAGAACCCGGATGCTGTCATCCTCGCGTGCGTCGGCGAGACCCTGCTCGATGTCGAGCCAGAGCCGCTTGTTCATGGCGTTCAAAACCTGAGGCCGGTTCAGGGTGATGACGGCGACTCCCTCCTTCTTCTCATAGATGATGCATTCAAAAGTCATGGCGATCCTCCCTCAGTCGATGATGATGCGGGCGTCGACGACGGACGCCCCCTGTTCGTGCACGATGATCGGATTGATGTCCACCTCCCGGATCTCCGGATGGTCGGCCGCCAACTGCGCAATCCTCCGCAGTAGGTCCTTCAGGATCCCAGTATCCTTCGACTTCTGCCCGCGGACGCCGCCAAGAAGGGGGTACCCCTTGATCTCAAGGATCATCTCTTCGAGATCCAGATCGGATGGCGGGGTGACGCGGAAAGAGACGTCCTTCAATACCTCGACGAAGATTCCGCCAAGGCCGAACATGAGGACCGGTCCGAACTGGGGATTCCGGACCATGCCGACGATGCACTCCTGACCTTTGGCCGCCATCGGCGCGACCAGAGCGCCCTGGACCTTTCCCGGGTCGCTGACCCGGGAGGCGTTCGCGACGACCTTCGCGAATCCTTCGCGGACCGCATTCGCGTCGGCGAGGTTCAGCAGGATTCCGCCCGCGTCCGACTTGTGGATGATCTCGGGGGAGACGATTTTCAGGGCGACGGGGAAGCCGATGGCGGCGGCAGCGGCGGCGGCATCATCTCCGGTCTTTGCCAGCCTGGCCGGCGGAAGGGTGACGCCGTAGCAGGTGAGAAGCTCCCACGCTTCCGTCTCCAGGAGGTTCTTCCGGCCGACCCTCTTGACCGCGGAGATCAGGGTCCGCGCCTTTTCAACGTCCGCCGGAAGGGACCCCAGAGACCTGGCGCGATTCAATTCTTCGCGCCGGGCGGCAAATTTGGCCATGTAGGCTAGGCACCGGGCGGCCCGCTCCGAGGAGGGGGTCAGCAGGACGCCGTTTTCAGAGAGAATCTTCATGGAAGGGAAGGGGGCCTGGGCAAAGGAGCTGTGAACGGCGATCGGCTTTTTGTATTGTCTCATCAGGCGGGCCAGCTCTCGCGAGGTCTTTTCCTCCAGTTCACCGACGTGCGGCGCGATGATCTCCTTGAACCCTCCGAAGAACCCTGTGACATAGATCGAATCGATCCCCGGTTCTGCCATGAGCACCTCCACGACCTTATTGATCATGTCGGGATTCTCCTCGGCGGTTCCGCCGTAGTCGATCGGGTTCGACGCCGGCATGCCGGCGAGCAGGAACGGGCGGATCCTCTCCTGGGTCGCCTGGGGCAGGACCGGAACCTCCAGTCCGAAATGTTCGGCATTGTCGGCGGCGACGGAGTTGTCCCCGCCGCCCTCCGAAACGATGGCGACCCTGTTTCCCTTGGGCAGGGGCATGTTGGCGAAAGACATGGCGACGTCGAACATCTCATCGACGTTGGTGACGCGGACGATCCCCGCCTGCCGGAAGGCGGCGTCCACGACAGCGTCATCGGCGGCCAGCGACCCGGTATGGGACGCGGCGGCTCTGGCGCCTGCCTTGCTCCGTCCCACCTTGAGGATCACGACCGGTTTGATCTTCGAAACCTCCCGCGCCACGCGGACGATCTCGCCCCCGTCCTTGATCCCCTCCATGTAGACCAGGATCGCTCTGGTCCCTTTGTCCTGTCCCAGGTAGTCGATGTACTCGTGGAACTTCACTCCGATGGCGTTACCGGCGGAGATGATGTGGCTCAGTCCTACGCCGCGCATCTCTGCATAGTGGGTGATCGAGTCGATGATGTTCCCGCTCTGGGCAATGACAGCCAGTGGCCCTTTCTTGATCGGCGGGACGCCCAGCAGGTTCATCCCGCCCGAGGCGCTGAAGAGGCCGGAACAGTTCGGTCCGATGATCTTTGCGCCGCCGGCCGTTGCCGTGCGGAGGATTTCGGCTTCGATCCGCTTCCCTTCCTCTCCGGTTTCCCCGAGGCCCGCCGTGATGATCACGACTCCCTTCGCATGCATCTTCACGCTGTCGGCCACGGCTTGTGGAATGAGCTTCGGGGCGACGACGACCATCACGAGATCCACCTCCTCCCCGATGTCGAGGATCGAGGGGTAGGCTTTTCTCCCGAACAGGGTGTCCCGCTTGGGGTTGATGAGGAAGATTTTGCCCGCGTATCCCCCCTGGATGAGGCTCCTCGTCCGCCGTTCGGCTGCCTTGCCCGGAACCTCGGAGGCCCCGATCACGGCAACAGAGGCGGGGTTGAACAGACGGTTCAACGACTCCATGACATCCTCCTTTTTCATGATGTTGGGTCTTCAGGGGATACGAATCCCCATGGCTCTGTAGATGGACTGCTCGCCCGTCGAATGCGAGAGATATCAGCGTCAACGGGCAGGTGTTATTCTTTTCTTGCGGACTTTTTTATAATCGGCGTAGGGGAGGACGTATATCTCTTTCTTCTGCCAGAGGAGCTCTCGCTCCTTCAAGGCCTTCATGGTCTCCTCCGGGTTCTGCACGCTCAGTTCCGTCAGAAGGGCATTGATCAGGCTGATGACCGCAGTGAAGGATTCGATGAAAGAATCGAGCCGGGAGTGGACCGGGAGGACCCAGTCCGCGTTGCGGGCAAGGGGGGAAACGAGGGAATCGGTGATGGCGCCGACCCGGGCCCCGTTTTCGTGGACATACTCCAGAATGTCGATGGTGAGCTTGGTGTATCGGGGGAGGCTGATCCCGATGGCGAGATCGTCGGCGCAGACGCCGTCCAGAGTATTCCAGACATCCCCATAACCGGGGATCACCGGCGTCGCCTGCTTGCCCAGGAAACGGAGATAGAGGGTCAGAACGACGGATGCGCCGTGCGCCCCGCGGAGCCCGACAACGAAGATGCGTTTGGCGTTCTTCATGTCGGTGACCGCCTGGTGAAAGGTCTCCAGAGGGATGTCCCGAAGGGTTTCGGAGAGGTTCCGGATATCTTCCTGCATAATCCTGCTGAGGTTGTCGCCGTCCGTCCGGTTGTGTTTGACCGTCTCCTCGAGGCGGGTCACCGTGGTGAGGCGATCCTGGAGTTGGGTCCGGAGCATCTCCTGCAATTTGGGATAGCCGTCGAATCCCAGGACCTGTGCCAGACGCACGATGGTCGCCTCGCTGACCGCCGCCTTCCTGGCCAGTTTGGAGGCTGTCAGGAAGATCGACTCCTCGTAATGGTCCATGATGTATTGCGCCGCCCGTTTCTGGGCATCGGTCAATTCGATCCTTTTGTCCGCGAGGAGGGCGTTGATCGGCATGAAATATTTCCTTCACAAATGTAGTTTGGTGAAGGAATTATTTCTTTGTCGGTCGGTTTTGTCAAGAAAAAAATTCAGAAAAAATATGATGAGTATAATTGAATTGTTATCTGTGATTTATATCTTTCCGCCCGACCGGAGCCCTCTGAAGAGCAGGCTCGCCATCCCCTGGCCGCCTCTGTAAGGCTCACCCTTCAGGAGAAGGTTTTCAACCTTCAGTCCCAGAAGGTCGCCCGGTTTCATGGTCAGCGGATTCCGATTCAGGATAACCATGTCGGCGATCTTCCCCACTTCCAGCGAGCCGCGTTCCCGCTCATCGAAGGCAGTCCAGGCCGCATTCCAGGTGAACAGTTTCAGGGCTTCCGGGATCGTGAGAGACTGCCCGGGAACGGGGTGGTTGCAGGCGGCATGGATGCCGGCGATCGGATCGGGTAGCGTGCAGGGGGCGTCGGAGCCGCCGCTCAGCATGATCCCCATGTCGGTCATCTTCCGGAGCGGCAGGATACCCTCGGCCCGCTTCCCGAGGAGGCTCTGCACGAACTCGGCCGGCTCCAGGTCCCAGTAAAGAAAAGCAGGTTGGAGCGGGATCTGGACGCCCAGGCGGGCGCACGTTTCCAGCCCCTCCTCCGTGGGCAGACAGGCGTGGATGATGCCGTGGCGATGGTCCTGCCGGGGGAAGTCCTTCAGGGCCGTCTCGATGGCCAAGACGGCCTGTTCGAAGGCCGCGTCGCCGATCGCGTGCATCTCGATCTGGAGCCCTGCGCGGTTTGCCCGTTTGACAAAATCGATTACGGTCTCATCGCTGTAAAAGAGGACGCCACGGTTCTGGGGGTTGTTCGAATACGGCTGCCGCAGCGCCGCATCCTCGCTGCCGAAGCATCCGTCCAGGGCCGTGGCGAAGCAACCCCCGACCCGCGGCAGTTTCCGCTTCTTCACCTTCGCCAGATCCATGGTCTGAAAGAAGAGGCGGCTCTGGAAACCGCTGTCGAGCCCTCTTCCCAGAATCGTCTCCATCGTGACGTCCAGGTCGAGGGGGAACCCCACGCCGGAGACGGTATGCATCATCCCGAACCCTTTTCCGGCCATCGCGTCCACGGCCCGGAGCATGTTCCGGATCGTCCGCGGGAGGGAAACCTTTTTGGTGACGAAGTCGGTCACCGCAAAAAAGGCCTCCTGGTTCATCTCCCCAGTCTCTTCATGCCAGCCGCGCAGCGCTTTCAATCTCCGCGGCAGCAGGTCGATCATTTTGCCATTCACGATACAGGCGTGGCCGTCATATTTGACGATGAAGACCGCCCGGTCCGGGCAGGCCCGGTCGAGCTCCTTGCGGGAGATCAGCCTCTTTTCCTGAACGGAGTGGGTCGAAGCCCCGAACCCCATGATGATCGCGTCGCGGTTCTCCTGCGCGAATTTCCGGATGCGATCGGACATTTCGGGAAGGCTCCGGGCGGAGCGCACGTCAAGGCCGGCGCTGAAGAGGGCATGGGATGCGAAGTGCAGGTGTGTGTCCCCGAAAGAGGGCAGCAGGGCCCGGGTGCCGAGCGCCTCTCGGGGCGCACCCCGATATGCCTCGGGAAGTTCATGTCCGACATGCAGGATCCGTCCGCGGTCCTCAATCAGGTGGGAGTAAATATGATCTTCCCGATCGCATGAAATGATCGTGCCTTCATAGACCTTCATTCGCTGGACCTCCCGGCTACGGTTTGAGACGAGATCATCGACGATCGCGCGCCCGGGAAGGATTCCCGGGCTGACCAGAGGTTGTGACCCTTCGAGGTTCACAGCCATCTCTTCTTCTTGAAGAAGATCATCATGACTACGGCGACGGCGACCATCACGCCCCAGAGGGCGAAATATCCCCACGGCCATTCGAGTTCGGGCATGTATTTGAAGTTCATCCCGTAGACGCCCGCGAGAAATGTGAGCGGCATGAAGATTGTCGCTATGACGGTCAGGACCTACATCACCTCGTTCATCCGGTTGCTGACGGCGGAGAGATAGATGTCGAGCATCCCGGAGAGCATGTCCCGGTAGGTTTCGATCGTGTCGATCACCTGGATGGTGTGGTCGTAGATGTCGCGAAAGTAGAGCACGGAGAGCTTCGCGATGAGTGGGGAGTCGGAGCGGCTCAGGTTCCCTACGACCTCCCGGAGGGGCCAGACCGCCTTGCGCAGCAGGATCATCTCTCTTTTCAGGGTCTGGATGGCGCGGAGGGTTTCCCGGGAGGGGCTCCCCATCAGCGTCTCTTCGATAGCCTCGACCTCCTCGCCCAGATGGTCGAGAATGGCGAAATAGCGGTCCACGATTCCGTCGAGGAGCGCGTGGGCGAGGGCATCCGCGCCGAGAATGCGAAGGCGGCAACCTTCGTTGTGAAGCCGCTCGTGAATGGGGTTCACGAGTTTCCCTTCCTTTTCCTGCAGTGAGATCAAATAGTTGTGGCCAAGAATGATGCTCACCTGCTCGGGGATCAGGTGGGCCTCTTCACCCTTATGGAAGTGCTTGAGAACGATGTAGAGGTAATCGCCGTGGTCCTCCATCTTCGGTCGCTGGTCGGTGTTGAGGATATCCTCGATGGTCAGGGGGTGGAGGCCGAAGACGGCTCCCATGCGTTCAAGAAGGTGGACGTCATGGAGACCGTCGATGTGAAGCCAGGTGACGCCCTTGCGGTCCGGGGGCGGCTTCAGTCCTTCGAGCGAGGCCAGCTCCTTTTCCTGGAGTTGAGCCCCGTCATACTGGCAGAGGGTGATCTTCGCCTTTTCCGCATGCCGCTCGCCGATGTGGACCAGTGCACCGGGCGGGAGTCCGGCCTTGGCGGATCTCTTTTTTGTGGCTCCGGGCATTTCCCTTTTCCTCCGGGGTTTGAACGGAACTTACGGGATGGTGCCGTATCGGTGCGATGTGGGGCTAATGTAGCCGATCACCCCCGGAAAAACAACGGAAAAGTCCGCCGGGAAGAGGGCAGCGGATGAGATTTTCTCTTGACAAAAATCTGGGAATTTGCGGACGTATCTGCCAGATTCTCATTCCTCTTCCCGGAGGTTTCATTGAGATACATCCTTGCCGTCGCTTCGGAGCGGGCCGTGACGGAGGTGATCCGTGCCGCCCTCCGCCGCCCCTTCCACGTGGACGCGGCGGTCACCGCCCGGGAGTGTCTTGAGTCCCTGCGGAAACGGCGCTATGAATTCGCCTTCATCGATCTCGACCTCCTCGAGGAGGTCGGAGAGATCCCAGGCGATCCTGGTTCGGCCGTCCGCGTGATCCGGCAGGCTTTCCCCTCGGTTGAGATGATCGTCATATCACCTCAGGAGAGGGCCGGCGAGGCGGTCGATGCAGTCAAGGCGGGTGCCGCCAATTATGTGACCTATCCCCTGAATGCCGATGAGGTCCGGTATGTGACCGAGAGTCTTCGCGAGGGGATCAGGGCGCAGTCGGAGCTCGACTACCTGCGGGACCGTTTCTGGCAGTCCGACTCCCTGGAGGTCGTTCAGACCCGCAATCCTGCCATGCGGGCCGTATTCGACAAGGTGCGTCTTGTTGCCCCCACCAAGAGCAGTGTCCTCCTGACCGGTGAGACGGGGACGGGGAAGGGGATTCTGGCCAAGCTGATCCACCGGCACAGCAACCGCCGGGCGGTGCAGTTCATCGGAATCCACTGCGGTGCGATTCCCGACACGCTTCTCGAAAGTGAACTCTTCGGCCATGAGAAGGGGGCCTTTACGGGCGCCGTTCGCCGGAAACTGGGGAAGTTCGAACTGGCCCACGGCGGCACCATCTTTCTCGACGAAATCGCCACGATCACCCCTTCCGCGCAGATCAAGCTCCTCCAGGTCTTGCAGGAGTGTACTTTCCAGCGGGTCGGCGGGGAGACCCTCATCGAGACGGACGCGAGGATCATCGCGGCCTCCAACATGGACCTGGGGCAGATGGTGGAGAGGGGCCTCTTCCGGAAGGATCTCTACTACCGTCTGAATGTGTTTCCGATCGAGATTCCGCCGCTTCGGGAACGCCGGGAGGACATCCCGCAACTCACGGAGATCTTCCTACGGCAGATGAACCGCTTCAATCACCGGGGGATCCACTATGTCCACCCGCGGGTGATGGAGGCGTTTCAGGGTTATCCCTGGCCGGGCAACATCCGTGAACTGGAAAACCTCATCGAGCGGGCCTGTATCCTGGAGACCTCGTCGATCCTGACACCGGGGAGCTTTCCGGCGGAGCTCTTTGCCGGTGAGCCGGCGGTGGTGCCCATCCCGTCGGGAGCTGGCCTGACGCTCTCCGAGGTGCGCACGCGGGCCGCTGCCGAGGCTGAGAAGAACTACCTCCGGGAAGTTCTTGCCCGCAATCGCGGCAGGATCAACCGGACCGCGGAAGCGGCCGGGGTCACTGCCCGGCAGATCAACAAACTCATGCGTCGGTACGGGATCCGGAAAGAGACCTTCCGCTGATTCAGGCTGTTGCAAAACGCCCATATGCTGCGTTCCGCTGCAACCCTCAGCGCTCCCTTCGGCAAGCTCAGGGCAGGCTAAAGGCCTGTGTCATGGTGAGCCTGTCGAACCATTGCGCGCCTTGCATCTGAGCATTTTTGAACAGCCTGAGGTCGGGGAGAGCCGTTTCACTGCGGGTCAGCGACGCGGCAGAGAAGGCTCCTGCCGCGTCTTGACGACGACCCGGACGATCGGCGTTCTTCCTCCGGCGAACTGGATCTCCGCCGGATACCTCAGAGAAACGGTGAAGGCTTTCTGGACGTCCAACTGCGCCAAGTCGACCGGTTCGGTCATGATGCGTACCCGTTTGCCGCGGAGACGAGGGGGGATGAGGATCCGGACCTCGGCGGGGGTGGCGGTGATTTTCTCAACGGCAAGACCCTGCGGGGCGGCATTCTCTGTCAGAACCTCGATGGGGACGGTCATGGAGATGAGCCGGGAGGTGGTGATCGTGATCCGCTCCGGACTGATGCCGGTGATCGAGAGGTTGGATGGGACCTTCACCATGCTGCCGGTGAGGCCGATCTCCTGCTTGCCGGGCTGAAGCTCCGCCAGGTCCACCGATATCTTAAGCTCTTCCTGGTGCAGAAGCTGGAAAGCCTGGGCATGTCCCATGAGCATGACCTTTGCCTCGGTGGGCTTGGGATCCTCCAGGATCCACTCCGCCGGAACGTTCCGGTACTCGATCGGAACCGTGAAATCGCGCCGGATCATCTCCCGCTGGTAGCCGAAGACGATCCAGAGGGTGCAGGC
>JAJFTY010000076.1 GCA_021372695.1 Deltaproteobacteria bacterium
TCCTTCACCCGGGCGTAGGCCCTCTTGATCATGTCATCCTTGTCCCCGAAGGTCAGCGCCCCGGTCGGACAGGCCTTGACGCAACCGGGCAGGAGATCGGCCCGGATCCGGGTGAGGCAGAGATCGCACTTGGCGACATTATCGGTCTCGGGGTTGTAGCGGGGAATCTCGAAGGGGCAGGCCGAGACGCACTCCTTGCAGCCGATGCATCTCTCGTTTGTGATGCCCACGGTCCCCAGCTCGCTGTGGTAGAGGGCGCCGCTGGGGCAGACCTTCACGCATGCCGCGTCGGTGCAGTGCATGCAGCCGTCCTTCCTGAAGAGCCATTTGACCCCTTCCTTCGTCTCCAACTCCTGGAAGCGGATCAGGGTCCAGGTATGCCACTGAAGATCCGGCGGGTTCTGATAGGTGCCCATGGCCTTGGTCTGTTTTGCAGGCCGATTGTTCCACTGCTTGCAGGCCAACTGGCAGCCGCGGCAGCCGGTGCATTTCGACAAATCGATGAGTTTTACTTTCTCGGCCATCTATTTCACCCCCTTCTTGACCACATTCACCATGAAGGCTTTGCTCTCCGGGATCATGGTGTTGGCGTCACCGATGGTCGGGGTCAGCAGGTTCGCCGAATCCCCGGTGGTGAAGATTTCAGGTTTCTTGTCGGTCGGGCCGTATTTCCGGTCGACGGAGGTGATCCAGCCGAAATGCCAGGGAATGCCCACCTGGTGGATCGTGGTCCCGTCGATGTCGAACGGCTTGAAGCGGGACGTCACGATCGCGGTCGCCTCGAGCTCTCCGCGGGCGGATTTCACGATCACCATCTCGCCGTTCTGGATATTCCGCTCCTTGGCGAGCTCCTTGCTCATCTCCACGAACATCCCGGGCTGCATCTCGACGAGCCACGGGCACCACCGGGTCAGCACCCCGGTCTGCCAGTGTTCGCTCACCCGGTAGGTGGAGCAGACGAACGGGAAGCGGGGGTCGCAGCTCGCGATCAGGTCGAGCTCTGAGCCCACCCCCTGCTTCTCGAAGTGCCGGACGACCGGGTTGCTCTTCTGGGGGGAGAGCGGGTTCTTTTCGATCGGGCACTCGAGCGGCTCGTAGTGCTCGGGGAAGGGGCCGTCCGCGAGCCCCGGCCCGAAGAGGCTCCCCACGCCATCGGGCTTCATGATGAAGGGAGGCCGGCCGGAGCCGGGGTTCCCGACGCCGTCGGGAACGTCGCCCGTCCATTTGGCGCCGTCCCAGAGGATGACCGGACGTTTGGGATCCCAGGGCTTCCCGGACAGATCCACGGAGGCGCCGTTGTAGATGATCCTCCGGTTGACCGGCCAGGACCACGCCCATTCGGGGTACATGCCGATGCCGGTCGGGTCTTTCGTCCCGCGGCGGGCCGCGAGGTTTGCCGCGACATAGGAGCCGCAGTAGACCCAGCAGCCCGACGAGGTGGTGCCGTCGTCCTGGAGCCAGGCAAAGGCGGGCACCGGGTCGCCCTTCTTGAATTCACGGAACACCCCTTTGGCCGTGGGATCCTCGACCTTGGCGTCTTCCATGAAGAAGCCGTTGATCTCCCGGGCCACGGCGCTCGCATCGACGAAGCGGATCGTCCCGTCGGCCCGTTTGGGGCCGTAGTTCCAGGTGAGCTTCGTGATCGCCTCCTTGACGGGGCCGCCGTCCTTTTCGTAGAGCTCCTTGATCTTGTAGTAGAGCTCCGTCATGATCTCCGCGTCGGGCATGGAGTCGCCCACGGGGTTGACGGCCTTGTAGCGCCACTGCATCAGCCGGCCGCTGTTGGTGATGCTCCCCTCCTTCTCGACCGAGGAGGCGCAGGGCAGCATGAAGACCTCGGTCTTGATCTTCTTCGGATCCACGCCGGGGCCGTGCCAGAAGGAGCCGGTCTCGTTGTCGAAGAGGTTGACGTTCACCATCCAGTCAACTTTGGCCAGGGCCTGGCGCACCTTGTTCGAATGGGCGCCGCTGCACGCGGGGTTCATCCCCCAGGCGAAAAAGCCCGTGAACTTCCCCTTGAACATCTCGTCGAAGAGGACGAGCCACGAGTAATTCGCCCCGTCGTCCCCCTTGGGCAGATAGTTGTACGCCTCGTCCAGCGTGGCGTTCATCCCGTAGACCGACCGGAGGTAGCTTGCCGAGTACTTCGGCAGGTTCTTCATCCAGTTGAGGCTCTTCTCCTCCTTGGTCTTGGTCGTGTACTTCTCGTTGTAGGCCTTGAGCGTCGAAAGCGAACCGGTCGGGGTCGCGATGTAGCCCGGGAGGATATGGTAGAGGAGGCCGTAATCGGTCGACCCCTGGACGTTCGACTCCCCGCGGAGGGCCTGGACGCCGCCGCCGGCGATCCCCATGTTCCCCAACAGAAGTTGGATCATGCTCATCGCCCGGATGTTCTGGACCCCCACGGTGTGCTGGGTCCATCCCATGGCGTAGAGGATGTTCCCGGCCTTGTCAGGTTTGCAGGTCGCTGCGTATGCCTTGTAGACCTCCAGGAGCTTGTCCTTGGGGGTCCCGGTGATCTTGACGACCATCTCCGGCGTGTAGCGGGAATAATGCTTTTTGAGGAGCTGGAAGACGCACTGGGGGTTCGCGAGGGAGGGGTCCTTCCTGATCACCCCCGCGGCATCGGTCTGGTAGGTCCAGGTCGACTTGTCGTACTTGCCGTCCGTCAGTCCCGAGAAGACCCCCTTGTTGTCGCCCGGCAGTTTGAAAGCCGGATTCACCAGGAACGAGGCGTTCGTGTAGTTGACGACGTACTCTTTCTGGATCAGGTTGTTGTCGAGGATGTATTTGATCATCCCGCCCAGGAAGGCGATATCCGTCCCCGACCGGAGCGGGGCGTAGAGGTGGGCCTTCGCCGCCGACTGGGTGAAGCGGGGATCGACGCAGACGAGCTTCGCCCCTTTCTCCATCGCCCGGGTGATCCACTTGAAGGAGATCGGGTGGTTCGAGGCGGGGTTGCTCCCCATGATCAGGATCACATCGCTGTTCTGGAAATCGTTCCAGTGGTTCGTCATCGCGCCGCGTCCAAACGACTCTGCCAGAGCCGCTACGGTAGCGCTGTGTCAGATCCGGGCCTGGTGCTCGATGTACACCAGACCCAACCCCCGCAGGAACTTCTGATAGAGGAAGCACTCCTCGTTGTCCATGGCGGCCGAGCCGACCGAGGCGATTCCCTCGGTCCGGTTGACCACTTCGCCCTTGGCGTTCTTGACCTTGAAGCTCTTGTCGCGGCTCTTTTTGACGTTTTCGGCGATCTTGTCGAGCGCCCACTCCCAGGTGACCTCTTTCCACTCGGTGGCGAAGGGAGCCCGGTAGAGGGGCTTTCCCAGACGGTTCGCGTTTACCGCCATCTGGTAGATCGAACCGCCTTTGGTGCAGAGGGTGCCGCGGTTGATGGGGCTGTCCGGGTCGCCTTCGGTGTTGACGACCTTGCCGTTCCGGGTGGAGACGATGATGCTGCATCCCACGGAGCAGTAAGGGCAGACGGTGGTCGTCTCCTTGGCGTACTGGATCTTCAGCGGCTGCGCATAGGCCGATACGGGCTTGAGGCTGATGCCGATGCCGCTCGCCGCCAGCGCTGCTCCTGAGATCTTCAGGAAACCTCTTCTGGTGACATCCATAAAGACGTACTCCTTTCTCGGGGGTTAGCGAAACGAATCCGATGGCACAGGATTCACCCTTCTCCTTTCCAACGCGGGGAGGCGGAACCGCTTCTTGGCCAAACCATTGCCCGCCTTCGTGGGAACGCTGCTCGAAATTGGATGGGAGAATGATTCTCGGGGTGGGGCAATTCCGTCCTTCCCAAGGGGGAAGAGGAAAAGGGGAAGGGCGGTCAGTGATATTTTCAAAGACCCTCAACGGCGTCAGCTATATCCATTCCCCCTTTTACTGTCAAGATTTTTCGTCTTTTCAATGACTTATGTCATTTTTGACATAAGCTGCCCGCACCAGGAACGGGCGCCGTTTTCCCGACCATTGCTCTTTTT
Organism: Deltaproteobacteria bacterium; assembly: GCA_021372695.1. Next base: position 3,990 of record JAJFTY010000076.1, read on the forward strand.
CAAGGCGACGAGTCAAATTCATGTTGACTTAGAGTCTTTCGCCGGTGTATTGGGACAAAGTTTATTATGTCATAAATAACATATGTCACCTTCATCCACTCTAAGGAGTTGCCCATGGACAAGACCGCCTTCACTCTGAACGGAATCAGAACCGCCTTCAGCCCGGACGGGGTCCAACTGCCGACGCCATCCCGAGCGACGGATAACCTGTTGCCGGATGCAGGATGGGTAAAGTTGTGTTCAATGATATGCTAAACATAGCATATGTTTGCGAAACTTCGAGATCAGAAAGGAGCAGATCATGCATCGCAAAACGGTCACCGACAAACCTCATCATCGTTCCATCATGTGCGCCCGCGTGCTTCGAGGGGTCGTCTCCCTCGTCCTCGTTCTGGCGGGGCTCCTGTGGCAACCCTCCGGCGTTGCGGCTGCGGAAGGGCTCCGGATCGCCGTTGCGGCAAACTTCCTCCAGGCGACGAAGGAACTGACCGCCGATTTCGAAAAGCAGACCGGCATCAA
>JAJFTY010000090.1 GCA_021372695.1 Deltaproteobacteria bacterium
ACCTGATCCGGGCCGGTTTGGTAAAACCGCCGCCGTCCTGGAGCGGCAGACTCAAGTCGATCAAGCGATACCCTTCCATGGCTGTCGAGTTCCTCCCTCCCGCAAGGCGGGTTTCTTCTTCGGACCGATGATCGACAGATACACCATCGGATCGTTTCTGCAAAGCCCGACTTTGTTGTCGGCATTGGCCCGATGCCCGATTGACGGCACGCGTCAGGACTTTGACAACGAGATCTTTCCGAAAACAGGGTCTTCTCAGGGTCTGCTTTCGCCGGTCATCATTGCAACTATTCTAAATGATGTGATTTCTTACGTTATTGTCGGGGTGAAAATGGTTTCTTCTCCTTGGCATCAATCCTGCTTTGGCATTCATGCGCATACCTTTTCTATCCGAGGAGGTTTCAATTTGGGAGATGACGTTGGAGAAATGGCTGGTCCCGTACGCGCCGGAGAGGCATTCCGGGAGGACAGGAAAAGCCGTGCCCCGATGATCTTCGGGCTTTCACGGGATGTCGCGGAGCGCCCGCAGGAACGGGCAGGGCGGAAGGCGTCTCGGGAGCGGCTGCATCGTGCGGAGAAGATGGAGGCCCTCGGCCGGTTGACCGGCGGTGTGGCCCATGATCTGAACAATGTCCTCGGCGTTGCCTGCCTCTACTCGGAACTGCTTCAGGGAAAGATGGCAGAAGATGATCCCCTCAGGCCCTATGCGACCCAGATCTCCACTTCCATAGAGCAGGCCGCTGCGATCATTCGCGACCTCCTGGCGCTCTCCGGAAGAGAACTCCCCACTTCGCGCACGGTGAACCTGGACGATGTGATCTCCGCCTGTCTGAAAGCCCCCGAGTTCGAGAACCTGCGGGCTCTTCACCCCGGGGTGACCTTCAGGACAGAGTCCGGCGGGGAGCAGCTGGATATGCCGGGCATCCCGTCACTCCTGGAAAAATGCGTGATGAACCTCGTGTCCAATGCCCTGGAGGCGATTCCCGCACGGGGAGAGGTGACCATCGCGACGCAGAAACGGCAGCTTGTCGAACCGGTCAGCGGTTATGACACCGTAGAAGAAGGGGATTATGTCGTACTGGCGGTACGCGATACGGGGATGGGTATCACTCCCGGGGATGTGAAGAAGATCTTCGAACCTTTCTACACGAAGAAGACCGTGGGGAGGGGTGGAACCGGACTGGGATTGACCGTTGTCCGGGAAATCGTGAAAGGGCACCACGGTTACGTTGAGGTCCGGAGCCGCGTCGGGGAGGGCACGAGATTCACGCTCTACTTCCCGGCCGCGGGGGACGGAGAAACGGCAGAAGGCGCCCGTTGAACGACACGGGTCGGGCGAATCGAGAGTCCATGAATCGCGTACTGATCATCGATGACGACGAACCATTCTGCCGCGGCCTGGCCGAAGCGATGACCGACGGCGGGACGGAGATCGTTTGTGCCCACACGATTCTTGAGGGGCTGAGGATTGCCGCGGCGGAGGCCTTCGACGTCGTCTTTCTGGACGTGATTCTTCCCGACGGAAACGGACTCGACTCCATATCGAACCTCCGAGCCGGTTCTTCCCATCCGGAGATCATCATTCTTACGGGCGGCGGAATTCCCAACGGGGCGGAACTGGCCATCGGGAGCGGCGCATGGGACTATATCCGGAAGCCTTTTCCGCTGAGCGTCATCAAACTTCACCTGATGCGCGCCCTCCAGTACCGGGAAGAAAGGAAGGCGAGAAAATCCTCAGCTGCGCTGAAATTGGACGCCATCATCGGGAGCAGCCCCAGGATGAGGGACTCCTTCGATTCGCTTTCCGAGGCGGCCTCGACGGACGTGAATGTCCTCGTGACCGGTGAAACCGGCACGGGGAAGGAACTCTTCGCCAAGGCCGTTCACGATAACAGCGGCCGCGCAGGCGGAAGTTTCGTGGTGGTCGATTGTGCGGCACTCCAGGGCACCCTGATCGAGAGCATCCTTTTCGGGTATGAAAAAGGGGCGTTCACCGGCGCGGTACAGAGCCGGGAGGGGCTCATCAAACAGGCAGACGGCGGAACGCTCTTCCTGGACGAGATCGCCGAACTTCCCCTTCCCGTCCAGAAGGTCTTTCTCCGGGTGCTCCAGGAGCGCCGTTTCCGGCCTCTGGGCGGCCGGAGCGAGATGGAAAGCAATTTCAGATTGATCGCAGCCACCAACCGCGACCTGCAGAGTGCGGTTCAGGCGGGGCTGTTTCGGGAGGATCTTCTCTACCGGCTTCGTGCCCTGACGATAGCCCTTCCCCCTTTGCGGGAGCACAAAGAGGACATCGTTCCCATCGCCCTCTATCACATGGAAAAGATCTGCCGGCGAAGCCGTCTGGAGTCGAAAACCTTTTCTCCCGATTTTGTCGAAGCACTGCTCTCATACCCCTGGCCGGGAAATGTTCGCGAGCTGGTCAATGCGATCGAGAGGTCCGTGGCCGCCTCCTCCTCGGTGGCCACCCTGTTTCGCCGCCATCTTCCCGGCGAGATTCGCATCGATCTCGTGCGACCCAAGGCGGGCAACACGCTTCCGAACGGCAATGACGCCGATCCCCTTTCGCCCCGGACCCTTCCCACGCTCAAGGAGTTGCGGGTATCGGTCTACGAGAAGGCGGAGAAGCAGTATCTTGCGGATCTCATGAAGACGACCGCGGGCGATATGGAACAGGCCTGCCGGATCTCCGGTCTCAGCCTCCCCCGGGTGTACGAACTCCTCAGAAAACATCGAATATCGACCAAAGTCTGACCGCCCCCGTCCTTCCTCTTCTTTATTGAAAAACCATCATCGCGGATGGCTTTTCCATAAAATTATGATTCCGCCATACAAAAGTTCCTTCCGGGGAAATAGTCGGCGTCACATATCTGCACGTAATTAATGTGAAAATATAGAAATAGCCCGGTTGGCCCCGTAATTGCTCTACCAGAAGGCAGTTCGAGAAACACCTTGTTGCACAGGATAAAGCTCATGGCATCGATTTTCTACATTCCGACGGTCAACGACTGGGAATCACGCTTATGCACCTTGCTTGAAGCTGCTCTCTCTCACAAGAAAAATGAGATCTGCCGTTCTTTTGAAGATTTTTCCCGGAGGCTTCACAAACCCTTTTCCAATGTGCGGGTGGCGGTTCTCGTTGCCGCGAACAGCGAGGAGATCACACGGATCCTTTCGCTTCGGGAACTGCTTGCGGACGTGAAGATGATTTTCATCCTGGCGGACAGGGACAATGAGACCCTGATGAAGGTGCATTCGTTGCGCCCCCGGTACGTCACCTGGATGGATTGCGATTTGAGCGAGCTCGCGAACGTTTTCAAGAGAATGGTGGGCCTATACGACGTCAAGTGATCGAACCTGTCGGAGTCCCGTACAGGAAATAATGATTAAAAGGAGAGGAGAAAGGAAGAGGGGAAATTCAAGGATTTCTGAAAAGGCAACATTCATCATTGGAAAGAGAGAAGAATATGGAATCAGAAGAAGTGGTCAACCAGACGCGCAAGGCCGTCGCGGGCCGGGAGGGGAAGTATCTCACCTTCGCCCTGGCCGGTGAGGAGTATGGCATAGGTATCCTGAAGGTCAAGGAGATCATCGGCCTGATGCAGATCACCACCGTCCCCCGGACGCCGGGTTACGTCAAGGGTGTCATCAACCTTCGGGGAAAGGTGATTCCCGTCGTGGACTTCCGTCTGAAGTTCGGAATCGACGCGATGGCCTACAACGAGCGGACCTGCATCATCGTCGTGGAGATCAAGAGTGCGGAGCGGACCATCCCGATGGGAATCGTCGTAGATTCCGTGTCGGAGGTTCTCAACATCAAGTCCGCCGAAATCGAAGACACTCCGAACTTCGGAAGCCGCCTGGACACCGACTTCATCCTCGGGATGGCAAAAACCAACGGCTCGGTGAAGATCCTTCTCGACATCGACCGGGTTTTCCAGAAAGAAGAATTGACGGCCCTGGCTCAGGCATCATAACCATGCGGTCCGCAAGCGAATCGAAACGCACGGACCGGGCCGTTCCGGTGCGGTCATGCCCCGGCATCCGGAACCTCCAAATCGCCGTGCCTCTGCGGTAAAACAGCGGACGGCTTCGCAAAGCGCCCGCTGCAATGGAGAAGCCGGTCCGGAACGATGGCGGGCCGGGAGTGGGATGGCGATGAAGCTGGCCGGAATCAAATCAGCCATCGATCGGTGGACGACACCCCCCGGTCTGACCCCCGAGGCGGGACTCCGCTTCTGGCAGGACCGGGTCATGTTCGTCCTCCTGTTCGTGGCGGTGTCCCTGGGCTTCATCGTTTAAGTGTCCAGCGTCCTGCTCTCCATCAAGCCATCAAGGATAGTTTGTGGCACGTGGCCCTGATGGACACGGGGCTCTACGCCTGGGTGCTGATCCTTTTCTTCAGGAGAAGCCTCTCCTTCAGGGCCCGCACCGTCAGCTTCGTTGTGATCCTCTATATCGTTGGAATGATCCTGCTGCTGGTCGTGGGGCCCTACAGCGCTGGCCCCGTCTGGAACGGCCCTGCGAAGCGCACATCATCGATTTCAAGGCGCAGCACGGGAAGCGCAACCTCGTCATCAGCCTTCTGGACATCACCGATCGTAAGCGCCTGGGGTCCCACCTGATCCAGGCCCAGAAGATGGAGGCCATCGGAACATTGTCCTGCGGAATCGCTCACGATTTCAACAACATACTCTTCGGCATGGTCGGCTATTACGGAACTGGCCCTGATGGAGAAGGATGAAGGGCGAAGGCAGAGGGATCTGCGGCAGGTTCTCAAATCGTGCGAACGGGCGGCCGATCTGGTGAAACAGATCCTCTCTTTCAGCCGGAAATCCGACGTGCAGATGAAGCCGGCCGATATTCGCTACGTCGTCAAGGAGGCCGCCAGGGCTGATTCGCGCCGCCATTCCGACGACCATCGACATCCGGCAGAATATCACGTCGCAGTCGCTGGTCGTCCTGGCCAATCCGACGCAGATCCATCAGGTGGTCATTAACCTCTGCACCAACGCGGCCCATGCCATGCGCGAGAAGTCGGGAGTCCTCGGCATCGGCCTGTCGCTCCTCGACGTTGCCGAACACTCCCCGGTCGTCCTGCCGGGCCTCTCTCCCGGCGCCTATGCCAGGCTGGACGTAACCGATACCGGTGGCGGCATCGAACCGGCGATTCTCGACAAGATATTCGACCCGTTCTTCACGACGAGGGCCGACCTGGAAGGGGCGAGACCGGGATTGGCCGTGGTTTACGGAATCGCCAAGAGGCATGGAGGCATGGTGACGGTCCAGAGCGAGGTCGGCGCCGGTTCGACCTTCACCGTCTTCTTGCCTCTGATCCCCAGTGAAGAGGTTCCGCGCGAGCGTGCGGTCGAGGAGATCCCCAAAGGCCGGGAAAGGATTCTTCTCGTGGACGACGAATCCCCTTCCGGTCTTCTCCTAACCAGAAAAAATCTCATTATTCCACCCCCCATTCAACACCATAACACCTCCCATTGACTCCGGAATCCGGTGATGTTTTCATGAGTCCCGGATAGAGCCTGTTCTTGTCCCGTTCTTCGGTTCTATCTTCTCCTCCGTCCCCTAGGCGTCTTCCAAGGCGTCTAGGGGCTTTTTAGTACTGATGAAATGGCGTGGTCTGCTCCAGAAATATTCATAATATCCAATGGTAGTATTTTACTACAGTTATGTTATCAGCCGACCCTCATTGTCTTCTTTGCCAGAGATGAGATAGTTACACCACGTAAATGATGAAGACGGGACGATTTAAACGGGAATTTGACCAGAGTAAAAACTAAAACGGAGGAGGAAAGAGTATGAAGAAATTGTGGGTACCAATCATTATCGGAGTGGTTTTCATGATGGCGCCAATGATGGCGACCGCGGCATCCCTTACGGGATCCATTCAGGGGTTGGCCTGTGTGACGCAGGGGAAAGTATGCCCCATCGGGATGGAGGATCCCGTGATCGCGGCGGAGAATGTGTTTGTGCTCCTGGTCGACGCAGCCAAGGGAGAGTACTATTACGTTCCCAACGTGGACAGGGGGATCATGGCCCGTCACATCAATGAGCAGGTCAAGATCGACGGGACCGTGAACGACAAGACGAAAGCCATCAAGGCGAGCGACATCTATACGATGGATGCCAAGAATCAGTGGAAGAAGGTCTGGAGCGTGGACATGCAGGATTCGATCTACAAGGACATCTATGGGAGTTCGGTGTTCGGCAACTGATTCCCCCTCCCACAGGTCTGGACGAAAAACCCTCGGATAACACCGGGGGTTTTTTAAATGACGTATCCCGTTATTTCAAAAAACATCGGGTTTCTAGGATTAACTGGGGATCGGGTGCGGATTTAACGAGAGGAGGATAGAAATGTACAGGAAAGTATTGGTTCCGCTCGACGGTTCGGAGCTTGCGGAATGCGCGTTGAATCATGTCAAAAGCCTATCCAAGGATGGTTCCGTGGGTGAAATCACCATTCTGAACATAATGAAAGTGGATATCCCTTGGCTCAGCTCCGAGGATGAACATGAACATAAGCAATTTGACATCAATAAGATAAGAGAAAAAGTTTCCAACGCATCTCAAGAGTATCTTGCGGATGTGGAATCACGGCTCGCTTCCGAGGGTTTCAACGTGAAAACCGAATCCCGGGAAGCAAACAGGCCTGCTCAGGCCATCATTGAGTATGCTCTGGAAAAGGGAATCGATATGATTGTGATCGCCACCCATGGTTACACCGGGATGAAGGGAATGATGATGGGAAGCGTTGCCCTGAGTGTTATCCACCAGTCTCATGTACCGGTGTTATTGATCAGGCCAGAGGCCTGTCACGTGTAGAGAAGATATCGGAAGTGCTGTTTTGACAGATGCAGGGCCATTCCTGACCCTGCATCACCCCACCCGCCGTAAGAACCGTCTTTGTGAAGCCCGTTATAGCCTGATTTCGGCATCTTCCTCCTCATTCCTGCCCATCCCATGAGGCTAACGACTAGAAGCCGCGCGGTGGCGGGTTCGGGAGCGGGGAGGCTTGGAGCGCGGTGGATGGACACATCAAGGCTATTTTAGGGGAAGAAGAGACTCCAGGCGGTCGATGCGGAAACGGAGGAGGAGGTCGATGAAGGAAGGCTGCCTCAGGGGGTGCTCCGTAAAGTGGAAGAGATGGCCCGGGCAGTCGCAGTCCGAGGAGCCGAAGTCAGCCACGCACCCGTCGGCGATCTTCCCAACGGCCGCGGCCAACTCGTGCTCCAGCCGCGAAGCGGAGCGGATCGGGATGGGCGTGCAGCGGTCCGCGTACCCCTTGAGGTGGTCGATGTGCCAGTGCACCGCCGTCCCTTTCCTCCGGTGACGCTCCATCCTCCGGCTGAGGCCGCGGCTGGCCGTTCCCACGTACAGGTAGTGGCCGGCGGCAAAGGTTTTCATCCCCAGGCTTCCCACCGCAATCGTCACTGCCCGGGGAAGGTGGAGCAACATCAGGTAGCTTCCTGCATCCCGGGCTTCCTGCTCGATGAGCTCCCAGGGGATTGTCGCTGCCCGGACCTCCGGGTCGAGGCTCAGGTCCGCCCGCCACCCCAGGGAGACAGCCGTAATCGACAGGTCGTTTCTCACCGCGAGAAAGGTCCGGGCGAATTCCAGATCGGTATGGTAGTCGGGCAGGAAGAAACGCGCCTGGGGCCAGTGGATCAGGAAGAGGACGCCGCAGGCCGTCCCGCTCCGGCTCAACCCCGCCAACTCCTCCAGATGCCGTTTCCCCCGCGCCGTGATCGCGTCGGGAAACATGGCGATCCGCCGGCCCACGAGGGTGCAGGACTTCACCTCCAGGTAGAAGGGCCGGCCGTTTTTCTGGAGGAGAAAATCGAAGCGGCTCTTTCCTGCCTGCACCTCCCTCCGGACGATCTCGGCGTCTTCCAGGCCGGGGATTCTCCCCCGGGCGATCAGGGCGGCGGCCACGGCGTTGCTCGCGTGGGTGTGCAGGAGGAGCGGGATACCGTCCCGTTCGACGGCGACCGCCATATGGGCCAGGCCGGCCTGGCCGCCGGCTTTCCCGACCAGGTAAACGGTGCGGCCGGGGAGGAGCAACTCCCACATGCGGCCGGGGTTCGGCATGTAGGCTTCGACCACGCCGCCGGCCGTGGCGCACCGGATCACGAACCGGTTGGGCCTGTCGATGAAGCTCCCCAGCACGATAGGTCCGAAGAGCGGGGCTTCCGGCCGTTCCGGGAAACGCAAAGGGTCCTTTTGCACCTTCACCCTATCCCCGGTCCCACTTCCCCTGGGCGCGGAGCTCCCGGACCTCGGCCGCGGCGCGCTCCCGGAGGTTCAGGTAATCGGTCTTGGCCACGCGGTTGAGCGGAATCTCGCCGGCCTTGAGGACCACCACGTGGGACGGCCGGGAGTAGGCGGATATGTCGCTGCAGGCCGCCATCACCTCCTCGGGGGTGATGGTCTTCCCCTCCTGGCTCTCCACGAAGGCGATGATCCCCTCGCTGAAGATCTCGTGCTCGACGCCGACGATGGCGATCATGCCGGCCTTGTCCTTGAGCTTCTCGGAGATATGGCTCTCCACATCCTCCGGGAAGACCTGGTATCCCTTGGGTTTGATGACCAGTTTGGCCCGGCCCGAGAAGTGGAGCCCCTTTTCGTCGTAATAGCCGACGTCCCCCGTGTAGCAGATGCCGTCCTTCGAGATCGTCTTGGCCGTGTTCTCCGGATCGCGCAGGTAGCCGAGGAAGATCTGCGGGCCGGCGAAGCAGATCTCGCCGACCTCGCCCCTGGGCTTGACCGCCCCGGCGGTGCCGTCCACCTTCATGAAATCGCGGATCGAGATCGGGCAGAGGGGGGAGTCGTAGCCGATCCCCAGCGTGAGTTCGTCCACGTCGGCGTTCACGTTCGTGTAGGTGCAGAAGCCGGCCGTTTCCGTGAGCCCGAGCCCCGTTCCGATCCGAGGCGCCATCGCCTTCATCTTCACGAGAAATTCCCGGGGCACGGCCTGGCCGCCGTAGATGGCGAAGCGGAGGCTCTTGAGGTCGTATTTCCCGTAGTCGGGGAGGCGCCACTCCATGTTGAAGAGGGCCGGGATTTGGCCGAGCATGGTGGCCTTGTGCTTCTCGATCGCCTCGAGGGAGAGCTTGGGGTCGAAGATGTGGAGGATGATCGCCACCCCTCCGCCGAAGATGACCGTGCCGAGTTGCTCGGTGGTGCAGCCCACGTGGGAAGGGGGCAGGTTGATCAGCATCCGGTCGGAGGTTTCCATTTCGAACCCCGCGCAGAGGCCGATGTTCTGGATCAGGATGTTTTCGTGGCAGAGAAGCGCCGGCTTCGGGGAGCCGGTGGAGCCGGTCGTGAAGATGATCAGGCAGGCGTCCCGCTTCCCGACCAGGCGGCGGGCCTTCTTCACGCGCCCCAGGATCAGGCTGAGCAGGTAGACCTTTTTGATGTCCCTGGCGAAATCGGCGATCCCGACCGCGCCTTCCATGATCAGGTCGGCTTCCTTCTGGAACTGGACCCAATGGCGGATGTAGGGGCAGGCCGCCATCACCTCCCGGACGAGGGGGCGGAAATCGGCGACTGGCGTCTTGCCGAGGAAAAAATAGGCCTTCGGCTTCATCTTCTCCATGGAGACGATGAGCTCCTTGGCCTTCAGGCGCAGGTCCAGCGGGGCAATGATCAGCCCGATCCGGTAGCAGGCGTAGATCAGATAGACGTGCTCCTTCAGAAGCGGCAGGCTCGTGGCAACGATGTCCCCTTTGACGAGGCCTATCGAGAGGAGCTTCGCGGCGAAGGCCGAGACGGAGGTGTCGAACTGCTTCCAACTCACCTGGTCGCCCGTGTTGTGTTCGATGATTGCCGTCTCGGTCGGCCGCTCCTTGGCGTACCGGGTCACGTAGTCGGCGATGTTCGGCAGGAGGGCTTCGTACATCCGGCTGCACTTCTCGTCTTGCTCGGGAGTCTTCATGGCTTCGCCTTTCTGTATCGGGAGGAGTGGGTAGAGCTAACGCGGGCGAACCATACCGGAAAGGACGGACTTCTGTCAAGGGGGATCTCCCTCGTTAAATTTCAGTGAGGCCATGCGGCCCGGAAGAGACCAAGGTGGCCAGATATTTCTTGACAAGTTTTATGAAGAGGTCCTATTCGTTACACTTGTAAAACGGCATCCGGTGAAGGCGGAGCGCCGTTGCATTCAGAACTTTTCAGGAGAGATAATTATGTCACTGATCGCACCTCGAATCGAAGGCATCAAGCAGTCACCGAGTCAAGCCGCGACGCAGCGTGCACGGGAGTTGAAGGCGGCGGGTGAGGATATCATCAGCATGAGCGTCGGTGAACCGAATTTCCCGACACCCGATCACGTGTGTGAAGCGGCCATTGCCGCCATGAGGCGTGGTGATACCCGTTATACCAACGTAGACGGCACCCCCGAATTGAAGCGGGCCATCATCGACAAATTCAAGCGTGAGAATGGCCTGGAGTACACGCCGGATCAGATTATCGCAGGGAACGGCGCCAAACAGATCCTTTTCAATATCTTCATGTGCTCACTTTCCCCGGGCGACGAGGTGATCCTGCCGGCGCCTTATTGGGTCTCCTATCCGGACATGGTCAAGATCGCCGAGGGCGTGCCGGTCACGCTGGCCTGCGAGGAACGTTTTGGGTTTAAACTGCAGGCGGCGCAGCTCGACGCTGCGATCACACCGCGCACCAAATGGCTCCTCATCAACTCACCCTGCAATCCGAGCGGCGTGACCTACAGCAGAGAGGAGCTCAAATCCCTCACCGATGTCCTGCTGCGCCACCCGCAGGTCCATCTGATCATGGACGACGTCTATGAACATATCCTGTTCGATCGACGCGCGTTCTGCACGGCCATGCAGATCGAACCGAACCTGCGCGACCGGATCTTGACGGTGAACGGCGTTTCCAAGGCTTACGCCATGACCGGCTGGCGAATCGGATACGCCGGTGGTCCCCAGCCGCTGATCAAGGCGATGATGAAATTTCAGGGTCAAAGTACAAGCAGCCCATGCTCGATCAGCCAGGCGGCGGCGGTTGCCGCGCTCAACGGACCCCAGGACTTCATCCCCGAGCGGTCGGCGGCTTTTCAGGAACGCAGAGATCGCGCATTGAAACTGCTCAGCCAGGCGCCCGGCATCCGATGCCACAAGCCGGAAGGCGCCTTCTATCTCTATCCGAACTGCGAAGGGCTGATCGGCAAGACCCGTCCGGATGGCCGCGTTCTGAAAAGCGACGGGGATGTGGCCATTTACCTGCTCGAAGAGGTCGGGGTGGCCGTGGTGCCGGGTGCCGCTTTCGGCCTGTCTCCCTACTTCCGCCTTTCACTCGCGACCTCGATGGAATTGTTGGAAGAGGCCTGCAAACGAATCGTGACTGCCTGCGGTCGAACGAATCCAAATTAGGACGATCGAGACAGGCCCTTCAGAAGCCTTGATATCCGCGACACCGCGGAATGGCCAGGAGGTTTTGCTCGGAAAAGCGCATCGGCATCAGGGATGTATGCCTCAAGAATCGATCGCCGGTATGATCACGTCTGCTGGATTCGTGCCGGAACGAAAGGAGTTTTTGAATGAACATTCAGGAAATCGGAAAACCGGGGTTTCGCTACAGGACCGACTTTGACCGGCCGGCGGACAACTTGCTTGAACGCTACCGGAGCTTGATGAAGAGAACCGGATGCCTGACCGGTAATGTGGACGATTGCATCGGCAGAGCGGCTTCCATGAACAGCCGCATCAAGAACCTGGCGAACGGCATGAAGATCGTGGGGCCGGCGATGACCGTCCGGGTGCCGCCCTGCGACAATCTGATGATCCACAAGGCGCTGTCCATGGTCCGACCGGGAGATGTGCTGGTCATCGACGGCAGCGGGGACCACTCCTGGGCTCTGCTCGGGCTCCTCATGGTGAGCACGGCGGAAAAAATCGGGGTGGCCGGAATCGTGGTGGACGGCTGTGTCAGGGATGCGGCAGAAATCCGGGAGATGGGGTTTCCCGTCTTTGCCGCAGGGATATCACCCAATGGTCCCTTCAAGGAGGGGCCCGGCGAGATCAATTTCCCGATCAGCTGCGGGGGGCAGGTCGTTCGACCGGGAGACATCATCATTGCCGATGACGACGGGGTCGTGGTTCTGCAAAAGGAGCTGGCCGGCGGCGTCATCGATGAGGTCGACCGGGTGATCGAGCGGGAAGAAAAAAGGTTGAAAGAGATCGCAGACGGTTTGGTGATTCGGCCGGGCATCGATGAAATCCTCGAAAAGAAGGGGATCAAGCCGTAGGAACGCCGGGGGACGGGGCCAAGCGTGAAAAGTCCGGCGCCGCCGCCGATGGGCGAAGGATCGAAGAAAAGGAACCATACCTCACGAGAAGAGACGAACCATGGGTCAAACCATCTCCGAGAAGATCTTCAGCTCCCATGTCAGGCATGAGGTGACGGCGGGGGATATCCTTTTTGCCCCGCTCGACCTCATGATGTCCAATGACGCCTCCTTTCCGCTGGTCCTGGAGGCGCTTCGGAAAATCAAAGAATATGGCATCCGGGATCCGCAGAAGCTGATCCTGATACTGGATCACTACTGTCCGAGTCCGAGCCCGGAAGTCTCGCGCATCCATGAGGAGATCAAGGCCTTTGCCCGTCGATTCGGCTGTACCCTCTACGCGGAGGGGGAGGGCGTCTGCCACCAGCTCGTGCCGGAGAAAGGGCACGTCCGTCCGGGCCATCTGGTGATCGGCTCGGATTCCCATACCACCACCTACGGGGCCCTGAACGCTTTTGCCACCGGGGTTGGGTCGACGGACATGGCGGTCGCCATCCACTACGGCCTGCTCTGGTTCAAGGTCCCCTCGTCCATCCGGGTTGCGTTCAACGGCCGCATCCCCAAGGGGGTCTACGCCAAGGACATCAGCCTGCACTACGTCACAAAGCTTACAGCCCGGGGCGCGAGCGGGCTTGCCGTCGAGTTTTCGGGGGATGCCCTGGAGCAGCTTTCGCTGGAAGGCCGGCTGACGATCTGCAACATGGTGATGGAGACCGGGGCCAAAGCCGGCATCATGCCGGCGGATCGGGTTTGCCGGGATTGGTTGAAGGAGAGAGGGGTTGTGGATATTTCCCCCGTCGCCCCGGACCGGGATGCCGTCTACGTCAAGGAGTACAGCTTCGACGTCTCTTCCCTGGAACCGCAGGTGGCCCTTCCCCATCAGGTGGACAATGTCCGGCCCCTCTCGGAGGTTCAAGGGGAGAAGATCGGCATGGCCTTCCTGGGGACCTGCACCAACGGCCGGCTGGAGGATCTGGCCGTTGCCGCGCAGATTTTGAAAGGGAAGCGGATCCCTCCGGGGGTCGTCCTGGTCGTTGCCCCGGCCAGCAGGGAGGTCCTCTTGGAGGCCTGCAAAAAGGGCTATATCCAGACCCTGGTCGAGAGCGGCGGGATGGTCGATGCACCCGGCTGCGGCCCCTGTGTCGGGGCTCTGGGCGGGGTGCCGGCGGATGGGGTCAACGTGATCTCCACCGCCAACCGCAATTTCATCGGGCGGATGGGTAACGTGAAGGCCTGCATCTTCCTCGCGTCGCCGGCCACGGTGGCGGCATCCTGCCTCACGGGCCGGATCACGGACCCCAGGGAATTTCTTTGATGCCGGGTGGGCAATAGAGGGCTTTATGGGAATCGCACATAAGTTCGGCGACGACGTCAACACGGACTACATCATCGCCTCGAAGCGGAAAAGGGACACGGTGGACCCGGAAAAGCTGGCCCGTTTCCTGATGGAGGATATCCGGCCGGGGTTTGGGGAGACGGTCCGGCGGGGTGATTTTCTGGTTGCGGGCGAGAACTTCGGCTGCGGATCGGCCATGGAGATCGCGCCGCTCGTGGTGGTCGGGGCCGGCATTCGGGCGGTTCTGGCCAAGTCCTTTGCACGGACCTTCTTCCGAAACGCCGTCAACCTGGGGCTTCTCCTCATCACCTGCGATACGAACCGGATCAGAGAGGGGGATGAACTGGTCCTGGACCTGGGGCAGGGGGTGGTCAAGAATCTGACCGGTGGCGCAGAGATTCCTCTTCAGCCACCGCAGGCCTTGATGAAAAGGATCGTCGATGCCGGGGGGATCATCCCCTTCCTGGAAAGCGACGAAGGGAGAGCGTTGCTCTAAGGACTCGATGATTTTCCCGGGCGTTATCTTCCGACGGTTCGGAGTCCGGGTTTGACGGTTTTCTCTCTATCTCAGTTCATCCAGGGCCTGTTTCAGACGGGCCAGCCCCGCTTCCAGGGTATCCATGGATGTGGCGAAGGAGATGCGGAAATGGTTCTCACCGCAGGCCCCGAATTCCGTGCCGCTGCGAACCAGGATCCCCTTGTTGAAAAGATATTCCCGCATTTCCTGGCTGGTCAGGGCATGTTCATAGCGGGGGAAAAAATAGAAAGCGCCGTCGCAGGGCGGCGTGACCAGCCCTTTGATCTCGCTTAACTTCTGCGACACAAGGACCTTTCTTTTCTCGTACTCCTGCCGCATTGTTTCGACGCACTCCTGGGGACCCGCGGCAGCGGCTGCGCAGGCCATCTGGGCCGGTACGTTGGCGCAGATCGTCATGGCCTTGTGGAAGGCGACCATCTGCTTGATCAGGGGCGCATCCGCCACCATATATCCCACCCGCCAGCCGGTCATGGCATAGGCTTTTGAAAAGCTGTTCAGCAGGATCGAGCGGTTCCGCACCTCCTCGACCTGGCAGATCGAAAGGAACTGGATTCCGCCATAGATGAGCCTGTGGTAGGACTCGTCCAGGACCAAAAGCAGATCCTTCTCCACGGCGAGCCGGGCGAGCTGCCGGATCTCATCTCCCCGCAGGACCCGGCCGGTCGGGTTTCCCGGACTCGAGATGAACAAAATCTTGCTCCTCTTCGAGATGCTGTTCTCCAGGGCATCGAAATCGATGTGAAAATCTTCCTGGAGGGGGAAGAAAACCGGTGTTCCGCCGAAGATGGAGACCGAGTCGGCATAGGCTGAGTATTCCGGGTCCGGAAGCAGCACCTCATCGCCCGAATTGAGATAGGTGGCACAGATGGTATGCACACCCGCGATGGCGCCCGAAGTGATCAGCACATTCTCCGGCTTGCGCTCCACGTCGAAATCCCGCTCCAGACTGACGCAGACCGCCTCGCGCAGGGCCGGCTCTCCGTAGGCGTTGCCGTAATGGGTGTAATTGTCCCGCATGGCCCGGGCGGCCGCTTCCTGAATATGAAGAGGCGTGGGAAAGTCGGGCTCCCCCCTGTCCAGCCGGATGGCCTCTTTGGGGATGACCATCGGCCGCTGGGAGCGTTCGGACGCGGACAGTTTTTTTACACGATCGGATATGTCGAACATCTCATCTCCTGTCGATCTTCCGTGGAGAGGTTAGGAATAGATCATCGGTACGGGCATGGGAACTTTCAGCACCACCTGGAAGAGATAATAGGAGACGACGGCAGTCGCTACACCAAAAATGACGCTGGTTGTCCAACCGAAGTGTCCGAGGAATCTTGCCAGGAAAAAAATAAAGATCCCCGTAATGGGAGCAAATCCGATCACCGGGAGAAGGTACCGGTAACCCAGCAAAGCGACGAAAACGGAGAGTATCCTCCAGGGTGTTTCCCGGGAGGGGAAAAAGGGAGCCTCGGCACTTTCTTCAGGATCCTTCTTCTTGGCGAAGCTCTGGCAGGTCAGCAGAAGAGAGAGTCCCAACAGCAAAACGGACCCGATCAGAGGGAAGAATCCGCCTCCCGGTTCATGCAGCGTTCCAAGGGGGTATGACAGGGACACCGAGAGCACCACGGCCACCCCGAGAATGGAGAAAAAGATTCCAGTGATACGATCAAGTTTCATGATCCGTGATTCCTATCGAAGATAAATGCCATCTCCCGAACGTCTCTCTTCTTCCCGTCAAGAAGCGGATTCCCATGCGATGATCGAGGAACCGCGGTCATAGATGCACGACGCGATTCCCCGATCATCGATCTGGGTTGAAACGATAACCTGCTTTCAGCGAACCTCTCAGGGCGCAGCACCAACCAGTTTGGTTATCTTGGCGTAATTTTGATCTTCCTTCTTCCAGAACGCTGCCAATTCCTCAGGATTCTTCATGGAGTAGGTAGCCCCCTGCATCTCGAAAAAGTCGGCCACTTCCTTGGTCTCCATGCCTTTCTTCAAGGCTTCATAGAGAATCTTTACCCGGTCCTTGGGCATTCCCTTCGGCCCGATGTAGGCCCAGTAGGTCAAGTATTCAGCATCGATGCCCAGGTCCTTGAAAATCTGTGCTCCTGGGGCAAATTTATTTTTCTCCGGCGCCGCGAGGCCGAGAACCTTCAGACTTCCCCCTTTGACCATGTGGAGCGTGTCGGCGATCGTGGAGATGATGACGTCCACATGACCGCCCATGACAGCGGGAACCGCCGGTGCCGCTCCTTTGAAAGGAACATGGGTGAATTTCACCCCTGCCGCCTGCTCGATGCCGATCGCCCCCAGATGGAAATTACCGCCGTGCCCCCCATTGCCGACCCGAAGTTTCCCGGGGTTGGCTTTGGCATAATCCATGACCTCTTTCAGGTTCTTCCAGGGAGCATCCTTGCGGGTGAAGAAGCCCTGAGGGCTGTAGCCCACGAATGCGATGGGTTCAAACTGGTCGTACGAGATTTTGGCGTCCGGTATCGTATACTTGATGATACTGAACGTCGGGGAAACCGTTCCGAAAAGGTACCCGTTGGGAGGCGCCGATTTCACGATGTTGCAACCGATCGTCGTTCCTCCGCCCGGCTTGTTTTCGACGAGTACGGAAACGCCGAGGATCTTTTCCATCTGCGTTTGAAGCGCCCGGGCTACCAGGTCATGGCTTCCTCCCGGCGCATAGGGGACGATCAATGTGATCGGTTTGGATGGATACTTCTCCTGTGCAACGGCCAAGCCGGCCATCACCGTTCCGGAGATCAAGATTCCCACGAATAAAAACGCAAATAATTTTTTCATCACCCTTCTCTCCTTTACTTCGGTTGTAAGTTAAGTAACCCGGTTTACACTTGCGGCAACGACATGGGTTGCATTCCGCAACCTTCGCTTCGGATCGTTTCGGGGGGGCTCTTATGAATCCGCACTGCCCAACTTCTCAAGCAATTTCTTTCTCCTTCTCGAGAAAACAAGCGAAGAGACGATAAAAAGAAACGTGATGGATAAGAGCACGGCCGGAACGGGCCGGGTGGCGAACATGGTCAAATCGCCATGCGACATCAGAAGGGATTGCCGGAAAGACTCCTCCCAGAGGGGGGACAGAATATAGGCGAAGACCAGGGGAGCACACTCGAAACCGGTCTTTCTCGCGAGATAGCCGACAAGACCAAAAATCATCATCAGGTTGATATCCATCAAGCTGCTCTGGCTTGAATAGACGCCGATAACGCAGAAAAACAGAATCAGGGGAAAGAGGATTCTGTAAGGAACCTTCAACAGACGCACCCAGACATTGATCAGCGGGAGATTCAGAACCAGAAGCATGACGTTTCCAATGTACATGCTGACGATGATTCCCCAGAAAACGTCTGGGTGGTCCTTGATGAGCAGAGGCCCCGGGGTTATTCCGTGAATCAGCAACGCCCCCAGGATCAGAGCCATGGTTGCCGTTGTCGGAATGCCGAATGTCAAGAGGGGCACAAACGTGCCGGAAGAGGCTGAATTGTTGGCGGCTTCCGGTCCAGCCACCCCCTCAATCGCACCCTTTCCAAACCTTTCGGGGTGCTTCGAAACCCGTTTTTCGATGATGTATGAAACGAAGGTTCCGATCAGGGTACCGGACGCAGGGAGCACTCCCAGGAAAAAACCCAGGAACGATCCCCGCATGATCGGGCCGAATGAGGCCTTCCAGTCATTCTTGTCCGGAAGAATACCGGTGATCCGGGCCTTGAAGACCTCCCTCTCCACGATTTGCTCAAGGTTGATGAGAATTTCGCCCACCCCGAAGATTCCCATGACCATCGGAACAATGCCGATCCCCTCATATAGCTCATTAATGCCAAAAGTAAAGCGTTGGACTCCGGAAACGGTATCGATCCCCATGGTTCCCAGGATCATCCCCAGGGCCACCATGATGAAGGATTTGAGCATGGATCCCGACGACAGGTATGCGGACATGGTCAATCCCAGGAAGATCAGGGAGAACAACTCCGGGGGGCCGAACTTCACGGAATATCGGGCCACGACGGGCGCCACCATCATCAGCAGCACAACACTCAGAGTACCGGCAATGAATGAAGCGATGGCCGAGATTCCCAATGCCCTTCCGGCTTTTCCCTGCCTGGCCATCTGATAACCGTCGATACAGGTCACGACCGAAGAGGATTCTCCCGGAATGTTGACGAGTATTGCCGTGGTCGATCCGCCGTACATGGCGCCGTACCAGATTCCTGCCAGAAGGATGATGGCCGTGACCGGTGGCAGCCCGAAGGTAAAGGGGAGAAGGATGGCCACACTTCCTGCCGTTCCGATTCCAGGTAGAACGCCGACGAGGGTGCCGATCAGCACGCCGATGAAACAATAGAACAAATTTATCGGGGTGGTGACAACGGAAAACCCCAGGGCAAGACTGTGAAGTGTATCCATGCCTCAGACTCTGAGTAATAATGAAGCGTATCGATTTCTCGCTCCAATCCAGAAGTCATGGGGCTGACACTTTCCGGACGGAGTCCAACTCTCCACTTATTCAATAACATAATCAATTAGTTAGAGAGCATCATCGGGTATGACCATATTACACCGTACTGGCCTTGTCAAGTGCAAAACTCCCTGTAGCGGGCTTTCTCTCCGCGGTCACGACGATCTTCCCGGCCTTCAATCGCAGATGCAACGGCGCGATGGTCAGCCCTATGCGGAAGCAGGCCTGAACCAGGTTGACGTTCTCCTGCGGAGCGGTAGTGTCGTGGCGATGATGTCGCCTCTGACCAAGCCGTTGGAGAGGGCCTTGGCGGCAAAGGCGGAGACGGCCGCGTAGAATTGCTTCCGGATCCGCAGACAGCGGTCCAGGAATATAAAGCCGTCCAAGCTTTCGATCTACTCCCCACTGGGAAAAAGAGTTGACAAGCAGAATTGTGTTTGGTATGCAATATACAATTTTTAGCGGCAAGGAGGAAGTTCGGAGTGAGATCGAACGGAAACCTTGAACAAAGTAATTGATGACGGAACAGTTCACACGACAAGAAGGGAGGATTTTCATGCGAAAGATCAAGGCAGTACTCATGTTTGCGGCGATGCTCCTGCCGATCACCGCCATCGCTGCCGACTGGCAGCCCCAACGCCCCGTGGAGTTCGTGGTGGCATCGGGAGCCGGCGGTGGCACCGACATCTTTGCCCGCACCGTGCAGTCCATCGTTATCAAGCACAAGCTCATGACCCAGTCCATCGTCGTCCTCAACAAGGGGGGCGGCTCCGGAGCCGAGGGCTTCGTGTACGTGAAGTCCGCGCAGGGCGATCCGCACAAGATGGTATTCGGCACCAACAACGAGTGGATGCTGCCGCTGGTCGCCAAGGTCGGCTGGAAGTATGACGAACTGACCCCTGTCGCCGCCATGGCCTTCGACGAGTTTCTGCTCTGGACACGGCCCAACGCTCCCTGGAAGACCGCAGCCGAGTACGTCGCCGAGGCCAAGAAGCGGCCCGGCGAGATGCGGATGGGCGGAAGCCAGTCTAAAGACACGGATGAGACCCTGGTGCGCATGCTCGAGAAGGCCACCGGCATCAAACTGATGTACGTGCCCTTCAAGTCGGGCGGTGAGGCGGCCGTGCAGTTGGCGGGGGGGCACATCGATTCCAACACCAATAACCCGGCGGAGAACGTCGGCCAGTGGAAGGGCGGCCAGGGTACACCGCTCTGCGTTTTCAGCAAGAACCGGCTGCCGGCGGGGCCCAAGGTGACCGCGACGATGGGGTGGAACGACATTCCGACCTGCAAGGAGCAGGGGATTCCCATCGACGAGTACAAGATGCCGCGGGACGTGTTCCTGCCGGGTGGGGTGCCTGAAGCCGCGCTCGCCTTCTACGCGCAGATGTTCAAGAGGGTGAGCGAAACGCCGGAGTGGGCCGAGTACATCGCCAAGACCTCGCAGACCGGCGATTACATGCCGCCCGCCGAGCTCAAAGCCTTCATCAAGGCCGATGAAGAGCGCGGCCACAAGATTTACCAGGAGCAAGGCTGGCTCGTGAAGTAGTGACGTGTACCGTGTAACGTGATTTCGTCCCACCCCCGGGGACACCCGGGGGGCGGACGAGAAACCAAGGAAGTTGGGAATGGAACAGGAATCGAGACCGTTCATTTCGCGCTTCGCAGTCGAGGCCGCGTTCGCGATCTTCATCGCCCTGTTCGGGGCCGTGATCATCAAGGGCGCGCTGGAGTTCAACACCGGCTGGGGGGACATCGGCCCCGAGGCCGGCTATTTTCCGTTCCGCGTGGGTATCCTTCTCATCCTGGGCTCGATCGTCAACCTCGCCTGGGCCTTCATCCGGCGTAAGAAACTGGCGGTGGACGTCTTCCTGAGCCGGGAGCAGGGGCGCCACGTGGTCGCCTTCGCCGTCCCCGTGGTCGTGCTCGTCGGGGTGACCGTGATCCTCGGCCTCTATGTGGGCATGGCACTCTACCTCCTGTTCACGGTTGGACTCGTCGGCCGGCATCGGAGGTGGGTGACAATCACTGTCGCGGTCGGCACCCCGGTGATTCTGTTTTTGCTTTTCGAGTACGTGTTTCTCACGCCGCTCCTCAAGGGCCCGCTGGAACACCTGCTCGGCTGGTATTGAGGGGGAGGGGCCATGTTCGATAATCTTCCGCTTCTGATGAACGGGTTTGCCCTTGTCGTGAGCCCTTATAACATCATCCTGATGATGGTGGGCGTGTTCCTGGGCATCCTGGTCGGGGTGCTGCCCGGGCTGGGGGCTCCCAACGGCGTCACGCTGCTCATGCCGCTCACCTTCAGCATGAATCCGGTCTCCGCGATCATCCTGCTCACCAGCATGTACTGGGGAGCGCTCTACGGCGGTTCGACCACCTCGATTCTCTTCAACATCCCCGGTGAGCCCTCGTCGGTGGCCACCACCTTCGACGGACACCCGATGGCCAAAAACGGCCGAGCCACCGAGGCGCTGACGACCGCCTTCCTGTCATCCGGCTTCGGCGCACTCTTCGGGGTGGTGATGGTCACGCTCCTCTCCTCCTGGGCCACCCGCTTTGCGCTCAGGTTCTCGCCGGTCGAGTACTTCACCGTCTTCATGCTGGCCTTCGGGAGCTTCGTCGCCTTCGGCGGCGGCTCCCCGGTCAAGACGATCGTCTCACTGGGGCTGGGGTTGGCCTGGGCGGCCATCGGCATGGACACCGTGTCCGGCTCGATGCGTCTGACGTACGGGTTCATCGATCTGAGCCGCGGAATCAGCCTGCTCGTCGTCGTGATCGGCACGTACGGCATCGCGGAGTTGTGCCAGACGATGCAGGAGCCGGTGGGTACGGTCGAGCCGGTCGCTTCCAAGCTGAGTCCCCGCGAGGTCATCAGGGCTGCCCTCGCCATGCCCCGGTACTGGATCGCCCTCCTGCGCAGCGCCTGCATCGGCGTCTGGATGGGAATCACGCCCGGCGGGCCGACGGCATCGACCTTCATGAGTTATGGGGTCGGCCGGCGCTTCTCCAAGGCCGGGGCGCGCTTCGGAACGGGCGAACCCGAAGGACTGGTATCGTCAGAGGTGTCCGACCAGGCGGCGGGAACGACCGCGATGCTGCCGATGCTGGCCCTTGGCCTTCCGAGCTCCGCGACGGCGGCCGTGCTGCTCGGGGGCCTGATGATCTGGGGACTGACGCCGGGTCCGGCGCTGTTCGCCGAGCGGCCCGATTTCGTCTGGGGGCTGATCGCTTCGATGTACGTTTCCAACGTGGTCTGCGTGATCATGGTCCTGACCACGGTGCCGGTCTTCGCGGCGATCCTCCGCGCGCCGTTCACCATCATCGGGCCGCTCATCGTCGTCGTCTGCCTGGTCGGCGCCTGGACCGTGGGCTCCGCCCCCATCGACCTCTGGTTGATGCTCGCCTTTGGAGCCATGGGATACTTCATGAGCCGGCTGCACTATCCCGTGGCGCCGTTGGTGCTGGCCATGGTCCTGGGCGACCGGACCGAGGATGCATTCCGGCAGTCCATGATCCTGTCCCATGGGTCCCTGTCGGTGTTCTGGTCGAACCCCCTGGCCGGGACGATCATCACCGTGGCCCTGCTCTGTTTTGCGGTGCCCGGCTTCACGGCCTTGTGGCGGCTCATGCACCGGCGCGGATAACCGGTCTGTTTCTCACTGGACCGATGGCCAGGGAATGACCTGATCCCCCTTGGGCAAATGAACGGAGTCACATGATGTACCTGGAGAAACTTCAGCACTCGGCTCGTGAAAAAACCGTCCGCGTACTCATCATCGGTGCCGGGGAATACGGGTTCTCACTCGTCGCCCAGTCCCGGCGGACACCGGGTCTGTCCGTATGCGCGATCCATGCGCGCCGGCCCGAGCGGGGCGTTGCGGCATTCAGGCACGCCGGGCTTCCGGACGAGGCGATCAGGGTCTGCGAAACCAGAGCCCAGGCGGAGAAGGCGCTTTCGGCAGGCAAGGTCGTCGTCTCGGACGATGCGCTCATGCTGATCCAGTTGCCGATCGACATCGTAGTGGAGGCGACAGGTTCTCCCGAGGCCGCGACCCTTCACGCCGACGCGGCCCTCAAATGCGGCAAACATGTGGTCATGGTGTCCAAAGAGGCGGACATCGTGCTGGGGCCGCTGTTCCACCGCAGGGCCAAGGCGGCAGGGCTGGTCTATACGCCGGTGGACGGCGATCAGCCGTGCCTGCTCATGCAACTGGTCGTCTGGGCACAGGTGCTGGGACTCGAGATCCTGTGCGCGGGGAAGACGAGCGAGTATGATTTCGTGTATGACCGGGCCGCCGGGCGGGTCACGAGCCTGGATCGCGCCGTTGACGCCTCCGGGTTCGCGGCGCTGTGGGATCGCGGAGGCCGGGATCTCCGGAGCCTGATCGAGGCGCGGTCAGTGGCGCTGGCGGCGATTCCGCAGCATACGGTTCCCGATCTGGTGGAAATGGGCATCGTGGCCAACGCGACGGGTCTCGTGCCGGACATCCCCGCGTTCCATGCGCCCATCGCCCGGACGCAGGAAATCGCGGACATCCTCGTGCCGGCAGGATTGGGCGGCATTCTCGGCGGGAGCAACAGGCTGGATGTCGTCAACCAGCTCCGCCGCCCGGACGAGGCCAGCTTTGCCGGCGGCGTTTTCGTCGTGGTTCGCTGCGAGGACCGTGTCTCGTGGGAAGTCCTGCGGGCCAAAGGCCATGAGGTGAACCGCTCCGGCGATGCGGCGATGATCTACCGGCCTTCGCACCTTCTGGGCGTGGAATCGGCGACGACGTTGCTGGCGGCCGCGCTTCACGGGATGTCATCGGGTACGGAAGAGATCTGGCCCCGCTTCGACGTGGTTGGACGGGCGACCCAATTTCTCCCCGCAGGCACCCTCCTGACGGTGGCCGGCCATCATCACCAGATCGCAGGGGTGGAGGGAGTGCTGGTCGAAGCCCTCAGGGTCGAGGGGCAGAATCCCGTGCCTTTCTATATGATGGGAGATAAGCGGCTCAGCCGGGACGTCCCGGCAGGAACGATCATCACGGCAGAGATGGTGCAGCGGCCGGCGGATTCCCTGCTCTGGACGCTTCGGCGGGAGATGGAAGAAGTATTCGCGGTTCGGGTTTCTTGAAAAAAGGAGAAGTGAAAAACATGAGCAAAGAATTAGAAATCATCCGTCTGCGGAAGGAATTGTCCGATTTCTCGATAAGGTCATTCAAACGGGGACTCGTCAGTGGAACCGGAGGAAACATGAGCGTCAGGATCCCCGGCACCGACGAGGTCCTGATCACCCCGACCGGCATCTCCCTCGAGGACATCACCCCGGAGATCAATCTGCTGATGACCCTCGACGGCGCGGTCCTGGAAAATCCCTGCGGGCTGAAATCGTCGAAGGAGACCGGCTTTCATCTGGCGGCCTACCGGCTGCGCCCGGATGCGGGGGCGGTGGCCCACCTTCACCCTCCCTACGCGACGGCCTATTCGAACCGGCTGAAGCCCCTTCCCCTGGTGACGGTCTCGGCCCGGGGCGTCCTCAAGGAGGTTCCGTGCATCGAGAGCGCTCCGGCGGGATCTCCGGAGCTTTCCCGGTATGTCCAGGAGGGGCTGAAGCAATTTCCCACCCTGGTGAAGGTCGTCCTGATGCGGGAGCATGGAACCCTGGCGCTGGGCGCCGACCTGGCCAACGCCTACTACCTCACCGATCTCGCCGAGGATTCGGCGAAGATCGCCTTCATCGAAGGCAACATCAGGG
>JAJFTY010000098.1 GCA_021372695.1 Deltaproteobacteria bacterium
GAACTACCGGCGCGACGAGCAGACCCGCGAGATCATCCTCTCGGGCATGGGGCAGGTCCACATCGAGATCGCCGTCGAGAAGATGAAGCGCAAGTTCGGCGTCGAGGTCACCCTGACGACCCCCAAGGTCCCCTACAAGGAGACCCTCAAGGGCAAGACGACCGTGCAGGGCCGATACAAGAAGCAGTCCGGCGGGCGCGGCCAGTTCGGCGACACGTGGCTCGAGATCGAGCCCCTGCCCCGCGGCGGCGGCTTCGAGTTCGTCGACAAGATCGTCGGCGGCGCGATTCCCCGCAACTACATTCCCGCCGTCGAGAAGGGCATCGTAGAGGCCATGCTGGAAGGGGTGCTCGCTGGCTACCCGGTCGTGGACGTTCGCGTCTCCCTCTTCGACGGCTCCTTCCACACCGTCGACTCCTCGGAAATGGCCTTCAAGATCGCCGGCTCCATGGGATTCAAGAAGGGCGTGGAGCAGTGCAACCCGGCGCTCCTGGAGCCCATCGTCAACATCGACATCGAGATCCCCGACGAGTACATGGGCGACGTCATCGGAGACCTGAACTCGCGCCGCGGCCGCGTCATCGGCATGGAACCCAAGGGCCACAACCAGATCATCAAGGGGCAGGTGCCCCTCGCCGAAATCCTGCGCTACGCCCCGGATCTGCGCTCCATCACGAGCGGCCGCGGGACCTTCACCTACAGCCACTCCCACTACGAGGAAGTGCCTCCGATGATCGCCGAGAAGGTCATTGCCGCAGCGCGCCGGGAAAAGGAAGAAAAGGGTTGATCCAGGCAGGGGTTATTACACTGAGCGACAAGGGGTCCCGCGGGGAGCGAGAGGACCTGAGCGGCCCGGAGGCGATCCGGATGCTCCGCGAGGCCGGGATCGAGACCGTGCACTCCGAGATCGTTCCCGACGAAGCGGAGATCATCGCGGAGAAGCTCGTCGAATTCGCTGACGTCCGCGGGCTGGACCTGGTCGTGACGACGGGCGGCACGGGCGTGAGCCCCCGGGACGTGACGCCCGACGCCACCCTGAAGATCATTGACCGGGAGATCCCGGGCATGGCCGAGGCCATGCGCCGCGAAAGCATGCTCAAGACCCCCCACGCCATGATCTCCCGGGCCGTCGCCGGCATCCGGAAGACGACCCTGATCGTGAACCTCCCCGGCAGCCCCAAAGGCGTGCGGGAAAATCTCGCCGTCATCCTCCCCGCCCTGAAGCATGCCATCGAGAAGATCAAGGGCGACCCGGCCGATTGCGGAAGTTAGGAAGTTATGAAGCGCGGAAAAATGATTTTCCTCTCGCCGCTTTTCCGCTCTTCCTCATTTCCTAACTTCCTGTTCGATTCACGTCATCCGACCATCATCTTGCCCTGCCTTCAATATCCGTCGTAGCATGGCCATCGCTCGTACCCGGTGCGTGCCGGGCCAGTAGGTGCGTCCGCACTGCGGGCAGCGCCTGAACGCCCGCTGCGTCCGGTAGACGTAATCGGGGATCTCCGGCCGTACCTCGTCCCGGGTCATCTCGATCAGGCGGACATTGCACTCGAGGCAGATCGAGAAGAAGGCATCGGGGTCCGGTTTGACATTCAGCTTCCGCAGGACCTCGGTGATCTGGTCCTCCACCCGGTCGCTCTCCACGAACAGGACGATCCCGGGATGCTGCCGGGCCGGGATGTCCCGGCGCCGCGTCAGGACCGCCCTGCCCTCCTTCTCGGAGGCGCGCAGAAACGATCGGTCCGCTTCGCCGCGCCAGTACACCGTGTCGCAGCCGAGCATCCTCAGCCACCGCGACAGGCGCCCCAGGGAAGGGTCGGCGAGGAATTTCATGGCGGCCCTGCAGGTCAAGGACAGACGTCGGGTTTACATCATCCCCGCCGACGGGGGCGGAGGCTGGGTGGAGGATCCGCGCAGGAGGGAGAGGTTCTTCTGTTCCAGGTCGTCGATCTTCCGGTAGAGCTTGTTCATCCGGAGCGTCATGCGGAGCTTGTCGATTGCGCCGAGCAGGGCGGCGAACACGAACCCGCAGATGAAAAAGCCGAACACGATGATGTAGAGCGGAACCTCGGCGTAGAGATAGCCGTAGTACTTCAGCGACACGCTGTAGGGGTTCTCGAAGGCAAAGGTGACAAAGAAAAAGGCAAAGGCCAGGATGACGATCAGGTAGATGAACCTCATGGCTGGATCCCCTCCTCGTATTTCCTGAAATGCGGCATGA
>JAJFTY010000099.1 GCA_021372695.1 Deltaproteobacteria bacterium
TCATGCCGCATTTCAGGAAATACGAGGAGGGGATCCAGCCATGAGGTTCATCTACCTGATCGTCATCCTGGCCTTTGCCTTTTTCTTTGTCACCTTTGCCTTCGAGAACCCCTACAGCGTGTCGCTGAAGTACTACGGCTACCTCTACGCCGAGGTTCCGCTCTACATCATCGTGTTCGGCTTCTTCATCTGCGGGTTCGTCTTCGCCGCGCTGCTCGGCGCCATCGACAAGCTCCGCATGACGCTCCGGATGAACAAGCTCTACAAGAAGATCGACGACCTGGAACAGAAGAACCTCTCCCTCCTGCGAGGATCCTCCACACCGCCGCCCCCGCCGGCGGGGGTGATCTAGACACGACTGTCCTTGACCTGCCGGGACACCATGCAATTCATTGCCGACCGATCTCTGGGGCGACTGTCGCGATGGCTGAGGATGCTCGGCTTCGACACGGCGTACTGGCGCGGCGAAGCGGACCGCTCGTTTCTGCGCGCGGCGGAGCGGGAAGGCAGGGCGGCCCTGACGCGGCGCAGGGACGTCCTGGCCCGGCAGCACCCCGGCATCGTCCTGTTCGTGGAGAGCGACCGGCTGGAGGACCAGATCGCCGAGGTCCTGCGAAAACTGAACGTCAAACCGGACCCCGAGGCCTTCTTTACAATCTGCCTCGAGTGCAACATTTCCCTGGGCCCGGTTGATCGGGAAGATGTCCGGGAGAGGATTCCGGAGTATGTCTATGGGACACAGCGGGAGTTCCGTCTGTGCGCGGGATGCGGTCGGGTCTACTGGCCCGGCACGCACCGGGAACGGGCCATGGCCATGCTGGAGAGAATTTTAGGGTTGGAACCTTCCTGACGGATCAAGATGATCCTTTCCACCCGGAAGGCGACATGCGGCGAATAGCGCCCTGAATTCAAGATTTCCGTAAGATGATCCCCCGCACTGCATTTTATGGGATCATCTGAACCCGTTACCGTGCACAGCGACAGGAAATATTCATGAACGACCGTGTCTGATCCAGTAGATGTGGATACAGTCGCTCATCGAATCTGCAGACAGGACTTCCCGGCAAGGAAGGATGCCTTCAATGAATAGACAGACACTCGAACAACCGGACAGGAAGGCTGGACCCCAAGCGCATCTGGAGTTTGAGAGATTGTTGGCGGACCTTTCTGCCAAGTTTGTCGGCATACCGGCTGATCAGGTGGATTCGGAGATTGATTACGGACTGAGACAAATTCTGGAATTCTTCCAGGTCGACCGCGCCGGAGTGTTGCGGTCATTGCCGCATAAGTCCGCCTATCAGATCACCCACGCCGTTTACAGTCAGTACGTTCCGTCTGTTCCCGTTGGGGTCGAACTGTCCATGTCCCTTTACCCGTGGGTGTCCGAGAAACTGGCGAAAAAGTGCGAGGTCGTGTCTTTCTCGAGGCTCGATGATCTGCCGCCTGAGGCGTCTGTGGACAAACAAAGATACGCCGAATGGGGTATTCGATCCGGTCTGGATATTCCGATCATCACCGGCGGCTCCGCCGTTCATGTTATCGCCATCAATTCGGTAAAGAACGAGCGGGTCTGGCCCGAGGATCTCATCCCGCGTTTGCGGCTTCTCGGAGAGATTTTCGTGAATGCCCTGGAACGCAGGGACAAAGAGCAGGCCCTGCGCGAAAGCGAGGAGCGCCTGAGCCTCGCCGTGGCATCAGCAGATGCGCGCCTCTGGGAACTGGATCTGGATACGGAAATGATATGGTCGACGGAAGAGGGTCGCGACCCCTACAGACTGGTACCGGGCCAGGATCTTCCCTTTGCGAGGTTTCTCGCTCACGTACATCCCGCGGATCGCGAACGGATTGTCGAAAGCCTCGAGAAGGCCAAATCGGGCGAGCATGTCAACGTCGAATATCGCGTCACCGTGACCCCCGGAAATTTGATGTGGGTCAATACGCAGGGTCGCCTGCTCATCGACGCCTCCGGTAAAGCGCGTCGCCTCATGGGGATATCCATCGACATCACCGAGCGCAAGGCGATGGAGGCCCAGCTCCGGGAGCAGCTCGGGGAGATCGAACGACTGAAGCTCCAGCTGGAAGACGAGAACATTTACCTGCGAGAGGAACTGGGGCGGGAGATGGGCTTCGGGAATATCATCGGGAAGAGCGCCGCCCTCAACTATGTTCTCTTCCGTGCGGGACAGGTCGCACCGACGGACGCAGCCGTGCTGATCCTCGGCGAGACGGGTACCGGGAAGGGGTTGATTGCCAATGCGATACATGGACAAAGCTCCCGTCGGGACAAACCCATGGTCACGGTCAACTGTGCCGCCCTGCCCGCCAATCTCATCGAGAGCGAGCTCTTCGGCCGGGAAAAGGGCGCCTTCACGGGGGCCCATGCCCGGCAGGCGGGCCGCTTCGAGGTAGCCGACGGCGGGACGATTTTCCTGGACGAGATTGGCGAATTGCCGCTGGAGCTCCAGTCGAAACTGCTGCGCGTCCTCCAGGACGGCGAGTTCGAAAGGCTGGGAAGCGCCAAAACGATCAAGGTGGATGTGAGGGTCATTGCCTCGACGAGCCGAGACCTGCGCAAGGAAGCACAGGCGGGGCGGTTCCGGGAAGATCTCTATTACCGGCTCAATGTCTTCCCCGTTTCGATCCCGCCGCTCCGGGAAAGGGTAACGGATATACCGGAGCTCGTTCGCTTTTTCGTGGACAAGTATTCCAGGAAATTCGGCCGGCGGATCGAAACCATCCCAAAGACTGCCATGAAGGCCCTCGAGGATTACAGCTGGCCCGGCAACGTCAGGGAACTCGAACATGTCATCGAACGGGCCGTGATCACAACCGAAGACACCGTATTTCGGCTGGCGGACCGTCTCGAGCCGCTCCGGGTTGCCGGAGCCGCCGACGCGCCATTGAAAGACCTGGCTTCCATGGAGAGGGAACACATCCTCCGGGTTCTCCGTGAGACCGGCTGGAGGATAGAGGGACCGCAGGGCGCGGCCAGGATCCTTAACCTGCACCCCAGTACACTTCGCTTACGAATGAAGAAACTGGGCATCCGGCGTACCTGATCCAGTAATAACCCTCAGCGATTAATCCTCAGCATAATGCGGTTCCGCACTATGCTGAGGGTTTTTTGTTTCTCCCGTGATGTCCTTAATCATCCTCATTGCGATATATCGACGCATTATCAAGTAGTTATACATTTGTCTATTTTTGCTCTTCGCTGGAATATTTATTGAAATTAATAGCTTCATCCTACCACAGTCAACTTGTTGCGTAACCGCCCAAAGAAGAATGTTGACACGGGTAACATCCTGCCCAACGGTCTTGAAAAAGAAGGGAAGATCATGAAACTGATGATCGAAGTCAGGGCCAAATCCGGAAAGGCGAGCGAGCTTTACCAGACCCTGTACGCGCTCCTGACCACGATGCGCAAGCAGGGCTGCCAGGAAGGCACTATTTCCCAGACTTCCGAGGATGGGGAGAGCTTCAGCCTTTCCGGCGACTGGGATGCGCTGAGCGTCCTTGAAGCCTTCATACAATCCGGAAGCGGGATCGCCCTGATTGGTGCCATCGACCTGCTGGGCAAGTCGGGTAGGGTTCGGTTGGGTAGCGATGCACCGTGGGAGGGGGTCGAAGCCCTGAAACGGATGAGGAAGGAGGCCTGATGCACGAATGTCGTCCGTTGCAACATGATGCGACAGAACCTTCGCGGACAGGCTGGCAAAACCCGTTGAATGAAGTCGGAAGACAACAGCGTCTCTTGAAAGACCTGAATGCATGGATCCCGTCGAAGACGGGTCCGATGGGGCAATAGAATGAATACGCGGATAAGGAGGATGGAGATGCGAAGACTGACGATTTTCCTGGTGGCAGTTACTTTTTTCATCACCTGGGCAGGACTGGCTGCGGCGCAGCAGCAATACGTGTTCCCGCAGAAAGGGCAATCGGCGGAACAGCAGAAGAAAGACGAGTATGAATGCCACAGCTGGGCCGTCAAGCAGACCGGCTACGATCCCACGGCGGCTGCACAGGCCCCCCCGCAGCAGGCGGCACAGCAACCGGCAGGCGCCCAACCGGGATCCGGTGTCCGCGGAGCGACGCGGGGCGCTGTCGTGGGCGCGGCCGCGGGCTCGCTTGGCGGTGAGGCGGGAAAAGGCGCTGCCGTCGGAGCCGCGGCGGGAGCCGTGGCCGGCCGAAGTCAGAGCCGACAGCAGGCGCAACAGCAGCAGGCCCAGGCGCAGCAGCAGGCATCGGCTCAGAAAAGCGCGAAGCAGCAGGATTATCTCCGGGCACGCGGAGCCTGCCTCGAGGGGAAAGGATATTCCGTGAAGTAGGACGGCGTTGTACGTGCAGTTGAGTCTATTTTGTGCAGGAGGAGGGTCCGCAATGAAGCGAGTGTCAAGAATCGGCAGAGGGGTCACCGTTGCGCTGCTCCTGGCAGCAGCGCTGCCTCAGGTGGCATTGGCGCAGATGGACGAGGTCGCTCCGGCGGCCAAGCAGTTACTGAAAGCGTCGACCGATTTTCTCGCCCGCCAGCAGCAGTTCAGTGTGGACACGGAAAGCAGCATCGAGGTTGTGCTTGCTTCGGGACAGAAAATCCAATTCGACCACACCGTAAAGGTGTTGGTCGAGCGCCCCAACAAATGGCGTGCCGAACGCACCGGCGATCTGGTCGATCAGATCTTCTACTACGACGGCAAATCGCTGACCCTGCACAACCCCCACGGCAAGTATTACGCTACGATCGCGGCGCCTGGCACCATAGAGGAGATGCTGGACTTCGCACGCGAAAAGCTCGACGTCGTCGCGCCCGCAGGCGATCTGCTCTACAAGAATGCCTACGAAATTCTGATGCAGGATGTGACCTCAGGCTTCGTGGTCGGCAAGGGCGTGGTGGATGGCGTGCGCTGCGATCACCTCGCTTTCCGTACGCCGCTCGTCGACTGGCAGATCTGGATCGAGGAGGGTTCCCGTCCCCTGGTGCACAAGATGGTGATCACGAGCCGGGATATGCTCAACGCCCCCCAGTTCACCGTTATCACTAAGAACTGGAATCTCAATCCGAAATTCAGCGCTGCGACCTTCAGCTTCAGGCCGGCCCAGTGGCCACAGAAACTCGAATTCGTGCTGAAGGACGCAGACGGAAGCAAGGCCAAATGAATAGGATGTACGTCAGGGGCGGCTTACATATGCGAATAGCGTCCGGTGCCAATGAGTGGAGGAATTGAAGACGCAGGGCTGCCCGATATCACTTGCAAGGAGTCGGAAACATGAACATCAAACGGAACAAGTGGTTATGCGGACTGGCGATTGGCGTGGGGATCGCCACGTTCTCGCCCGCGCTTTATGCCCGGGATCCGGGGATCAACCAACCCGGCGCGGTCGGCGGGACCGCCGGCGTTGGCGCGCCCGGGGTCGGTGCGCGGGATCCGGGCATCAACCAACCCGGCGCGATGGGCAACACCGGCATTGGCGCACCCGGGGTCGGCGCGCGTGATCCGGGCATCAACCAGCCTGGCGCGATGGGCAACACCGGCATCGGCGCGCCTGGAGTCGGTGTGCGGGATCCGGGCATCAACCAGCCCGGCGCGAGAGG
>JAJFTY010000083.1 GCA_021372695.1 Deltaproteobacteria bacterium
ACAGGAGCTCACGGTCTTCTCGACCGATTTCGGGCGCCTCTGGGCCGCGATCGGTCTTCTCCTGCTCTTCACGGTCGTGCCGCTATTGGCCAGCCCCTACATGATCTATGTCCTCAATATGATCGGGATCGCGGCCATCGCGGCAACAGGGCTCAATATACTCGTCGGTTTCACAGGCCAGATCTCCCTCGGCCATGGCGCCTTTTTCGGTGTCGGGGCCTACGCCGGGGCTATTTTCGCGACGGCTCTCCACTTGCCCATGTTTCTCTCGATTCCGCTCGCCGGGCTCGTCACTGCGGGAATCGGGATGATTTTTGGCATCCCCTCCGGCCGTTTGAAGGGGCTTTACCTGACCATTGCAACACTTGCAGGTCAGTTCATCATCGAATATCTTCTGATCCATTGGGAGTCCCTCACCAAGGGTACCATGGGAATCACACTGCCGCCGGTCCGAATCCCGGGATTTTCTGCGATGGGCGACGTCGGTTTTTATTACATCATCTTCATGGCCGTTGTGGCGATGGTCTGGATGGCCATCAATCTGATGCGCACCCGTTACGGACGCGCCTTCATCGCCATCCGCGACAATGACCGGGCTGCGGAAGGGATGGGGATTCCGATCTTCCCTTACAAACTCCTCTCCTTCGGGATCAGCTCCTTCTACGCTGGATTTGCCGGAGCCCTGTGGGCTTTCTACATGGGCAGCATCACAGCGGAACCCTTCAATCTCGGACTCTCGGTCGAGTACATCGCGATGGTCATTATCGGCGGGTTGGGCAGCCTCTCGGGTTCCATTTTCGGTGCCGTCTTTATTACCCTCCTGAATGAGTCTCTCCGTTTCGGAACGGAGGTCCTGATGAACACCGGTATGGTCTCTCAATCCGGCCTTAACGTGGCCCCGCTCCGGGAATTCGTCTTCGGATTGGCCATCGTTCTGTTTATCCTTTTTGAGCCGCGCGGCCTCGCGGAAGTGTGGCGGATCATCCGTTCCGGATTCCGCCTCTGGCCCTTCTCCTATTAAAGGTGCGGATCGATGGATCAGATCATCCTGCAATTGAATAACATCTCCGTGGTCTATTCTGACGTCATCCAGGTGCTCAAAGGGGTCTCGCTGGGTGTGGAGAAGAATCACATCGTTTCCCTCCTAGGGAGCAATGGTGCGGGGAAAACGACAACCCTCAAGGCCGTATCGGGACTTTTGAAGCCGGAAAACGGCGAGGTTACGGAAGGGACCATCGTCTATCAAGGAGGCGAAATCCAGAACCGAACGCCGGAAGTGATCACGCGGGCGGGGATTATACAGGTCCTCGAGGGCAGGCAGCCTTTCAAATATTTGACCATTGAGGAGAATCTGAGGGTAGGAACCGCGACGAGATGGGGAAAACCGTACCATGAAGATCTTGAGCGGGTCTACCGCTACTTTCCCGCGCTTGAGAAGAGGCGGCGGGGTCTGGCCGGCTATTGCAGCGGCGGCGAGCTGCAGATGCTCGTCATGGGCCGAGCCCTGATGGCCCACCCGGAGCTGCTTCTTCTCGACGAGCCGTCTCTGGGTCTTGCCCCTCTGGTGGTTCGTGAGATTTTCCGGATCATCCGAAGGATCAATGAAGAGGAGGGAACGACGATTGTGCTTGTGGAACAGAACGCGCGGATGGCCCTTCAGATCGCCCATTACGGTTATGTGATGGAAAACGGCAAAATCGTGATGGAGGGAACTGCTGATGCCCTCCGGGAGAATCCGGATGTCCGGGAATTCTATCTCGGTATGTCCGCCGCCGGCGCCGTCAAGTCCTATGCTAATGTCAAATCCTACCGTCGCAGGAAGAGGTGGCTGTAATTCCGGAAAAGAGCGTCGAGAAAGGCCGGCCTTGACACGGGATGAGCGGAATCATATATTTGTTTTGTTTTTGAAGACCCAACTCTAATGTAAGAATTGTCATGGGAGCCAGAGTGAAGGTATCGGCTGAGGAAGGTGTCAAGACCATTACGATACAGACGCCCACGGTCGCTCAGATCCGCGAGATCGAAGAACTCTACAGGGCGCAGCAATGGTGGCAGGCAGCCGATGATGACAGTCCGAAGCTCATCCCGAGATTGATTGCGGGCAGTCACTGTTTTGTGGCCGCTATCGAAGGAGAAGAAATCGTTGGCATGGGAAGAGTGATCAGCGACGGCGTCAGCGATGCCTATATTCAGGACCTGATGGTCCGCCATGACCGGCGACATCGGGGAATCGGCCGGCGCATCCTGGAAACCCTACTGAAGCGGCTCCGTGACGATGGAATTCGATGGGTCGGGCTCATCGCCCAGCGGGGTTCTTATGACCTCTATCGCCAGGCGGGTTTTGCGGAGATGCCCGACGCCCTCCCCATGCTGATGAATAGGGTGCCATGATATTCAAATCCATTTCGGTTTCCGATTATGAAATTCTGAAGCCTTTCTTCTCCGGTCATCCCTACCATCTCAGCATCTATTCGCTTGCTTCGATCATCTCCTGGAGCTACCTGACATTCAAGGCTTACTATGCGATCGATGAGGGAATGCTTTACATCGCGGGCCAGTCCGAAGAGAAACCGGAAAACCGCCATCTCATCCTCCCCATTTCAGGGGAAAGAACATTCACGCCTCTGGAACTAAAGAATATTGCGGTCAAACTGGGCTTTGACCGGTATTGGTACGCCCCCGGTGACTACCTGGAGGGGCTGAATCATTCGGAATTGGAGAGCCTTTTTGTGATCGAGGAGCAGAAGGAATTTGAGGATTACGTCTACCTGGCCGATGACCTGATCCGTTTAAGGGGGAACAAGTTCTCCAAGAAGCGAAACCTTATCCACCAGTTTTCACGGGAATATTTGATGAAGGACCGCGCCACGGTGGAGGGCATCCTTCCAGAGCATGTCGAAGAGTGTCTGCAGTTTCTGGAAACCTGGTGTGAGCAGTACGAGTGTACCGAGGATCAGAAGAACAATCTGGTTTGCGAGAAGAATGCGGTTACCATTACGCTCAAGAACATGGCGCGCCTTGAGTCGAGAGGAATCCTCGTCCGCGTAGACGGAAAGATCTCCGCATTCGGTATCGGTTCCCGATTGAACGACACGACGGCTGTGCTGAATTTCGAGAAAGCCGACTCCACGATCAAAGGCCTTTATCAGTTCCTCGACAATGAGTGCGCCAAGCGGCTTTTCAACGGATTCCGCTATATCAATAAGGAAAGCGATATGAACATGCCGAATCTCGCGGAGTCAAAGCAGTCTTATCACCCTGTCCTGCGTATCAAGTCCTACAGCCTGGGCCTGCGCTGAGAAGATGTTGAAAAAGGCTGTTCACGCTCGTCCCGAAGGTCCTGCGTCCCAGCCGATCATGAGTTCAGCTGAACGGCAATATCCTTCATCTTGAGTTGAATATCCGAAGAACCGTTCCAGGTGTTGATCTGCGGTGTGAACGCGATATCCAGTGTCGCCTCGGAGAGAGCTGGGAGGAACTGTCCTTTGCTGAACCAGATGGAATTTCGTGATACTCCGTCCGCCACGATCCGCATCTTGAGGTGGTTATTTCCGACGATTGAGGGGGAGTTCGCACTGACATTTCGAACGCATAGGACGGGCTCGGGATTGCGACTTCCGAAGGGGGCCAATTGTTCGAACTGCGCGAGGAGTTCATGGGTAATGTCCGTCAGGCTGCACTGCGCGTCGATGGTCGTGTAGGCCGTAAAATCAGCATCAGGGTCGCTTTCGTGAAGAATATCCCTGAGGCGAAGAGTAAAAGAGGCAATATCTTCTTCCCGTATAGAGATGCCCGCGGCGTACCGATGTCCCCCATAGGAGATGAGAAGAGACTCGCAGCGTTTCAATCCTTCGTAGATATTGAAATCAGCGATGCTGCGTCCAGATCCCTTGCCGATCCCGTCTTTAAGACTGATCAGAATCGCCGGTCTTCCGAATCGATCGACCAGCCTCGAAGCCACAATTCCGATAACCCCGGGATGCCAACTCGGAGATGCAAAAACAAGCGGTCCGATTTCACCACTCTGGTTGATGTCTCCCACCTTTTCCAGGAGTTCGGCGAAGATCATCTTTTCCATGATCTGGCGTTTTCGGTTGAAACCGTCCAATTTTCTGGCGAGTTCCTCGGCCAGATCGTGGTCATCCGACAGCAGGAGTTCGACGGCCTCCGTCGCTGAAGCGATCCGACCGGCTGCATTGATTCTTGGGATCAATGCGAAAGAGGCCTTCCCCGAATCAGTGATCTGGTTTTCGATACCAGACACCAGTTTCAGGGCACGCAACCCGATGCGCCGATCCTCGGAAATCAGATCCAGACCGATTTTCACGAATATCCGGTTTTCGTCCACAAGGGGTGCTATATCACCGATGGTTCCCAATGCGACAAGATCGAGATATTCTCTCAGGTTGGGATAGGAGTCGCTCTTCCAGAAACCCTCCCTGCGGAGAGCGCCACGAAGGGCAATTAAGAAGTTAAAAACAATGCCCACGGCAGCCAGGTGTTTGAACGGAAAGCGGCAGTCCAAGCGTTTCGGATTTACCGTTGCGGCGGCCGCAGGTAGCGCACCGGATATTTCATGATGATCGAGGATGATCGTGTCGATGCCCAGCTCCCGGGCATAGGCGATAGCACCATGATCCGATATCCCGCAATCTACGGTGATGATCAGGCTGATCCCTTCTGACTTAAACCGCTTGACCGACGCCAGGTTCAGACCGTACCCCTCTGAAATCCGATCGGGGATATGGTAGGTGGTCGATGGGTGGATCTGACGGAGAAATTGTAGAAGAACGACCACCGATGTGATTCCGTCGGCATCGTAGTCACCGTAAACGACCATTTTTTCATTGTGGTAGATGGCGCGGGCCACCCGATCAACCGCCTTGGTCATATCCTGCATCAGGAAAGGGTTGTGAAGATCCCGCAGAGAAGGGGAGAGATAACGACGGGCATCGTCCGGATTGCAGATATCACGGCTCTCCAGAATCCGGGTGATAAGAGGGCTGAGGCCCAGTTCCTGAAGGAGCAACGTCCGGGTTTCGGGGCTTCCCTCTCGCAATCGCCAACGCGTTGTCGGAAGAGTTCCAGCTGTGTTCATTCGGGTCGCGAACCTTTCACAAAACGCATCATTCAAGGCCTGTTTCGGTTTGATCATATCAAGGTGAGGTGGGTTGTCAAGGGGAGATTTCTCGTGGTTTCGATCTCTTTCCCAGGAATGATTCGCACCGTGGCCCCGCGGTCGCCATGGCTGATCCGGACAGATTCCACGGGAGGTGCGTTGGAAACTCTCCGATCTGACGATGGTCCACCGGTCCGTTAGTAAGAACATGCACGTCAAGGGTTGGCTGTGCAGTTGGCAGAACGTGGCGGGTCGCGTGTCAATGCATTGAGATCAAATGAAAGGGGCCGGAAAGCTGATAAAAAAGCCACACCGGCCCCTGATCGGGTCAAAAAGCCCAGCAGTCTCAAACGGCTTTCTTGATAAAGCCGGAGCGGATGCATCGCGTACACGCTTTTACACGCTTCACTTCTCCTGACTTGCCGTCCACACACCGGATCTTCTGAAGGTTGGGATACCAAGTCTTTGTGCTTTTGTTGTTGGCATGGCTGACCTTGTGACCCTTCACCGGTTTTTTACCGCATACCTCACAGATTCTCGACATACCGCCACTCCTCTCTACGAAAGCTTCGCGTAACTAAACCAAATTCGGTCTGAATGCAAGCATTTTTTTCGAATCCGTTCAGCAACGAACGGAACCTTTCGGGAAAATCATGAGACTGCGGCTGGCGTGTTGTTCTTCATCACCGGAGGTTGACCGGTGGCCTCCAGCACCCTCATCCAGATGTTTCCACCTGGATCGACGCTCGTACCGGAGCGGATGATCTTCAAGGGAATATGGACATATTCGTCCTTCATGAGACCGACCAGCATCCCCGTTTTCCCTGCCATGCCGGCATGAACAGCATATTGCCCAAGGGCGCCGCAGTACATGCTGTCGCTGGCGTTGGCCGGAACGCTGCGGATCATGTAACTCGGGTCGATGTACTTGAGATTGACCTCCGTCCCGACCGACCTGAAATGTTCCTCAATCGTCGTTTTCAGAAAAACCCCGATGTCGAGCAGCCTGGGATTCCCCGAGGCATCCGTCTCCATCGGCTGTCCCGCGTGGCGGAGGTGCTCCTGGCCTGCGCCCTCGGCAACCAGGATCACACAGTGCGAACGTTCTCTCAGCCGCTTCTCGACGGCTTTAAGGAAACCCCTCTCCCCCTGGAGGTCGAAAGGGACTTCGGGTATCAGGACGAAGTTCACATCCGTCTGAGCCAGCGCAGCGCCCGCTGCTATATGGCCCGACTGGCGACCCATGATCTTGACCAGACCGATTCCGTTGGGTGCCCCCCTGGCTTCAACGTGAGCGCACTGGATCGCCTTGACCGATTCCGAGATGGCGGTGTCAAAGCCGAAGGTCTTCTGGATGAGGTTCAGGTCGTTGTCAATGGTCTTGGGGATGCCGATGACCCCGATGTTGAGGCCGCGCCGCGTGATCTCGGCGGTGATGCATTCCGTTGCCCTCATGGTTCCGTCCCCGCCGACACAGAAGAGAAGATCCACGTTCATCCTCTTGAGGGCGTCGACCATCTGGCCGATGTCCTGACGCCCTCGGGATGACGAGAGGACCGATCCCCCGAGAGTATTGATTTCTTTGACATAATCCGGCGTCAACTCGACAACGGGGTAGTGGTATTTTGGGATCAATCCCTGAAATCCATAACGGATTCCGATGATATTCGGCACGCCATAACGGTGATGGAGTTCCATGACGATCGTTCGCACAACATCGTTGATCCCGGGGCAGAGGCCGCCACAGGTGACAATTGCAGCCTTGGTCTTTGAGGGATCGAAGAAGATCTTCTCACGAGGTCCCGCGACCTCTACGGAAAGGGGAAGCCCGTCCGCATCTTTGATGCTGTTATAGTGATGGAGATAGATGTTGAAGAGAAGTCTCTTGCTCTCAGGTGTGAAATAACTGACATTGACGGGAGAGGGAATCGTGCACTCACCAAGGTTCTGAATAGTGAAGTCATGGGGATTGGTTTTATCCATGGTCTTTCTCTCCCTTTCCTGCCGAGAACGCGGCATCCATGCCGGCAATGATTTCTCCCTCCAGTCCGAGCCCCGCCCTCAGAATTCCACCGGTCAACAGAACGTTCTCGATCCGCGTTCGGCTGTCCAGCGTTCTCAAACCCCAGAATGGCGTTCTTCCCGTTCGGTACTTTCGGGCGACCATTTCCTGATATTTCCTCGAAAGATCGATCGATTGATCGACGCGAAGACAGTCAATGTTTTCCCGAAGAAAGGGGAGGAACTCTTCGAGAGAGTCGATGATTCTCATGGCCTCGTCTTTCAGATCCTGATCGCTGAGCAGCAAGGGCGAACGGTTGAGGTAAACCATGGCCGTGATTGCCCGCCGACCCTCGGGCGCACAATTGATTTCGCCCGGTCGGCTTGTCTGAAGAAAAACAAATTCTCGATTTCTGACAGGACCGGTTCCGTTGCCCAACAACAAGGCATGCTCGGCCATATTCTCCGGAAGGGCCTTTTCGTGAACGCCCATATGAAGAAAGAAAGGATAGGCCGCGGGACGTATGGAAGCGAAGTATCGATCCCCGCGTGGAAGAATCTTCCGGCCGGGCAGAAGGAGCTCAATTTTTTCCCACTGCGCGCTGATGATGAGTTTTCTGGCGGTCAGGGTCGTGGAAGATCCCTCGCACTCCAAATCGACGACAACGTGCGGTTCCGTGGCGACGCGAATGACGGAGCACCGATCTTTCAGGATGCCACCGAGTTCGGTAAACGCGAGCTGAAGGCGGGCCATCAAAGCCGGAATTCCCCCGACAGGGTGATAGAGCCCCTTCATGGGAAGTGAAAGCAGATACGCTGCCGACAAGGGAAATTGCCGACCTTCGATGTCCAAATTGGACAGAAAATGAAACTGGGCCTCAACCACCTGTCGGAAGGGGTCATTCGCGATATCCCCCTTGATGGCCAGGGAGAAGTGACTTGAAATTGCGATGGGAAGTCGCGAGAGCAGACGGAAAAATTTTCCAACCAGCCCCGAATGGTTGGAGCCATCTTCACGAATCCAACGTTCGATCGTGCCGCTTGTCTTTGAAAGAGACCGATAGAAACGTTTGATCTCCTCCGTTTGCTCCGGGAATTCTCGAATCAGATCATCCACCAGGAGCTCAGGGTCCCTGAAAACGTCGATCCGATGTCCGGAAAGGATGACCTGAAATGCGAGATCCATCGGGCTGTCCGTTGACAGAATTTCATCTGATGGCAGGAGGTCCTTGAGAAGATGCGAGACTGGCTCTTGATCTGCCAGTCCTGGGAGAGGTCTCGGATCAGGGGGAAAGGCATATCCTTCTTCAAAATGCACCGGTTCGGAATCCCCCTCCAGCAGCAACACCGTCTTACGGCCCTTCCGGACAGAGGCAATAGCGGCAATCAGGGAACTTAGATCCCGACCTATGATCAACACATCAAACATGTCTTGCCAATCAGCTAAGGATTGAATTGTCATGCCGGCGTCGGGGCAAGTGGTAAGCGACTGGACCGGGACAATGGAATGGATCTGCCGGCGATGGTTGTATCACCCGCCGCTCTTCCGGATCTTAACTCTTCGACCATCAATTTCGATTCTTCCCTCGGCATAATACTGAATAGCCTGCGGATATATTTTATGTTCTTCCTTCAATATCCTTGCGGCCAGGCTTTCGGCGTTGTCCTCGTCATACACGGGAACAACGGCCTGAAGGATGATCGGCCCCGTATCCACGCCTTCATCGGCAAAGTGGACCGTACATCCGGAATATTTGACGCCGTAATCGATGGCCTTTTGCTGAACATGGGTGCCCGGGAAGCAGGGGAGAAGGGCAGGGTGGATATTCATGATCCTCATGGGAAAGGCCCGGAAAAAAACGTGGGAGAGTATCCTCATGAAGCCGGCCATCACCACCAACTCCACGCCTGCGCCACGGAGAAGCTCGATCATCCGGCAATCGAAGAGCTCGCGGGAAGCGAATTCACAATGATCAAGAATGGCAGTCGGGATCCCATGCTTTCGGCACCGTTCGAGAGCAAACGCATGAGGGTTATTGCTGATGACGAGCCTGATTTCCGCGTCCAGCGTTCCCTGTTCGATGTTATCGATCAAGGATTGGAGATTCGAGCCGCCTCCGGAAACCAGAACGCCGATGGAAATTTTTTCGACCATAATGACCCATTCGGGTTCTAAGAAGGATCGACCGCGCTGCACGCCGATCGATGTGCAGATCAGACGAAACTACGATGTCAAAGAGACCGTCGGCTGACTATTTTCCCTCTTTTCAATCACGCCGAGAGGGTAGGCCTTCTCACCGAGCTTTTCAAGCCGCTCCAAAATTTCGGCTTGGTCTTTCTCTGCCACGATGATGATCATGCCGATCCCCATGTTAAATACACGGAACATCTCGTCCTCGTCGACGCTTCCAACGTTACGGATCAGGTCGAAAATGGGAGGAATGGGCCAGCTTCCTTTCCGGATGGAGGCACGGCAGGGACCCGGGACGATTCTGGGGATATTGTCGGTAAAGCCACCACCGGTGATATGGACGATTCCGCGTATGTTAAAATTCTTGATCAGGTTCAGGACCGGTTTGACATATATTTTGGTTGGCTTGAGAAGCGTGAGCCCAAGCGTCTCGTCCAGGCCTTCAATTCTGTTCTCCGGACGAAACTTCCCCTCCTCGAATAGAACGCGCCGGGCCAGGGAAAAACCGTTGCTGTGAAGCCCCGAAGAGGCGATTCCGATGATTTTATCCCCAACCCGGATTTCAGACCCGTCGATTAACTTGTCCGCCTCGACCACGCCAACGCAGAAACCCGCCAGATCGTACTCACCGTCAGGATAGAATCCAGGCATTTCGGCTGTTTCTCCGCCAATCAGGGCACATCCCGCTTCCTGACACCCCCGGACGACTCCCTCGATGACCTGGACCGTCGTCTCAACGAGAAGTTTCCCTGTCGCAATGTAATCGAGAAAGAAGAGGGGTTCAGCCCCTTGAACCACA
This sequence comes from Deltaproteobacteria bacterium, assembly GCA_021372695.1. The sequence continues at coordinate 10,111 of JAJFTY010000083.1, forward strand.
ACATCGTTCACAGACATGGCGACCAGATCGATGCCGACCGTATCGTGCTTATCCATCATCTGCGCTATCTTCAACTTGGTGCCGACGCCATCGGTCGAAGAAACGAGAATGGGGTCTCTATTCTTGCTGATGTCAAGGTGAAAGAGACCACCGAACCCCCCGATGCCGCTCATCATCTCTCTTCGAGAGGCGGCCTTGATCATGGGCTTGATCCTCTCGACGAAAGAATTGGCCCGATCTATATCCACACCTGAGTCCTTGTAAGTCAATTTTTCTTGCATATAACCCCCATACGGGCTTCGCCGCGGCCTGGACGAATTGAATTAAAATTCATGAACGTAAACGGATGAAAAACAAACAGATATGCAATGCAATCACTCCACGTAAGAATGAGTTTATTTCTAAACTATCTCTTCCGGAAAGTCAATTCTTTCCTTGTGAAATCTTTGGATATCTGATATCGAGATGCACGCTTTCTATACGATATCATTATGTGATTTTATGGAGTAGCGGATTGGGGACGCGGATGAAATCTCTGGATGAGATTGCGCAGAAGATGGAAGCTCCGGTTACCTATGCCGCGGAGAATGATTACGTGCATCTTTCTCAGGTCAAGAACCTGGGGATGGTCATGATCTCCCTCGTTCGGCAGCTCAAGGAGGGGATCCGACATGAAGAACATCAATCCCGGAAAGAAGTGTTGGACCGCTTAGCCGCCGAATTGAAGAAACAATTCAGCGATTTTGACAAGCTGACAGCGGGAGAGAAGAAGGAGCGACTCTCACGGGCAGCTGCGGTCCTCTCTGATCTGAAAGCGGCACTGAATGACTTGCCGGGAGCGGACGACGAAAAACGGCCGCGCGGTGGCGGCGTCTTGCATGGAGGAGACCACCTTTTCAAACCGGTCCAGCAGATCCGCGGGGTAGGCCCGCGGATAGCCGCTCTTCTGGCGAAAATGAATCTCATCACCACGGAAGATCTCCTCTATTTCATTCCCAGACGTTACGAGGATCGTCGGATAGTCTCTCGCATCGCTGAAACCGTTCCCGGACAGCGTCAGACCGTCATCGGCCGGATCAAAAGGATCGAATTCCGTTTCTACGGTAGAAGAAGGATCTTTGAGGTGTACGTCGATGACGGCTCGTCCGTCATGCTCAAGGCCAGGTGGTTCAAGGGGCGTGAGGCCTATCTGAGAAGCGCCTTTAAACTGGAGTTGCGCGTCATCCTGACGGGGAAGGTATCGGGGTTTCCATTCGATCTGGAAATGATTCATCCCGATTTCGAGATTCTGAACGACCAGGACGACCAACTCCTTCATTTCAAAAGAATCGTCCCGATCTATTCGGAAACGGAAGGATTGCATCAGAAGACCCTCCGACGGATCCTGTGGACGGCGGTCCGCGATTTCACGCATCTCCTGCAGAGCCCTATCCCTGAGGATATTCTCGAAAAGCGTCATCTCATTGGACTGCAGGATGCGATCCGCCAGGTTCACTTCCCTCCGAACGATCAGGCGATCGATGAGCTTCGAGAGGTTTGTTCCGATGCCCATCAGAGGCTCGTCTACGATGAATTCTTCTTTTTCCAGCTTGCTATGGCCGTGAAAAAAATGGAGGGAACGCTTGATCACGGGATCTCCTTCCGGGTCAAGGGAAAGCTATTGGATAAGTTCTATGGATTGATTCCGTTTCGGTTGACGTCGGCACAGCAGCGCGTGATTGACGAGATTGAGCAGGATATGGCCTCAACCCGCCGCATGAGTCGCCTTCTCGAGGGGGACGTCGGTTCGGGAAAGACAGTCGTCGCCATGGCCGCCATGGTTACGGCCTGTGAAAACGGGTATCAGTGTGCGATCATGAGCCCGACGGAGATCCTCTCGGCACAGCATTATCGAAACATAAGGGTATGGGCGGAACAACTTGGCCTCGAGACAGCGCTTCTGACCGGAAGTTTGAAACCCTCGGTGAGAGAAAAGATTCTTCGCGGAATCGCCGGTGGTAAAATCAATCTGATCGTTGGCACTCATGCTCTGATCCAGGAAGGGGTCAGTTTTCAAAACCTGGGACTCGTCGTTATCGATGAGCAGCACCGCTTCGGTGTCGTGCAGCGCGCCCAGCTTCGGGGAAAGGGCCAGTTTCCGGACGTTCTTGTCATGACGGCAACCCCCATCCCGCGAACCTTGGCCATGACGGTCTACGGAGATCTCGATCTTTCCGTGATCGACGAATTGCCTCCGCAGAAAAATCCGGTTCGGACGAAACTTTTTTCAGAAGCCCAGAGAAGCCGCGTCTACGAGATCGTCCGGGGGGAGGTGGAAAAAGGCAATCAGGTCTTCATCGTCTATCCTCTCGCCACAGAATCGGAAAGACTGGACCTGAAGGATGCGACGCGTATGGCCGACCATCTCGGCAAGGCTGTTTTTCCGGACTTCCGTATCGGCCTTGTTCACGGGCAGATGAAGCCGAGCGAAAAGGAACACACGATGAACGATTTTGCGCGGAAGAAGATACAGATACTGGTCTCTACAACCGTGATCGAGGTCGGCATCGATATCCCGGAGGCCTCTCTGATGGTCATCGAACATGCGGAGCGATTCGGTCTGTCCCAGTTGCATCAGCTGCGAGGACGCGTGGGGAGAAGCGACATCCCTTCCTATTGCATCCTCATGACGCAGAAGTCGGGTTCGCGAGACTCCCATCGCCGCCTCCGGATCATGGAGAAGACCAACAACGGGTTTGAGATCGCTGAAGAAGATTTGGCCATTCGAGGACCCGGCGAGTTCATCGGGACCAGACAGTCGGGACTTCCGGACTTCCGTATCGCAAACATCCTTCGTGACGGCCGTATCCTGAATGAGGCGAAGGAGGATGCTTTCAGACTTGTAGAGGATGACCCGGGACTGGAGAGGCTCGACCATCACGATCTCCGTGCTGTGCTCCTCCGCCGATGGGGCGCCAGGTTCGAGGCGGCCAAGACGGCATGATGGATGAATTCTTTTGACAAAACGGGATAATTTGATATAGGAACTGCGTTGTTTTCGGTTTTAGTGGGAGATGCGTCTAGAGGGGTTCCGGGTGGAGAGGTCATGAAAAAAAGGATATCCATTGGGCTGATCGGGTTTGGAACCATCGGCACGGGTGTTGTCAAACTGCTACAGCAGAGCGGCGACGTGATCGCCGGCAGGCTTGGCGCAGAAATTCATCTCAAAAGGATAGCGGACATCGATATTCGCAGCTCCAGAGGAGTCAAGGTCGACGAAACCGTCCTTACGACAAACGCCGCAGATATCCTCAATGACCCCGACATAGACATCGTTGTCGAACTCATGGGAGGTTATGAACCTGCCCGCAGTTTCATTCTGACCGCGACGCATCAGGGGAAACATGTCGTAACGGCGAACAAGGCCCTTTTGGCAACACACGGGGATGAAATCTTCCTCAGTGCCGCCGAGAAAGGTGTCAACATCGGCTTCGAAGCCAGCGTCGGCGGAACCATTCCCGTAATCAAAACGATCAAGGAAAGTCTCATAGGCAACCGAATCCAGTCCATCTCCGCAATCGTGAACGGAACATGCAATTTCATTCTCAGCAAGATGACGGACGAAGGCGGTTCTTTTGAGACGGTTTTGAGGGAGGCTCAGGGTCTTGGATTTGCGGAATCGGATCCAACCTATGACATCGAGGGTATCGATGCCGCCCACAAACTTGCGATCCTTCTCTCCCTCTCCTATGGCAAGAAAGTTCATCTGAATGATCTCCATCGCGAAGGAATCGGCGGGATCAGCGAGCAGGATATCGCTTTTGCAAGAGAACTAGGCTACCGGGTCAAACTCCTGGCCATTGCCATCCTGAGAGATCAGGAAATTGAGGCAAGACTTCATCCCACGATGATTCCCTTCGATCATCTGCTTGCGAATGTAAACGGCAATTTCAATGCATTTCACATCATAGGCGATGCGGCCGGCTCCGTATTTCTCTATGGCCAAGGGGCAGGCATGATGCCCACGGCCAGTGCCGTGGTCAGCGACATTGTCGATATCGCGCGTGACATTCTCAAGGGAATCTCAGCACGGGTCCCTCCGCGCGTACTCGCTGAAGGGAACATCGAGGAAATCCGTTTGATGCCGTTTGATCATATCTGCACCAACTACTATTTCCGTTTTTCAGCCGTCGATCGGCCCGGCGTCCTTTCGCGAATCTCCGGAATCCTGGGCACCAACGACATCAGCATTGCCACGGTTATCCAGAAGGGCAGAATGCAGGGAGGTGCCGTTCCCATCGTGATGACCACGTACAAGGCGAGGGAAAGGGATGTGCGGAAGGCTCTGGAAGATATCGATCGCCTCGATATCGTGATGGGGAAGACGATGCTGATTCGGATCGAGGACGTCAAACTCTCATGAAATACGTCATCATACTGGGCGATGGAATGGCCGACGAGCCCATCGAAGCGCTGGGGAACAAGACACCTTTAGAATTTGCCTGTACCCCTCACATGGATCGCATGGCCACCAGGGGAACCTTAGGGCTCATCGACACCATCCTACCGGGACTGCCTCTGGGAAGCGACGTGGCAAATCTTGCCGTGCTTGGATACGATCCGCGGATTTGTTACACTGGAAGAGGTCCGCTCGAGGCCGCCAGCATGGGGGTTGTTCTTGCGCCCGAAGATATCGCTTTCCGATGTAATCTTGTGACACTTGGAGAAGGCGACGATCCGCGCATGGAAGATTTTACGGCCGGCCATATATCCTCGACGGAGGCGAAGCAGATCATCTCCGATCTCGGGAAAGGAATCGGATCAGATTCATTCATTTTCTATCCGGGCGTTGGATACAGACATCTTATGGTCTGGCGAGGAGGGAGCGACGAGGTTGAGGCAACGCCTCCCCACGATATTATCGGACGAGCCACCGGCCCCTATCTTCCGCAGGGGCAGAATTCCGAACCGATCAGACGTCTCATGCGGAGCTCGCGGGAATTCCTCTCTAACCATCCATTGAACCTTGACCGACGCGCCCGGGGGCTGAAACCGGCGACCTCGATCTGGCTCTGGGGGCAAGGCAGGGCCCCGAAAATGCGGAAGATTACAGAGCGATTTCATCTGCGGGGGGGGATGATTTCCGCGGTCGATCTTCTAAACGGCATCGGCATCTATGCTGGTCTGGAGATCCTGACCGTTGTCGGAGCGACGGGGTACACGGACACGAACTACATCGGCAAGGCAGAAATGGCCTTGACCGCTCTTAGCGAGTTCGACCTTGTCTTCCTCCACGTTGAGGCACCAGACGAGATGGGGCATGAAGGAAATCTGGCAGGAAAGATCAAGGCCATAGAAGATCTCGATGAGAAAGTTGTAGGGACAATCCTGAAAGAAATTAGTCACTTCGGAGAATATCGCGTAGCCGTTATGAGTGACCACCCCACGCCCATATGTCTGCGAACGCACGCCGGGGATCCGAGCCCGATTGCCGTCCTTTCATCCAAAGATGAAGAAAATCAGAACAGTCGGATCCCGTTCGGAGAGAGAGCAGCGAGAAGGTCTGGCATTCTGATCTCGCCGGGATTCAGGTTCATGGAGAGCTTTCTCGGAAGCGGGAGGCCTTTTTCTTGAACAAGACACCTGTGCTGATCCGTGTCATCTATGCCGATACCGATGCCATGGGCATCGTATACCATACCAATTATATTCGATGGTTTGAGGTTGGACGCAACGAACTTTGCAGAGATATGGGAATCCTCGCCGCTGATCTTCAGGCAGCCGGATTCAATCTGCCTCTCACACGTGTCTTCTGCCATTATCATGTTCCGGCGCACTATGATCAGATGGTTCTCGTTGAGACGGAAATCGCTTACCTGAAATGGGCCAGCATGAAATTCACCTACAAGATATGGGATGAGAGCCGGAATAGTCTGCTTGCCGAGGGTTACACCGTTCACGCCTGCACGGAAGCCAACGGGAAGATCATCCGTATTCCCGGCCCTCTTTCGGAAAAGATTCGATCATACTATCCAAACCTCTAAGGAGCATAGGAAAAGGCCATGGCGACGAAAATCGATAAAAAGGAACTCGAAGAACCCGACAAACTCCAATTGTTTTTTCTCAGCATCCGGGCGTTTGTCGAAAAGCACCGGATGAGAATCTACGCCGGTGCAGGAATTCTCCTCTTGATCATCCTCACGGGGGCCGGCTGGTACTTCTATCAGCTCAACTATGAAACCACGGCCGGCAGACTCTATAATCGTGTCTTCGATGCAGCGATGAAGGCGGATCCTTCTTCAGGAGACACGGCGGCAATCCAAGGATACAAGGATCTGATCGCGAAGTATCCGCGGAGCGACGCCGCGGTGAAGGCCGACTACCGGCTCGGTAACCTCTTTTTCACAAGAAAAGAGCATGACGCCGCGATCAGCGCCTACCAGGAGTTCCTGAAGAAGGCATCCCCGCAAAGCGATCTGATCACCTTGGCATATTCCGGCCTGGGCGGCTGTTATGAGGCCAAGAAGGATTACGGCAAGTCGCTGGAATTCTATGAAAAGGCGACGAAAACCAATGCGGCTCCGTCTTTTGATGTTCTGAACTTCGGTAATATGGCCCGGATCTATGAACAGATGAACGATCCAGGGAAGGCGGCGGAATTTTACCGGAAAGCCCTGAGCAAGACGACCGATCCGCTCATGACGCTATACTTGAAGAGAAAAATTTCCATCTTGGGATGAGGCAATTTACGGCTGCATTCTTCCTCGAAGGGGAACCCAGCAACAACGGTGAAGGGGGCTTTTTGTGAAGGAACTGATGTCGGGAAATGAGGCGATCGCACGGGGTGCTTTCGAGTGCGGAGCAAGATTTGCGGCCGGCTACCCGGGAACGCCGAGCACGGAGATTATGGAGGCTTTCGCAAATTACCCCGGGGTGTATGCAGAGTGGTCTCCGAACGAAAAGGTGGCCATGGAGGTGGGGATCGGGGCAGCGGTGGCCGGTGCCAGGGCTATGGTTGTTATGAAGCATGTCGGCGTCAATGTGGCGGCAGACCCCCTCATGACAGCGAGCTATACGGGAACCAACGGCGCTCTGGTCGTCATTACCGCAGACGATCCTTCGTTGCACAGCTCCCAGAATGAGCAGGACAACCGTCACTATGCAAGATTCGCCAAGATCCCCATGCTCGAACCGTCGGACAGCCAAGAGGCGAAGGAATTCATCAAACTGGCGTTCGATCTCAGCGAGCAATTCGACACGCCGGTCTTTCTCCGAACGACCACGAGGGTTTCCCATTCAAAATCGGTCGTCACTGTAGACGAACCGCAGGCCGTCGAGGATCGGACTGCTATCCGCTTCGACGCGGAGAAATTCGTGATGGTTCCGATGAATGCCCGCAAGAGACGGATCGTGGTCGAAAAGCGCATTCAGGATCTCCGGAACTTTGCCGAAACGTTCGCCGAAAACCGTATGGAGCTGAATAGCCCCGATGTAGGAATCATCACGGCGGGAATATCCTACCAATACGCAAAAGATGTCTTTCCGGAATTCTCCTATCTCAAACTGGGAATGGTTCATCCTCTGCCGGCCGCGTTGATCAGGACGTTCGCTTCCAAGGTTCGCAAGATTTACGTGATCGAAGAGTTGGATCCGTTTCTCGAAGAGCAGATTCGTGCCCTCGGGATACAGGTCACAGGGAAGGAGATCTTTCCGTACACCGGCGAGTTCAATCCGGGGATCATCGAGCAGGCGATCAGTGGCCGCCAAGATAAGTCACGGGCGCTTCCGGAAATCGCTGTTCCGCCTCGACCGCCGAATCTCTGCCCGGGCTGCCCCCATCGCGGACTCTTTTATGTGCTCGGAAAGCTCAAGGTCTTCGTCACGGGGGACATCGGCTGCTACACCCTGTCGTTCATGAAGCCCCTTGATGGACTCCATTCCTGTATCTGCATGGGGGCCAGCATCGGCATGGCGCATGGCATGAGCAAGGCGCTGGGGGAGAAAGGGAAGGGCAAAATCGTCGGCGTTATCGGCGACTCGACGTTTCTGCATTCCGGGATTACGGCCTTGCTCGACGTAGCCTATAACCGCAGCGATGCCGTCATCGTCATCTGCGACAACCGCACCACGGCAATGACCGGGATGCAGGAACATCCCGCCACCGGTTTCACGCTTCAAGGTGAAAAGACGATGGGGGTGGACCTGGTGTCACTGGTGAAGTCATTGGGAGTGGAAAGCGTCAGAATCGTCGATCCTTACGATCTCAAGTCCGTCCGAACTGCCCTGAAGGAAGAACTCGCCCGTTCCGGTCCCTCCGTCGTGATCTCCCGACGCGCCTGTGTTCTTTTCAAGCGAGAAGCTAAGACTATCCGAAAACCCTTAACGATCGATCCGGAGAAGTGCACCGGTTGCCGTCTCTGCCTCGGTCTGGGCTGTCCGCCGATTGCTTGGCAAGAAAACGAAGAAACGTCTGACCCTGCTGTGGGTGTGGAAAGGAAGGGTAGGGGAGGGGTTGCCGTGATAGACCGAAATCTCTGCCCCGGATGCGGTCTCTGTGCACAACTCTGCAAATCCGGTGCAATTTCGGAGGAGAAGGAATGATGATCACCAAAGGGATATTACTGGCTGGCGTGGGCGGGCAGGGGATACTTCGCGCGAGTGACATTCTCTGCCGGGTCTTCATGGCTGCCGGTCTCGACGTAAAGAAGAGCGAGGTTCATGGGATGGCCCAGCGAGGCGGGTGCGTGACCAGTCACGTGCGCTACGGAGCGAAAGTCTATTCGCCTCTGGCCAAGGACAACGATGTTGACATCCTAGTTTCGTTCGAAAAAATGGATACGCTCCGGTACCTTTCTTACGTTAAGGCAACAGGTACGGTCATTATCAATACCGAAGAAATCTATCCGCCTGCCGTCAACTTGGGCGAGGCGCCCTACCCCCAAGACATAACAGAAACCGTGAGCTCTTTCTTTGCGAAGTGCGTCCCCATCGATGCGACAACACTTGCACTCCGGGCCGGTAATATTCGCACCGTAAACACCGTCCTCCTGGGTGCACTATCTTCCTGCCTGAGCTTTCCCGTTGAGTTGTGGCAAAAAGTATTAGGAGTATCCTTTCCGGCTAAACTCGTGGGAGCGAATTGGGAGGCTTTCCTTCTCGGAAGGGGCGAGTAGTCTGAACGTTCCACGGTACTGGACAACCTTGACAAATTCGTTTCCGTGAATAGCCTAAGTTCAAAACATCAAACAAGATTGGCATAAAAGCATGGCAGACGACTACTACAAGACGTTGGGCATCGAAAAGAATGCGGACCAGGAGGTCATTAAGAAAGCCTACCGCAAGCTTGCTCTGAAATATCACCCCGATCGGAATCCTAATAATCGTGAGGCCGAAGAGAAGTTCAAGAAGATCAGCGAGGCCTATGCCGTTCTGAGCGATCCGGAGAAACGTAAACAGTACGATAGTTTTGGTTCAGATCAGTTCAGCCAGCGTTACAGCCAGGAGGATATATTCCGAAATTTCGATCTAAACGATATTCTTCGTGATTTCGGGTTTGCCGGCATGGGGGGAGGGGATAACCGGACATTCAGGGGAGGAAGACGAGGCGGTGGATACAGCTTTCGGACCGGCGGCGACTCGTTTCGCGACATCTTCGGGCAGCAGCGTGCGCAGTATGAGGATCCCCGGAAAGGGGAGGATCTTCACTACAATCTATCCATCACACTCGAGGAAGCAGTATCCGGGACTGAAAAGAAACTCGCCTTTCAACAAGAGGACCAGGAAGTCCATGAGATCAGCGTTCGTATTCCAGCCGGCATCGGTACGGGGAAGAAATTGAGACTTGCCGGAAAGGGATATCCGGGGGCCAATGGAGGGCCAGCCGGAGATCTTTATCTCAATATCAACGTCCTGCCCCACCCGATTTTCGCCCGGGATGGGAATGATATCTACATCGATAAATCCGTTTCCTTCACGCAAGCGGTTCTGGGGACCAGTATTGAGGTTCCAACGATTGATGGAACAATCAAAAGGATCAGGGTCCCTGCCGGCACACAGAACGGCACGAAGATTCGGATGAAGGGCTATGGCGTTCCCGGGCTCAAGGGTTCCGGAGGGGCCAAAGGAGACCAATTTGTAAAGATCAATATCGAAGTTCCCCGGAAACTCAGCGATAAGCAACTTCAACTGGTAAAAAAGCTGGCAGAGGAAGGGATCTGAGGGGTTCACGATCTAAAACGGCGATTATGGCGCTTCCCCGTCAAATTGGTTTCAGGAATAAAGTCTCATAAGATATGTTATGTAAACTTGTCAGCCGATTTCGTGTGAGGGACTCAAACTCTCACCAGTTCCATGTCGCCTACTGCCCCCAGCTGGTCACCGGCGATGATTACGATTCCCAGTACTCCCTCGATTTTCATGCCGGCGTTTAATCCCGCCGGGATATCTTTGGCTGATTTCACGAAATTTCCTATGGCTGTCGCAGCCGCGTCGGCTAACGCGGCAGACCGGGACTTGACACAACACGCATCTGAAATGCCGAAACTCAACGAATGACCGATCGTTCCTGAGGATGTGCATATTCCGAGGGGCATCTCCTCCTTGCGGGCTTTGATTGCGACCCGGCCGCTCAGCGGCGATCTGCCGGAAAAGAGGCCGACTACAACATCACTCAAGGTATTTATATAGATATCGCCTCCGTTCTCAACGATTACATTACGTGAGTGATGGAGGAGATCGATCCCGACCCGTTCGGCAATAGCTCCTGCGACGGACGCCATTGGACCAACGCCTGCGGTTTCAGATGATTTCAACATTTCCCGGACGATATCGGGCGCCCATTGATCATATGCGATGGGGAGCAGAGAATGTCGGAATTGCGGATGTCCACTGATATAGGATTCGATTGCTGAACGGTGTCGCTGTAGGGAGTCGAGCGCAGCGGATGTCAGCTCGGAGTCGGCATAGATAAATATGTCTGATTCACGAACGGTTACGTTGAATGCTGTGAGGTTATTCTTTAAAGTCCAATTGCGATAGATGGTCCGATCGCTGGATAAATCGCCCTGGTTTCCCACCATGTCAATACCCGTCTCAGGAACTACAAGAATTGTATTGAGCCTTCACCGAGGATCTGTTCCGTTTCTCTCTTTAATGCCCAGGTCAAGTCCAGCCTCATTTCCTCTCCGAGATAGATCAAGGTTTCGCTCTTGTCTTCCAGCAGTTTGATGTATCCCTCCTGTTTCCCTGGATGGTTGCGAAGGCAACGACAGAGATTATCGATCTCGTCAGGTAACTGCTTGACATCAACGGTGAAATATGCCGAGCGGTAAGGCCTTTCTGCAGCGGTTGCCAGGAGTGAGGCCTCTGTGGCAAGTAACTTGGTGCTGTCCTCCCCGATGTCGACAGTTCCCTTGACGATCAGCGGTTCTTCACCATGAAGCAGGTCATAGCTGGTCTTGTAGATTTCGGGAAAAAAAATGACGGTTACGGATCCCTTCAGGTCTTCAAAAGTAATGTAAGCCATTGTTTCTTTGCGACGTGTTTGGACTTCGCGGATGCTGCTGACGACGCCGGCCATGGTCAGAGTCTCTCTGTCTGATTTAGCGTTAAGGTTAGAGGAATCGGCCGAAACAATCAGCGCGAGTCTATCGGAATAACGTGACAAAGGATGGCCCGTGACGTAAAAGCCGATCGTTTCTTTCTCATTGGCGAGCAATTCTTTATGGTCCCACTCTTCGACATCTGGGAGCCCGACAGCAGGACATTCGCTGCTCTGGGGCTCACGGCTTGCCTGCTCGAACTGTTCGAGGAGATTCGCCTGACCGCTCGCTTTTTCCCGTTGGCGCTTCTGTGCCTTGTCCATGATCTCTTCACAGGAGATCATCAACTGTTTGCGCCTGTGGCCCATTGAGTCAAAGGATCCGCATTTAATCAAGCTTTCGATAACCCTCTTATTTACTTTCCGGGGATCGGTCCGGTCACAGAAATCGACTATCGACTGGAATGATCCCGCGGACTGCCGAGCCGAAATGATGGATTCAATGGCGCCGAGGCCGACATTCTTGACCGCGGCAAGCCCGAAACGAATACGGTCGCCAACGACGCTGAAATCGCTCATCGATTCATTGATGTCGGGTGGGAGAACGTTGATTCCCATCTCACGGCAGCTGCCGATGTGGCTGATGATCTTGTCCCTGTTGTCCTTCTCGCTGGTCAGCAATGCCGCCATGAACTCCGCCGGGTAATGGGCCTTCAGATAGGCTGTCTGATAGGAGATGATCGCATACGCCGTGCTGTGGGATTTGTTGAAACCGTATTTGCCGAAGGTCTCCATCTGCTCCCAGATCCTCGTGGCTACTGCTTCGAGAATCTTTCTCTTCCGCGCGCCTGCGAGGAACTTTGGCTTTTCCTTGCTCTCCATCTCCTCCGTCTTCTTCTTGCTCATGACCTTGCGGAGGATGTCCGCCTCCGATAAGGCATATCCGCCGATGGCGACGGCAATCTGCATCACCTGTTCCTGATAGACGATGATGCCGTAAGTTTCCTTCAAGATCGCTTCCAACTCCGGCGTCTCGTAGACGATTTTCGTCTTGCCCTGTTTTCGCGCAATGAACTCCGGGATATTGTCCATGGGGCCGGGGCGATACAGAGCGATCAACGCTATCACATCTTCAATACAGTCCGGTTTCATCCTGACCAGGACATCCTTCATCCCCGAACTTTCGAGTTGGAATATCCCGTCCGTATTGCCCCTCATCAACAATTCGTAAGTCTTTCGATCATTCAGGGGAATATCAGCCAGATCGACGTCAAGCCCCCTGCCCTCTCGGACAAAACCGACCGCGTCTTTGATGACGGTCAGCGTCTTTAGGCCCAGGAAGTCGAATTTCGTCAGACCCACGTCGGCAATTTCAGTCATGGCGAACTGCGTGACAACGTCTTCTTTGGGGCTCTTGCATAAGGGAATCCGCTCCACGAGCGGCAGATCGGATATCACGACACCAGCGGCATGGGTTGATGAATGCCGGTTCAGGCCTTCCAGTGCCAGGGAAAGGTCAAGCAACTTCTTGATTCGCGGATTACCCTTCTGCTCTTCTTTCAGACGGGGCTCCCGCTTGACCGCTTCATCGAGTTTGATGTTGAGAACATTGGGAATCAACTTCGCGATTCGATCCACCTCCCCGTAGGGAATACCCATCGCACGGCCTACATCCCGGATAACGGCTCTTGCCTGCATCTTCCCAAAGGTGATGATCTGGGACACCTTGTCGTTTCCGTATTTTTCGGTGACATAACGAATGATCTCATCGCGTCCTTCGGGGCAGAAATCGGTGTCGATGTCAGGCATGCTGACCCGGTCGGGATTGAGGAATCTCTCGAAAAATAGGTTGTAGCGGATGGGATCGATGTTTGTAATCCCGATGGCATATGCAACGAGACTTCCAGCCGCAGAGCCTCTTCCGGGGCCCACGGGTATATCCTTTTTCCTGGCATAATCGATGAAATCTGCGACGATGAGAAAATACCCCGCAAACCCCATGGAGCGGATCATCTCCAGTTCCTGTTGGAGTCTCTTTTCATACACCCCTCGCAGGTTTGCATTCCCGTCCCGCAGGATGTTCGGCAGAATCGAGGTGAGACCATCCTGAGCGGTCCTCTTAAGACGCTCATCGAGCGTTTCGTCGGAATTGATTTCGAATTTCGGAAGGAAAAACTTGCCAAATTCCAGTGTGAGATTGCATTTTTCGGCAATTTGAATTGTGTTTTCGACAGCTTCGGGACAGTCGGCAAACAGACGCTTCATTTCTTCAGGAGATCGGAAAAAAAACTGATCAGATCCAAGCCGCATCCTGTCACTATCGGCCATGGTCTTGCCGGTCTGAATGCAGAGCAGGATCTCATGAGCTTCCGCGTCTGCCTGGTTCAGATAGTGGCAATCGTTCGTCGCTACGAGAGGCACTCCAATTCTACGGCTGAGTTCGATCAACCCTTGATTCGCCTTCTTCTGTTCGGGAAGGCCGTTCTCCATGATTTCCAGGAAGTAATTGCCGTCGCCGAAAATATTGCGGTATTGTTCGGCGGCCGCCATGGCCTCCGTGGAATTTCCATGAAGCAGATGGGAAGAGATTTCTCCGTGAAGGCAGGCGCTCATTCCGATCAGCCCATCACGGTGTTGCGTCAGGAGTTCCTTATCGATGCGTGGCCTGTAGTAAAATCCTTCCAGAAATCCGGCTGTCGATAATCTCATCAGGTTTCGGTAACCCTGAGCGTTGCGGGCCAGAACGACCAGGTGATGTGCCGTTTCTCCGATACCGTAACCGTTCCTGTCAAAGCGGCTCTTAGGGGCGACATACATTTCGCAGCCGATGATCGGTTTGATACCGTATCGATAGGCGTGCTTGTAAAAATCAATCGCACCATAGAGATTGCCGTGATCGGTCATTGCAACGGCAGGCATCTGATACTCCTTCGCCTTCTGGAAGAGATCGTCGAGGCGAATCGTACCGTCCAGCAGACTGTACTGAGTATGAACATGAAGATGAACGAAATCAGAGTGTTTCATGCTATTCTAACCAGTAGTTCGGGGCTTCCTTGGTGATGATCACGTCATGGACATGGCTCTCCCGGAGACCCGCAGAGGTAATCTTGACGAAGCGTGCTTTCTGTCTCAGCTCGGCAACCGTTCTGCATCCGACATAACCCATGCCTGCCTTCAGACCGCCGAGCAACTGATGAATGCTGGCCGACGCAGAACCTCTGTAGGGAACCCTGCCCTCGATCCCTTCAGGAACCAGTTTAAGGTTGCTTTCCATATCGTCCTGGTAGTACCGGTCCTTGCTGCCCATCTTCATGGCCTCCAGTGAACCCATCCCGCGGTAGACCTTGTAGCTTCTACCCTGAAAGAGAATGGTTTCACCGGGACTCTCCTCCGTACCGGCAAAAAGCCCTCCGATCATGACAGAATGCGCTCCAGCGGCAAGGGCCTTGGCGATATCACCTGAATACTTGATACCCCCATCGGCGATAATGGGAATGTTGTATTTTGCCCCCATCTTGAAGGCGTCTCGAATCGCGCTCATCTGTGGAACCCCCACTCCGGCGACGATTCGGGTCGTGCAGATGGAACCCGGACCGACACCCACCTTGACCGCATCCACCCCTGCTTCTATCAGGGCCCTGGCCCCTTCGGCCGTTGCAACGTTTCCGGCAACGAGTTCACATTTCGGGAAATTGGCCTTTGTCGACCGGACGGCATCCAGCACTCCCCGAGAATGTCCGTGCGAGGTGTCGATGACGATGACATCGGCGCCAGCCGCCAACAAGGCGTGTATCCGTTCTTCCCGATCGACAATACCGACAGCTGCCCCCACCCTGAGTCGTCCCAACGAATCCTTGCTGGCAAGAGGGTATTTCTTGATTTTTTCGATGTCCTTAATCGTGATCAGGCCCGTCAAATGATAGTCTTCATCAACGACGAGAAGTTTTTCAATCCGGTGTTTATGTAGCAGCTTCTTTGAATCCTCGAGTGAGATATGCGATGAGGATACCGTGATCAAGTTTTCCCGCGTCATCACGTTGGCTACCGGTTGCTCAAGATCCGTCTCAAAACGGAGATCGCGGTTCGTGAGAATGCCGACCAACAACTTCTTCTTGACCACCGGAACGCCCGATATCCGGTAACGGTTCATCAATTCGAGAGCTTCTGAAACCTTCTGCTCCGGTTCGATCGTGATAGGGTCGACAATCATGCCGCTTTCCGATTTCTTCACTTTATCGACTTCAACGGCCTGTCTTTCGATACTCATATTCCGGTGAACGATTCCCATGCCACCTTCCTGCGCAAGGCAAATGGCGGTCGGTGCCTCCGTGACCGTGTCCATGGCTGCGCTGATGATGGGAATATTCAGGCTGATGTTGTTCGTGAGCAGAGATGATGTGTCAACGTCGCGTGGCAGTATATTCGATTCTGCCGGTACGAGAAGCAGATCGTCAAAAGTCAGTGCCTCGTCAAGATGGTCATCCAGCATAAGGGGCCTCCTCTTTCAGCGGTTGATTAATGGTAAGAGCGTACGAATGATTCCGTACGGTCATATAATAACGATCAATATTTTGATCATATTGAATATATTTGACGAGTTGATAATAAGCCTGACGGGAAAAACGGGCCTCGTGTTCTTTTTCTTTCACGCGGCAATAGAGCACATTTCCATCGCCCACTCGGATGGTACTCGGATCCAATGCTTCATCGCACCCGTCGGAGAGGGAAAGGATAACGCATGCCACCGATCCATCTTCATCGGAAAGGCGTGAAGACACGCTTCTGATGACATAGGGAACATCATCAACCTGCACTCTACAGTGCTCTTGCCCGACCTCAATTCGATAATTTCCTTGAGAATCGCGACAGAGATGCCGATAGAAATGCCCTACGATATCGGATCTCGTCATTTCCATATTCCGATAATACCAAACGCCGTCCCGATCAATCCGGATTTCGGGCGTTTCATCCCCGGGCAACTCTGACATGAACATCCGCAAGATAACGCCGTCTATACATTCCAAGAGGGAAAATGTGAAGGCAAAAAACGTCCTTCATGTTTGAATGAAAACCGCTCGGTCCTCCGTTTGTTGTTCAATTCTAGAACCTTCGTCTGCTATCCAAGAGCATCGTCACTGGTCCGTTATTGACCAATTGAATGGACATCATGGCCTGGAATTCGCCCTCGGCCACGGCAATCATTTTACTCCTGGTTTGCCCGATGAAGTATTCATAGAGAATCCTGGCCCGACCCGGATCTTCCGCTGATGTGAAAGAGGGTCTTCTTCCTTTCCGGCAGTCTCCCAGCAGAGTGAACTGAGAAACCACGAGCATTTCCCCGCGCACATCAAGCAATGAGAGGTTCATTTTCCCTTGTTTATCGTCAAAGATCCTTAAGTTGGCGATTTTGTCGGAAAGATAGCCTGCATCTTTTTCATCATCCTTCTGCTCGACTCCGAGAAAGACGAATAGCCCCTTCCCGATTTCAGATATCATCTTGTCACCGACACAGACTCTCGCCTTATCAACTCTCTGAACCACAGACCGCATAGCATCCACCTTTTTTGAAGCAGTCATGTTAGCAATAAACCCCAAAGGCTTCAAGCTATTTTCCGACCCGTGATACAATACCAAGATATCAGTATAACATAATTATATTAACTAGGTACATGAACAGTCGGAGGCGAATTTTATTTCGCGAGATGTCCCCAGGAGATACCCAACCTCCGAAGATCACTTGACACGACCCGATCCAAACGGATATAAATCTGCAGATTCGTAATTGAATGTGTCGTTTGGATTCTACGCAAATGAAAGTGTTGAGATGAAGGCAATCGGATCGGGCTTCTGGTGGTTGAAGATGATTGTGCTGGGCCTTTTTTCGTTCTTTTTCCTCGTGCTCGGTGTCGAAACCTTGGTCGGAGCCTTCCAACTTAAGAATCCACTGGAATTTATCATGTATTTCTTCTCAGCCAGCTTTATGATTCTGATAAGCATTGTCGGGGTCCTCTACCCGATATTTCAAATTCATGCCTTTTTGAGACATGAAAAATAGTATTTTCCTAAGCTTATTTGCGATCGATCTTGCGACCGTCCATTCCGTTTCCGGCCTGAATCTGGTCTCGGGGCCTCGCCGACCAAAGACCGCTGACAGAGGGTGATATTCTCTCATGGAAAGAAAAAGAACCGCGGCAACAGAGACCGTAGACCTGGTCACGAATGAAGTGTTACGTAATCTCTGTGGCGAACAGGATAAGAACATAAAGCTCCTGGAAAAGATCGGCTCGGTCAGATTGGGAATCCGTGGGACCACGATGACCATCACTGGCGACGCGATCCCCGTGCATCACATTCGAAACCTGCTTTCTCAGTTAAGTGAAATCTCCAGAAAGGGACGGCCTCTTTATCCCTCCGATATCGAGCATGCCCATCGGATCCTGTCCGAAGATGGTTCAACCGACCTGGAGAGAATTTTTCTGGATACGGTCTTCATATCATCAAAGAAGCGGATTATTACACCCAAAAGCGTTGCCCAGAAGCGATACATCGATTCGATCCGCACCACGGACATGGTCTTCGGTATCGGACCAGCCGGAACTGGGAAAACATATCTGGCCATGGCCATGGCGGTATCAGCACTGCTGGATCGGAAGGTTGCACGCATTTCACTGGCCAGACCTGCCGTCGAGGCGGGAGAGAAACTTGGTTTTCTTCCGGGCGATCTCGCGGAAAAAGTCAATCCCTATCTGAGGCCCCTTTATGACGCGCTTTTCGACATGCTCGATTTCGACCGGGCCACAGCCCTGATCCGGAAGGGGGTCATAGAAGTTGCTCCGCTGGCCTTTATGAGGGGACGTACCCTGAATGATTCCTTTGTCATTCTTGACGAGGCCCAAAATACGACGACAGAACAGATGAAGATGTTCCTGACGAGATTGGGTTATGGATCCAAGGCTGTGATCACCGGCGACGTTACTCAAATCGACCTCCCGCAGGACAAGACATCCGGCCTTGTGGAGGTGGAGGAACTCCTTCGCAAGACGGAAGGGATCCGTTTTGTCCACTTTTCAGAGTTGGATGTGGTCAGGCATCCACTGGTGCAGGAGGTGATCAGGGCCTACAATAACCTTGATCGGCACAAAAGGATGACTGATCAGCAGCGGCTCAAAGAGAAGGTCAAGAAACTGCGGCAAGAGTAACGGAAGGTCCAGATGCCCATCTCGATTCAAAATCGGCAAAAAAAACAACGGATTGACACTGGGAGACTGCGAAGGCACGTCAAACGGCTGCTCAAAGAGATAGATGAAGAAGGCGCTGAGGTCAGCATTCTGCTGGTCGACGATGACCAGATCCAGAAGATCAACAGTGACTATCTAAAGAGGGACTGTCCCACCAATGTGCTCTCTTTTTCAATGGTCGAGGGCTCTTATGGCCACGTTCACCCGGAGATCCTTGGTGATATCATTATTTCAACCGAAACAGCCGCTCGGGATGCTGTGGCGGGCCATCTTGACTTTATGGATGAAATGGAATTTCTTCTGATCCACGGGCTCCTGCATCTCGTCGGATATAACCATGAAAATACAAACGCCGATGAAACAGAGAAGATGAAGCACCGTGAGCACGAGCTCTTCTTTATGCTAAGACATTATAATCTTGAGTGATATCCTATCCTATTCGATCAGGATCACCTGACCTGGATGGATATGATCGTTTGGCACCAATCCGTTCAGTGTGGTCAATTTTTCAAGGGAAATATTATTTTCCCGGGCAATCCGGTTGAGGCTATCTCCCTGTTTGACCGTGTATTTCTTCGAGGCCGTCGATCCGGAATTTTTCCCCACGGGTTTTGCCTCTGACGCGACAGCGCTCTTCTTCTTGGCCCGGTCGTCCTTTTTATCGCTTAGGCTGCCCGGTGCTTTCTCATTGGTTGTCTCGGCCAGATTCAGTGTCTGGCCGACTTTGAGATTATCGTTGCTCAGATTGTTGACTTTTCGAATGTCAGCGAGTGGAACGCCGTGCTTCCTGGAAATTGACGCCAGCGTATCTCCCTTCTGAACTTTGTACGGAATCGTCTTGCTGGCATTCATCTCCTTATCGACGGCGGCCTGCATCTTTGAACTTCCGAGGGGCACATTCAATTTCTGACCCACAACAAGACGCTTCTTTTTCGATAAGTGGTTGGCGGAGAGAATCGCTCCGGCAGAGGTCTTGTATTTCCGGGCTATGGAATCGACGGTTTCCCCAGACCGGACCTTGTGGTTGATAACGACGCCGGAAATTGTCCTGTAAGAGGCGCGAGGCCTATCCGCCTGTGGAATGTCGGGAAGCATTTGAAGCAGAAACTCCGCTTTTGGCGTCGGAACTTTCAATTTATAGGGCCGGTCCGGCGTCATTCGATGACGTAGTTCTGCATTCAGTATGCAGAGGGTTTCTTCTGAAGTATCCAATTTCTGGGCAATATCCTGTAAACGCATGCAGCGGTTTACCTCAGTGACCTCATAGGCCAAAATGTCAGTTCTCGGGGATTCAGGTCCGAGGTCCATTCCATATTTTTGGGGATCCCTGACGATCAGCAAGGTTGCCAGGAAACGGGGGACGTAACGCGCTGTCTCATAGGGAAGGCGCTGATAGAGATCCCAGAACCGATCCAGGTAATTGATATGCTGGGAGGCAATGGTGCGCATGACCCGCCCTTCCCCGCAATTGTACCCGGCAAGCACTGTCAACCAGTCGCCGAACATGGCGTGCAGATCCTTTAAATAATCTATGGCTGCACGGGTTGATTTTTCGACGTCCATTCTTTCGTCTGCCCAGTCATCCCTGTTCAGGCCATATTTATAGCCCGTCGACGGGATGAACTGCCAAAGGCCGAGAGCCCGCGCCGATGATAATGCGTTGATCTTGTAACCGCTTTCCACCAGAGGAAGCCAGGAGAGTTCTTCCGGCAAACCCGCCTTTCTGAGTTCGCGCACGATCACGGGGCGATAGATCATTGACCTCTGGTAGGATGAAATGAAAAAATCACGCTCTACGGTCTGAAACAGTCGGATCTCTTTTTCAACATCGGCATTCGTAATGATTGGGATCTCTCCGCGCTTTCCCTTCGCCACGGACTGTAGCGAGCCGTATATGGCCAGAATTCTCTTTGAGATCATTAGGCGCAGATCATCCTTCTGTCGCACAATGTCTGGTTTCCCGTTGGTGTCGAGCAAGAGGGCATATGCCTGGTCCAACATCTGAAGCGCATCCTCGAGTTCACCCTTGACCCAATATTTATGGGATTCATCCAGCAGCAGAAGGGCTTCATCCATGATATCTCTTTCGGTTTCTTCCTCCTGCT
Source organism: Deltaproteobacteria bacterium (assembly GCA_021372695.1). The sequence continues at coordinate 30,972 of JAJFTY010000083.1, forward strand.
GATCACGAGATACGCGGGGATTGAGTTTGGGGAGGCTGGTTGCGGGGTAGCTTTTCTTCCCTTCGCCCTTCTGGCGGTCCGAAAATAAAACCGGTGGGGGAACTGCTGTATTGATGGATGGGGTCACCGCCCGCCGATTCGGTGGATCGATATTCGTTTCGATCAGTGGGTCTTTCATTGGATTGGGTAACGGTTGCGGATCCGCTTTCGCAATACAATCGTCGCTTTCTTGATAAAGGGCGGTATCTTTTGCCGAAGATTCGGGTGGCGGCAGAGAGGGCTCCGCATGGTCTGCCGCCGCGATTGTCGGGTGGGGCTGTTTAGAGGTTTCATCCTGGGTGGCTGCGCACGAGATGATTGTCAGACCGAAAATAACAATGACTGTCGGTATGATCGGCGTCATCGATATCTTTTTTCCAAACATCCTCAACTCCTTGCCTTGAAGCTTTCAATTCCGAGCTGTGGAAAATCAGTTTTCTTACGGCGTCTTCATGACGGACTGCCATCAACATGCAATGGCGAGTCCTTATACCATATTATATCGCCTTCCCCCAATATTAATGGAGCAGATAGGCCTCAATGAAATCGTCGATATCGCCATCCATGACACGCCCGACGTTGCCGGTCTCAACATTCGTCCGGTGATCCTTGACCATTTTATAGGGGTGCATCACATAAGAGCGGATCTGACTTCCCCACGCGATATCCTTCTTTGTCTTGTTGATTTCATCAAGTTTCTCGTTCTGCTCCCGTAATTTCAACTCATAGAGTCGGGAGCGAAGATATTTCATGGCCATCGCTTTGTTCTTGTGTTGGGAACGTTCGTTCTGACACTGAACGACGATTCCCGTCGGAAGATGGGTAATTCTCACGGCAGAGTCCGTTTTGTTGACATGCTGGCCCCCTGCGCCCGTTGACCTGTAGGTGTCGATTCGCAGATCCTTTTCGTCGACTTCGATCACGATCCGGTCATCGACCTCCGGATAGACGAAGACAGAAGCGAACGACGTATGACGGCGGGCACCGGCATCGAACGGCGATATTCTCACCAGCCGATGGATCCCGATCTCGGCCTTGGCATATCCGTATGCATATTCGCCCCGAAGCGTCAAAGTCACGCTCTTCAATCCCGCTTCGTCTCCCGGCAGGTAATCGATAATGTTCGCTACGAAGCCCTTCCTTTCCGCCCAGCGCAGATACATCCGCAAGAGCATCTCCGCCCAGTCCTGGGCTTCTGTCCCTCCCGCGCCCGCATGTATCGACAGGATCGCATTCATGTGATCCTGTTCGGAGCCGAGCATCATCTGAAGTTCATCATCACGAACCGCGGCATTCAGCGCCTCCAACTCGGATCGTATTTCGTTCTGGGCCCGGTCGTCCTTTTCCTCGGAGGCCATTTCGGCCAGCATGCGCAAGTCGTCGAGGCTGCCTTTCTGCTTCCGCCATCGCTCGACTGCATCAGACAGCCGGCTCTTCTCACGGAGGATGCCGCTTGCCCTCTCAGGATCGTTCCAGAAGCCCTCCCGCAACGACTCCTTTTCCAGTTCCCTGATCCTCAACTCCTTTTCAGGGATGTCAAAGAAACACCCCGAAATGTTCGATTCTCCTGGCTAAATCGACTATGGTTTCATGAATCTCTTCAAGCATTTTTCATTCTCCTCCTCTGTATGAAATCAGTCAGGATCAACAGCAGTGCGCATGCGTACACGAACAGGTCTCCATATGCCGCATAAAACGTCCTCTCGTCAATGAATTTTACCCGGCCTCTCAGAACGGTTCTTTCAAAAATGTCCGTCCGGGATCGAATGATGCCTGTCGGATCGATCACGGCGCTTACGCCGGTGTTGGCTGCGCGAACCAGATATAGACGATTCTCTATCGCTCTGAAGACCGTCATGGAAAGATGCTGGAAGGGCGCCGATGTTCTGCCGAACCAGGCGTCATTGGTTATGTTGATCAGAAGGCCCGCCCCTTGATTCTTATAGCTCCTCGCTGCTTCCGGAAAGATGGCTTCATAGCAGATCAGGACTCCTAGACGGTGGCCATTATGGCTCAAGGGAGCAAATTTGCTGCTCGGCCTGAAGTCGCCGACTCCGGCCACAAGCTTTCCCATGAAAGGGAGGTACTGCTTCAGGGGGACGTATTCTCCGTAGGGAACCAGATGCGTTTTGTCATATCGACCGGCGACCACGCCATCGGATCGAAGCAGGTACGCACTGTTCATTAGGGAGACTTTCCCATCCCCCTCCTCGTACCTTGGACTGCCGAAGAGGAGTGATCGACCCGATATCCGGGTCAGTTGAATGACTGCCTCCCGTTCCGTTCCGGGACGTTCAAAGTAAAATGGCGCGGCCGTTTCTGGCCAGACAAGAAGGCCATCCATAGCTGGCAGGGATTCGAGTGAAAGCGAACGGTAAATATCGAGCGTTTCGGACTGGTAGCGATCATCCCATTTGATGCTCTGATCGATGTTGCCCTGGACGAGAGCGACCTCGATGGAGCCTGTTTCCCGCATCGATTCCTGGATATCCGCGATGCGAAAGTGACCATAACTATAGATGGCCAATAAAACAGCCGCCGCCGTGGCTATTCCCGTCACGGGATATCTAGCCCTCTTGAATCGCGCGGCCACGATGTCGTACAGGACTGCATTGATCAGGACGATCGCGAATGATATTCCGTATGTCCCGGTGATGTCGGCGATCTGAATGATGTTACCGAAGTGATACTGCGAATAGGCCAGATTCTCCCAAGGGAAACCCGTGAGAAAATGAGACTTCATAAACTCGAGAATCGTCCACAACGGGGGTGCAGTGAGATACAGGGCACTTCCTCTGGCCCTCAGAAAGGTGAGTCCCGCTGCAAAGAAAGCTGTGTAGAGGCTCAAATATGCAGCCAGGAGAAGCATGGCCGATATCCCCATATATATGGGAAGATGGCCATGTTTCACGACAGCATATGAAATCCAGTAGAGGATTCCCACATGGGCGAACAGACCGGTCATAAAACCGATCCTGAACCCCTCTTCCGGTCCCGCATCTCGCAGTGCATGAAAAAGGGGAACCAGCGCCACCCACGCCAGGATTCCGTTTCCGAACTTTGGAAATGAAAGAATCAGAAGAAGAGCGGACAGCGCCGCACTCACGGAAATTGTCGAAGCCTTCAGGTGAATCGGTTTTGATATCATCAATGATCGACTTCTCAGAGTGCTCGATATGCTTCCGGCCTGAGCATCGTGCCGTCTTGCTGTGACAGGACGCTTTCGATCGTCTGAATCGCCTTCAGCTTCTCCGATGGAAGCCGGACCCGTATAGGCAGATAATTGGAGGCATGGTTGGATGTAAATAGACAGTCTGTGAAAGAGGCGTTCCGCATGATGAGGAGCAGTTCCCGGAGGAAACCGAAAGTGTCCGGCAGGACAAACCGCCCGTGGATATAATCTTCATAGAGCGGCGTTCCAGGAACCAGCATCAGGGTCAGGGCTCCGACGAAATCGGGATCGATTTTCGTCAGAATTTCTGCGGTATCCATGGCATGTTGAATGCTTCTTTCAATACCCCCGATGCCTAGAAGGATCGTCACGGACAGGGTCAAGCCGGCTTTTCGTATCCTTTTTCCCGCCTCGATCAGCTTTGCAGAAGTTGTCCCTTTCACGATCGTCCGGAGAAGCTCATCGTTTCCTGTTTCAATGCCCATGTAGATCATCCTGAGCCCCATGTCGCGCAATGCCGCAAGCTCATCCGTTGATTTTCGAAGGATGCTTTTTGCGTTGGCATAGGTTCCGATCCGTTCCAAATCAGGGCTGTGCCTGCGAACCGAGGCAAGTATCTCCAAAAGCCTTGGCTGAGGAATGATCAAGGCATCACCGTCGCAAAGAAAGACTCTGCGAATCGACCTGCCGTTTCCCGCCTCCTGCATATCCTCTTCGATTTCTGAAAGCGTCTTGATTCTAAATCCTTGCCCTTTGTACGTCGGGCAGAAAGTGCAGCGATTATGGGAGCATCCCGTTGTGACCTGGAGAATCAGGCTGTCTGCTTCACTTGGCGGTCTGATGATGATCCCTTCATACTTCATCCTTCAGATACCCCTTCACTTTCTTTCAACAATGCACTCCTCACGGCTTTCTGGCAACAAAAAGGGGGCCGACCATGGTTGGTCAGCCCCCTTCTGGCGATTGGCGGGGTCGATGGGACTTGAACCCACGGCCTCCGGCGTGACAGGCCGGCGTTATAACCAGCTTAACTACGACCCCGAGTATTAAATTCTATCTCCGCTTGAAATCCGTTTCGGGCCCCGTGATTCGGACCCGGGGCAGCCTCCAGGATTTCGCTATTTCCATGGTAGGCGGAACAGGACTTGAACCTGTGACATCCACGGTGTAAGCGTGGCGCTCTCCCAGCTGAGCTACCCGCCCGGATCACCCTCGATTCGGCGAGGTACTTAACAGCGATTCCCCCGGTTGTCAAGGATTAATTGACTTCCCGGACTCATGCCGAATGGTGCTGAAAAGAGTCTCCGATGCCTAATCACCCGTTCCCTTCTCTACTGGCTTCACAACCTGACCGCATACATCCGTTTGGGCTTTCATTCCTTCCTCGGGAAGGAAAGCAACCTTCAGAACTTCGTCAACATGCTCGGCAAGAATGATCTCTAAGTTTTTCAGCACGTTGTCCGGAACCTCAGCCAAATCCTTTTCGTTGTCCTTCGGAATGATCACGGTCCGGATATTGCCGCGATGTGCAGCGAGCAGTTTCTCTTTCAGCCCTCCAATTGGCAAAACCCTGCCGCGCAGAGTGATTTCACCGGTCATTGCAAGATCCCCCCGCACTTTACGGCGGATGAATGCTGAAGCTATGGCGGTCGCGATCGCAATACCAGCAGAGGGACCATCCTTGGGAATCGCCCCCTCCGGAACATGGACGTGAATATCCGTGTCTTTATAGAAACCTTCCGCAAGTCCGAATTGCGCTGCCCGGGCACGAACATAGGTTAGAGCCGCCTGTGCCGACTCCTGCATGACATCCCCCAGCTTTCCGGTAAGGGTCATCTTTCCGGTCCCCTGCATGATTGACGCCTCGATGACCAGCAGCTCCCCGCCCACCTCAGTCCAGGCGAGCCCGATCGTAAGGCCGATTTCATCTCGCCCTTCGGTTTCTCCGTGGCGGAATTTGGGTATCGAGAGATAACCATGAATCGACTTGGAGGCAATCCGGATTTTCTTCTCCCCACCGTCAGTTACGATCTTTCGCGCAACTTTTCTGCAAATTGACGCGATCTCCCTTTCGAGGTTCCGGACGCCAGCTTCCCGAGTATATTGGCGGATGATCGTCAACAATGCACCATCGGTAAAGACCACGCCATCTTTCTTGAGTCCGTTTGCATCCATCTCTTTCGGAACAAGAAATTTCTTGGCTATGTTGAGCTTTTCCTGTTCGGTGTAGCCTGCAAGACGGATGACTTCCATCCGGTCCTGAAGCGGCGCCGGGATGGTCTGGAGGACATTGGCCGTCGTAATGAACATGATGTCTGAGAGGTCGTAGTCTACTTCCAGGTAATTGTCGTTGAAGGCGCTGTTCTGCTCGGGATCAAGAACCTCCAGCAGTGCGGACGACGGGTCTCCACGGAAATCGGAACTCAGTTTATCAACCTCATCCAGGCAGAACACCGGATTGTTTGTGCCCGCCTTCTTGAGAAGCTGGATGATCTTGCCGGGCATGGCACCGATATAGGTTCGCCGGTGTCCCCGAATCTCAGCCTCATCACGAACACCGCCCAGAGAAAGCCGGACAAACTTTCGATTGGTCGCCCGGGCAACGGATTTCGCAATAGAAGTCTTCCCCACGCCCGGGGGGCCTACCAAGCAGAGGATCGGCCCCTTGTTCTTCTTGACCAGGGTTTGGACGGCCAGATATTCAATGATTCTCTCTTTGACCTGCTTAAGACCGTAATGGTCTTCCTCCAAAATGGCTTCGGAGGCCTTCAGGGTATAGCTGTTTTCCGTCTTTTCGGACCAGGGCATGTCAAGAAGCCAATCGATGTAGTTGCGGACCACGGTAGCCTCCGCAGACATCGGCGCCATCATCTGCATCTTCTTGATTTCCTGCTTTACTTTTCGATGCGCCTCTTCCGATAACTTCTTCTGCTTCAACCGTTTTTCAAGTTCAGCGATCTCATTGCGAAAATCGTCTTTTTCGCCCATCTCTTTCTGAATCGCCCGCATCTGTTCATTCAGGTAGTAGTCTTTCTGGGTCTTTTCCATCTGCTTCTTGACCCGTCTCTTGATCTTCTCCTCGACGTGCAGGATTTCGATCTCCGAGAGCATCAGTTCATAGATCGTCTCCATTCTTTCGGGAACATTGCAGATCTCAAGTATCTTCTGTTTATCTTCCAGCTTCGCGTTGATCTGCGAAATAACGACATCGGCAAGCTTCGAAGGGTCTTCAATCGACGCGATGGTACCGACCATTTCCAGATGAACTTTCTTGGTCATCTTCGCATAGGTCTCGAAGGACTCACGTATGCTCCTCATCAGGGCTTCGATCCGGACATCATCGGATTGACCGCTCTCTTCGAGCTCCTCGGCTCGTACCAGAAAATATTCCTCGCAAGGAAGATATTCGCGTATGACTCCGCGTTTCTTCCCTTCAACCAGAACCTTAACCGTACCATCCGGCAAGCGCAGCAACTGGATAATGATCCCTATCGTTCCGATACGGTATATTTCATCTTCCCCGGGGTCATCCTTATGGGCACTTTTCTGCGCGACCATGAAGATCTCTTTCTCATCCTTCATGGCGGATTCCAGAGCAGCTATCGATCTTTCCCTTCCAACGAACAGGGGAACGATCATGTGCGGAAAGACGACCACGTCTCTGAGAGGCAGAAGGGAAATATCTATGGTCCCCAAACGCCCCTTTCCGTTCTCTTCTTGATCTAACATAATTCCCATTTCCTCATTTACACGAAATCACGCGGTTTCTGCTTTCTTTTCGAAGATGAGGATAGGATTCTCCTTATTCATGACCACTTCCTCACTGATAACGCATTCCCTCACATCGGGCGTGGATGGGAGTTCATACATGATATCGAGCATCGTATTTTCCAGAATCGCACGCAGACCCCGCGCCCCTGACTTCCTTTCTACGGACAACGCGGCGATGGCCCGCAGCGCCCCATCACTGAATTTCAACTTTACACCTTCCAACTCAAACAATTTCTGGTACTGCCTGACGATGGCGTCTTTGGGCTCGACAAGGATGCGAATCAGATCCTCCTGAGACAATTCATCCAATGATGCAACGACCGGGAGTCGTCCAATAAATTCCGGAATCAAGCCATATTTCAGCAGATCTTCAGGACGAACCTCTTTGAGCAGCTCATTCGTCTTCTTATCCTGTTTGCTCCGGATGTCTGCCCCGAAACCCATTGCATTGAATCCCGTTCTCCGTGCGATAATTCCATCCAGGTCATTGAACGCACCGCCACAAATGAACAGGATGTTCGTCGTATCCACCTGAATAAACTCCTGTTGCGGGTGCTTTCTTCCCCCTTTGGGCGGGATATTCGCGGTTGTTCCTTCTATAATCTTCAGGAGCGCCTGCTGGACTCCCTCTCCCGATACATCACGGGTGATAGACGGGTTGCCTGATTTCTTGGCGATCTTGTCGATTTCATCGATGTAAACGATCCCCTTGGATGCTTTTTCGACATCATAATCGGCATTCTGCAACAGGCTGAGGATGATATTCTCGACATCCTCTCCAACATAGCCCGCTTCGGTCAGCGTCGTCGCATCGGCAATGGTGAACGGGACATTCAGGATTCGAGCCAGGGTTTTGGCCAGAAGGGTTTTGCCTGACCCGGTCGGCCCGATCAGCAGGATGTTGCTTTTGTGAATATCAACCCCGTCCATCCCGACACGGGAAAACAACCTGCGGTAGTGGTTGTAAACAGCAACCGAAAGAACTTTCTTGGTTCTTTCCTGCCCGATGACGTACTGATCAAGAAATTTCGTAATGCTTTTCGGGTCGGGAATACCCTTGCGGAACTCCTCTTTCCCTGGCTTCTCGCACTCTTCTTCGATGATGCAGCGGCAGAGTTCTATGCATTCGTCGCAAATATAGGCCGAAGGACCTGCAACGAGTTTCCTGACCTCACCCTGATTCTTCCCGCAAAAAGAACAGAATAATAGCCCCCGTCCCGTTTGCGTATCTCTTCCTTTTCTGACCATGCAACAATGACCCCTTTGCTCAGTATTTCTTTAAATTCTCTTTTCGATGATTTCATCGATGATGCCGTACTGCTTCGCCTGTTCACCCGTCATGTAATAGTCACGCTCGGTGTCGGCCATAATCTTCTCCAGAGGCTGACCCGTCAGGTTTGCCAGGATCTGATTCAGTTCATCCTTAAGCCGCAGGATCTCCCGTGCCTGGATATCGATGTCTGTTGCCTGTCCCTGAAATCCTCCCAAGGGTTGATGGATAAGAATTCTGGCGTGGGGCAGTGCGAACCGTTTACCCTTTTGTCCAGCTGCCAGAAGAAGCGCGCCCATGCTTGCGGCCTGTCCCATACAAACCGTCGATACGGCCGGTTTGATATAGCGCATTGTATCGTAAATCGCCATTCCGGAGCTGACATGTCCGCCAGGCGTATTCAGATAGAAGAAAATCTCCTTGTCCGGATCATCCGATTCCAGATAGAGTAACTGAGCGATAACAAGGTTTGCCACTTCATCGTCGATGGCCGTTCCCAGGAAAATGATGCGATCCCGGAGAAGCCTCGAATAGATATCGAATGCCCTCTCTCCACGTCCATCCTGCTCGACTACCATAGGGATAAGACTCATTTTTAGGCCTCCGCCATCTCCTTCTTCTCGTCTTTCTTAACTGCGGTCACCGTTGCATTTGCCTCCAGAAAGTCATAAGTTTTGCGGTTGATGATTTCACTCCGGATATTGTCGATCAGATCGTCCTTTTCAAGCGACTTTTTCAGCGTTTCATAATCCTGACCTCTCTGGACAGCGATCTCACGAATCTTCTTTTCCACTTCATCGTCTCCCGCAGCCAAGCCTTCCTTACCGGCAATGGCCTTCAGCAGAAGCACCGTTCTGACAATCTTGGCAGCCTCATCCCGGAACTGATCGTGGAGCTTGAAACTGAACTCCGCTGCCTTCTTGGCATCCATCCCCCCTGATACCATTCGCTTCTGCATGTCGGACATCATATAGTATATCTGCCGCTCGATAAAAGAGTCGGGTACCTCGAAGGGGTTTTTCTCCAGGAGCTTGTCACCGATCTGTCTTTCAAAAGCGGCGGCCATCTTCCGCTTTTTCTCTTCTTCCTGGTTCCTCCGAATATCCTCCTTGAGGGCATCCAGTGTCTCGTATTTTTCAAAATTCTTGACGAATTGTTCGTCGATTTCTGGAAGTTTCTTGATCCGGATCCCCTTGACCAAAACTGTAAATTCGACATCTTTTCCCGCCAGATCCGCGGCATGATAGTCTTCCGGGAATTTGACGGCGACACATTTGGACTCGTCCTTTCTCATGCCGATTAGCTGCTCCTCAAAACCCGGCACAAAGGTCTTCGAGCCGATTTCAAGGAGGTAATTCTCCGATTTCAGCTCCTTGAGTTGCTTACCATCAACGGTTCCCGTGAAATCGATGGTAACGAAATCTCCCGAGAGGATCGCATGTTCTTCGGGGACCTCTTCCATGGTGGCAAACATCTGCCGTATTTCCTGCATCCGGGCTTCCAGCTCTTCCGCGGTCACGATGACCTCTTCTTTTTCCAGCTCAAGGCCTCGATAATCCTTCGGTTCAACGTTTGGCTCGACCTCGACGATCGCCGAAAAGGTAAAGTTCTTTTCCGCTTCGATTCCTTTCTGTTCGATTTCCGGCTGGGTCACCACCGGGAGTCCCTTCTCCTGCAGCGTTTCCCAGTAGAATCGGTTCACCAGATTGGATACCGTTTCTTCCTCGGCCTCCTCCCGATAATGTGCCTCCAGGATGCCCCGCGGTATCTTTCCCGGTCTGAACCCTTTGATTTTGGCCTTCTTCCCCACCTTCCGGTAGACCGCATCCAACTCGCTTTTTACATCAGCCCATGGAATGTCAAAGGATAGTTTCTTCTTCACACTGCTGATGTCATCAACTTTTACAGCGACACTGATGTCACTCACGGCAATTTGCTCCCTTTCCTATAATGTATTCGGATAATCTACAGATGGTGCGAGAGAGGGGAGTTGAACCCCTATCCGCTCAGGCGGGCTGGATCCTAAGTCCAGTGCGTCTACCAATTCCGCCACTCTCGCAGGTAGAAGCGACACTGTTATAAACACTGCCCCACGGGGTGTCAATATCCATTATCGCAGAACATCTGCAAAATATTAAAAAACCGCCATTTCGGCGGTTTTTATTTTCATTGGTCGGGGCGAGTGGATTTGAACCACCGGCCCTCTGAACCCCATTCAGATACGCTACCAGACTGCGCCACGCCCCGACATGAATCAATTCGATACAGTGCGCTCTTACCACCAACGCAAGGCCATGTCAAGGACAGAGATACAAAATACTTGAATTTGGACAATGATTGAAGTATACATTTCCCGGAGTTGAGGCGAAATGCGATGATCGGAGGCCCTGTAAACAGAATGATGACGATGCCGATGAAGACGCTTTTCCTTGTTCTGGCGATTTTGTTCCTCGTCTCCGCCCCGTCCCCGGCCGACATCTACAAATATACGGATGCCGAAGGGGTTATCCATCTCACCAATGTACCCACCGAACCCGACGTCCCCTATGTGCTCGTCATGAGAGAGAAGCGTGTCATCCTGCAGTTAAAGGGGGATATCACAGCCTACGATGATTTGATCACGCGGGCCTCGGAGCGCTACCGTGTAGATTCCGCCCTGGTCAAAGCGGTGATCAAGGCAGAATCGAATTTCAATCACCGGGCCGTCTCTCCCGTCGGCGCCCGGGGACTGATGCAACTCATGCCGGCAACTGCGGCCACGCTCCAGGTCAAGGATTCATTTCATCCTGAAACCAATATCGACGGCGGCGTCCGGTACCTTCGCTACCTCATGAACCTATTCAACGGCAACCTTCCGCTTGTTTTGGCAGCCTACAACGCGGGAGAAAATGCCGTGATGCGGTACAACAATCGTATCCCGCCTTATCCTGAAACACAGACCTACGTGAAACGCGTCCTGAATTATTTCAACGGATACAGGAAGAGTGCCACCCCTTGAAATGCAGGCGCGGATTTGAAATCCCTCCTCATGGCGTTCTCACCATCAGGTATCCTCTGAGAGCATTCAGTTTCTTTTCTTTGATCCCCGGGAGAGCCGTGAGATCCTCGAGCCCGCTGAATCCACCCGTTTTTGTTCTCAATTCGATTATCTGAGAGGCCATTCTCTCACCGATCCCGGGCACCAGGAATAACTCCGCCTCAGAGATGCGATTCAGGTCGACCGCCAGGCCCAGGGCCAGCTTTCTGACTGCCGCCATGTCGCCGATCGTCATCGCCCCTTGTGGAGAAAAGGTCAGGACAGAACCGTCGGAAATCTTGTCGGGGTCGATTTTCCTTTCGCGATTCTGCTCGGGAACTCCGGCGATGCGGAGCACATCCTGCGGATTTACCCCCTCTGGCAGAAAATAGATCCCATCTCCTCCGGCGGTACCGGAAACTTCCACAGCGATCAACGCCGGACCCTGACTTCCCCAAGGGGGCGTTGCTTCGCGGCCCGGCTGTCGTGTATTGAAAAGCGAGACTCCGTAGACGACCAATGAGACCAGCACTACGGCTGCCAATCCAATTCTCTGAGTCTCGGAAACCAGCAATCAGGACTCCTTTCCGAGGTCGAAAGCTTCGTGAAGAACCCTGACGGCCAGTTCCGTGTATTTCGCCTCGATAACACAGGAAATCTTGATCTCTGAGGTGCTGATCATCATGATGTTGATCCCTTCGCAAGCAAGTGCCTGGAACATCCGGGCGGCGACTCCCGAGTGGCTGATCATGCCCACGCCGATGATCGATACTTTTGCCACATTGTCATCGACTTCGATTTTTTCCGCACCCACCTCCTTCATCATGTCAGAGATGATGCGCGTCGCTTCCCGGATCTCTTTCCGCGATACCGTAAAGGTGAGGTCGGTATATCCCTGGATGCTCGCGTTCTGAATGATCATATCGACAAGAATGTTGTGCTCCGAAAGGGACGTAAACAGGCATGCCGCGACACCGGGTCGGTCGGGGACATGAATCACGGTGATCTTAGCCTGATCCCGGTCGTAGGTTACGCCCGCTACCACTTCCTTCTCCATGCCTTTCTCCTCTCTGGTCACCAAGGTTCCTCCTTCCTCTGAAAAAGAAGACTTGACATACACCGGCACATTGAATTTCTTCGCAAGCTCAACGGATCGCGGCTGCAATACTTTTGCCCCTGCCCTCGCCATCTCCAGCATCTCATCATAGGTGATGCGATCGAGCCTTCTGGCATTGCTGCAGATGTTCGGATCGGTGGTGTAGACCCCATCAACGTCGGTGTAAATATCGCAGACATCGGCTTTCAGTGCCGCGGCAAGCGCCACAGCGCTGGTATCGGATCCGCCTCGCCCCAGTGTGGTGATGTTGTTATCGCCATCGATGCCCTGAAAGCCTGCCACGACGACGATTCTCCCCTTCTTCAACTCATCGCGGATGGTGGAAGTCTCCACATCCAGGATCCGGGCCTTCCGGAAGGCCTGATCGGTCAAAACCCGAACTTGAAACCCGAGGAAGGACTTTGCCGCGTGACCCATGCCGTTCAGCATGATCGCCAACAAAGTGACCGTGACCTGTTCACCGGTCGAAACGAGCGAATCGTACTCCCTGGGGTCGGGTTCATCCGCCGCTTTCTGTGCGAGTTGAATGAGACGATCCGTCTCGCCGGACATCGCCGACAGAACGACAACCACTTCGTTACCCGCATCTTTCTCCCTAATTACCTTTTTTGCCACATTCGCAATCTTTTCGAGATTTCCGACGGAAGTGCCGCCATACTTCTGAACCACAAGAGCCATCAGTTAACACCCTCCTTCTTTGAGAATCCGTTGGTAGAAAGCGATTCGCTCCGAGCAACCGGAGATCTCAATATTTCTTGCATATTCATCAATATAGGTCATGACAACAACGAGGGAACCGACTGGAACCGCCTCCCGGATCTTCTCCGCCCATTCGATAACCGTGACACCGCTGCGGGAGAGATATTCGTCGTACCCCGTTTCCGGAAGGTCGCGGCAGCCGTTCAAGCGGTAAACATCCAGATGATACAGTGGTAATTGCCGTCCGGGGTATTCATTGATCAACGTGAAGGTCGGAGAGGTCACAGCATACCCATCAGGAACCCCTAGCCCGCGTGCAATTCCCTGAGTCAGACATGTTTTTCCGGCGCCCAGCTCCCCCGTCAGGGCAACGACGTCGCCCGCCCTCAGCCCCTCCGCCAGCAGCTGTCCTATCCTGACGGTCTCGTCCGGACTCTCGGATAAGAGTAAAATGGTCGTTTGTCCGTCCGGTGCCATCTTACGCTCGCAGAATTGAGTCCGCCATTGCGGCAACCTTTTTCATCATGGGAACATCGTGAACCCTCACGACATGTCCGCCGTTTAAAATTGCCGCCGTGACTGCTGCTGCCGTTCCCTCATCGCGTTCAGCCGGAGATCCGCCTGTGACTCTTCCGATAAAGGCCTTGCGGGAAGGGCCGACCAGAATGGGTCTTCCCAGGGTCTTGAATTCTCGAAGATGTCGGATGAGACGCATATTATCCTCGGCCGTTTTGCCGAAACCAACCCCCGGATCGACCATGATCTGGGTCGGATCGATACCGGCATCGCCTGCCCGTTCAAGCCGCTTCCTCAAATAGGAGATGATCTCGCCTCGCAGGGAACGATACGTTAGATCCCCCATCTGCATCGACTTGGGTCTTCCCCTCATATGCATGAGTATGACGGCGGCTCGGGTGTCGGATACGACTTTCGCCATGACCGCGTCAGATTCCATTGCACTAACATCATTGACGATTTCGGCGCCAGCCGACAGTGCCTCGCGTGCCACGCACGCCTTCATCGTATCGATGGAAAGCGGGAGATCGGTCTCGGCTGCAAGGGCGCGGATCACCGGGATGACCCTGCGCATCTCCTCCCCGGGGGAAACCGGGTCCGAACAGGGTCGGGTGGATTCTCCGCCGATATCGATGATGTCCGCCCCTGCCTCCGCCATTCGGACCCCTTCCTCGACAGCGAGTTCCGGAAAGCCGAACCGACCGCCATCCGAAAAGGAATCCGGTGTCACATTAATGATCCCCATGACGAGCGTTCGCTCTCCGATAAGGATCTTCCTGCGGCTGGTCCGAAGCTGAAAGCACTCCTTAATGATGTTCTCCAATATCTCCCGCAGCGGCGCAGAGATCGCCTTCAGTCCGAAGGGCATTGAAGCGATCCTGTCGGTGAACCGCTGCAATTGTTCGCGGCTCCCCATCAAGATCACGTCCGTCTTGTCGACCCTGCATTCAGGTGCTCCACGGGCAATGGCGGCATCCCCTCCCTGCAAGAGCATTTCCCGCCTGATGATGTTGGCGATCCTGCATTCCAGACCATCAATCACGACGTTCAGATGAAGCATCCTGGGAACCATCTCCTGAATGAGATCCGGATCCACATCGGTCTGTTTGAGCGCCTCAGCGGCGTCTTTTTCCGAGGTCAAATGCAGGAACCTCATTTCGTGTCCAGTCATGCTGTTACCTACCACAAACGAAAATTGAGCAAAAGAAAAAAGACGCTTCCTTTTTTCGAAGATAGACCTTGTCGGCGAATATCCGTTGACAAGGCCTCTCGGCATCCGCTAGAAGAACCCGAGAATAGTAGGATCGACCCGCCCGAACCTCACCAAAGGAAGGAAATTCACTTTGACGGGAACATTGGTTAACACAGGCGCCATCCTGGCCGGCAGCCTCATCGGAATGACGGCCGGGAAGCATCTCCCCGAAAGGCTCAAGACGATTGCGATGCAGGGGCTTGGTCTGTCGGTCATTCTGGTCGGGCTCAGGATGTCGCTTCCCGCAGAAGGTTCTCTTGAGGCTATCGGTTGTCTCCTGCTTGGAGCGTTGACCGGGGAACTTCTCCACATCGAACAGGGAGTCGAGCGCATCGGACATTCGCTGAAGAGACGAACCGGGTCCAACTCTTCAACGTTTGTGGAGGGGTTTGTCACCGCATCGATTCTCTACCTGACCGGGGCCATGGTGATCGTCGGCTCAATCCAGGACGGCACCGTGGGCGACGCAAGCACCCTTTATATCAAATCGCTTCTCGACGGCGTGGCCTCTGTAGCGCTCTCTTCGACCTTTGGCATCGGGGTTGCGTTTTCGGCTCTTTCGGTGCTGATCGTTCAGGGCGCCATTACTCTGCTCGCCTCCCATCTTGATTTTCTGAAAGAGCTCCATGTCCTGAACGCCGTCACCGCAACAGGAGGTTTGATGATCCTCGGCATCGGCATCAACCTCCTGGGAATGGCGCGGATCCGAATCGGGAATTTTCTCCCGGCGCTCCCTTTCGCCATCATCTGGGCCGTCCTATCCAAATTGTGAATATGCAATGAACCGTGTTATCAGATGTAGAAAAGCAAGATCGGTGTCATCGATTTGATTGCAGAGCATATCAAGATGGGTGCTCGAAAATGGGCATAGAGAAACCCAGAAGATGCCTTTAAAGGAGGAATGGAGGGTCATGGAATATAGGTTGCTGGGCAATACAGGGGTCAAAGTATCTCAGCTGTGCATGGGCACGATGACATTCGGCAAGGAAGCCGACAGGGCCGCTTCTTCATCTATTTTCAGACGCTGCCGGGAGGCGGGGATCAATTTTTTCGATTGCGCGAACAACTATGCCGGCGGCGAAGCCGAAAAGATCCTGGGTGAACTGATCCAGGACTGCCGCCGGGAAGTCATCATCACGACCAAGGTATTCAATCGCGTCGGTGCGGATATCAATGCCCGCGGGACATCACGCCGCCACATCATGGCTTCCGTCGAAGAGAGCCTGAGGCGACTGAAGACGGATTATATCGACTTCTACTTTTTGCACCACTTCGATCCCGATCCCGATATGGAGGATTCCTTGCGAGCCATGGACGATCTGGTGAGGCAGGGAAAGATCCTCTATCCGGCGGCAAGCAACTATGCGGCATGGCAAATCATGAAAGCCCGTGCTGCCTCGAAAAGGGAGGGATGGAGCCCCATCCGTTGCATCGAACCCATGTACAATCTGGTCAAGCGTCAGTCGGAGGTTGAGATTCTACCCATGGCGTCCTCTGAACAGTTGGGGGTGATCACATACGGTCCGCTGGCCGGTGGGTTGCTGACGGGGAAATATCTTCGCGAAAACGCCGGTTCGACCGGCAGATTCAAGGAAAACGAGAAATATGTAAAAAGATATGCTGATGCCGCGATCCATGAAACAGTAAAAAAATTCGTGCAGTTTGCCGAGAGGAATCATTACAGCCCCGCAGCCTTGGCGGTGTCGTGGGCGGGCCATCATCCCGCAGTCACCGCCCCCATCATCGGCGCACGCAATATCAATCAATTGGAGGAATCGCTCAAATCCCTGGATGTGGCTATGACGGATGAACTATATCGTCTGATCTGCGATCTGTCCGTTGTGCCGCCATCGGCGACAAACCGCTGACATCGAGCGTTCCCGGGAGCAGAGTCGTTGTGAGAATGAAAGCTATCAGATACGCAAGAAAGTCCATAGCCCTAGCCTGCAAGCCGCTCTTTCATTTTTGGGGCCGCCACCGGCAGCGGGAAATAGCCAGTCTCGTGCCGGCCTTCTCTCTTGCTCCGGAATCCCGCAGAGGCATGAACTTGAATGTCATGAGCTTCAATATCCGCCGCGGAACGGCGAAAGACGGCAGGAATCACTGGGTGTTTCGCAGCAGCCACGTGAACGAGATCCTGAGCCGCTATCGTCCGGATGTACTCGGTTTGCAGGAAGCACTGGATTTCCAAATTTCCGAGATCCGTACGATGCTGCCAGGATATGAGGTCATTGGCACTGGGAATTTGGGCGAAAGCAAGGGGTTGCACAGCGCCATCTTTTATGACGCGAGGCGTTTCGTTCCGTCGGCCGAGGGAACGTTTTGGTTCTCGGACACACCCGAAATCCCGGGTTCGAAGGGATGGGGAAACATCATCCCCAGAACTTGCACATGGGCGCGCTTCGTTGAAAAGGAGTCCGGGCAATCATTCTATTTCTACAACACTCACCTGGACCATCTCTCTTTGCGCTCTCGAAAAAGAAGTGTGGTCTCTCTCATCAGGCACATTCATGAGCGCCCCTTCCCCGACCCCTTTGTGTTGACGGGGGATTTCAATGCCAGGGAGAAGAGCAGACCCATGCGATTCCTCAAGGGCAAAAGTTACCTGAAAATCAAAAAACAGGGGAATCTCTCGAACCCCGAGCCGTTGATGGACACCTTCAGGGCTTGTCATCCAAACCGTCGTAATGTTGTAACTTACCATGGTTTCCGAAGGTTTTTTTTCCGGCTCAAGTTGGATTATATCTTGGTCCCCTCATCGGTCACAGTCCAGGATGCAAAGATCATTCAGCAAAGATGGAAGAGGTGTTTTCCTTCCGACCATTTTCCGCTGGTCAGCCATATCCGTCTGAATCCCCATTGAGCCACAGCACGCAGTCCGGTTAGAGGCCGGGTCCCTCTGCCGGTAAGATCGGTAGCGACCCTAACGATCCAGAGGAAGGATGCTCGTGAAATTTGTCATACCGCGCCGCTGGGCCATATTTTTTGCCGCCTGCCTGTTGTTCATCCTGTCCCAATTCTATCGGGCCTCGATAGCGGTGATTACGCCTGACCTGATCTCTGACCTTGGCCTCGATACCCGTGGGCTCAGCCTGATTTCTGCCGCCTTCTTCTATGCCTTTGCCGTCGCACAGATTCCCATCACCATGTACATTGATGCCTTGGGGCCGAGAATGGTCATGACTGGACTGTCACTGCTGGGAGTCGCCGGAGCCCTGGTTTTTGCAGGTGGCGGATCGATCGGAGCTCTTGTCGCCGGAAGGCTTCTTCTTGGAGCCGGCATGGCCTGCAATCTGATGGGCACTCTGAAACTGATTACGTTGTGGTTCGGACCACAAAGGTTTGCCACACTCTCTGCTCTCGTCCTTTCTTTCGGGACCTTGGGCAATATGACCGCCGCGACTCCTCTGGTATTGATGGTCCAGTCGATGGGGTGGCGGATGACCTTCATGGTTTTTTCCGGAATCAATCTGCTTTTGACCGCAATGTTCTTCATCGTGGCAAAAGATCGGCCGGATGGGGCGGATTTCGGAAAAATCCCCCGGGCCGTCTCCGGCAACCTTCAGGTCATCCGGTCGAACATCTGGAATTTGCTGAGAGAAAAAGATTACTGGATCATCTCCCTGACAACCTTTTGCCGGTACGGAATATTCGCCGCAGTCCAAGCGCTTTGGGCCGGTCCCTATCTGATGACGGTCATCGGGATCTCGCAGGTCGCCGCCGGAAACATACTGCTCTTGATGGGAGTCGGCATGATCGTCGGCAGTCCGATTACCGGCTGGTTTTCGGACTCGCTGTTCAGGACCCGGAAGGGAATCGTCATTTCAGGATTGGGGGGAATGGCGCTCGTGCTGGCCGTCCTCGCCCTTCTTGGCCCGAATACCAGCCTGATCGTGCTCTCCCTTCTCTTCTTCAGCTTCGGCTGTTTTACCAGTACAGGACAGATCGTCTACGCACACATCAAGGAAAGAATGCCTATCGAGAGCGCCGGAGCCGCCATGACCGGGGTCAATTTCTTTACCATGATCGGCGTGGCCGTATTTCTTCAGGGGTTGGGGTCTCTGATGCAATGGCTCTATCCGGGAGAATCGCTCGGCGCGCCGGCCTTCCGAGTAGCTTTCCTGGTCTGTGGCGGGTGCCTCCTCATTACCGTCACGCTTTACTGCGTTACGGTTGAAACTCTCGGGAAACGCGCAAAAACAACCGCTTAATACGTGTAAGTGACGGCCAGCCCTGTGGAGAGCCTTTCCCTAAACTGTCCTTCGAGATTCAGACGAAATCCTTTGGCGAGCGGAATTTCGATCCCGGCAAAGCCGCCGAAATCATCGTCACTCCTCATGACCGTCTCCCCCGATGCCAGTGAAAGACCGGAAACATTTCCGCTCGGCGTCACCTTGAATTCCGAATAGTGGAAATAAGGTCCGATGTACATCTTGACCGCGTGGGGAGCGGTGAACTGAAGTCCCATCCCCAGGTTCGCGTCCCAGAAATTCTTGATCCGGAGCCCAAGTGAAAAGGGCATGCCGCCTTGGCTCCCCGAAACGTCATCGGTGAAGTCGCTGAAATAGTAGGTTCCCTGGATGAATGCCCCGATGCCGACCCTACCGCTGAAGTGATAAAAAAACTTTGCCCCGAGCGTGCCGAAGAATCTTCCATTTTCTTCAAAATCCGTCTTGGATGTGGAGGTAGCCGAGGAGTTGAAAGCGTCAATCAGCCTCAAATCCGACATCCCGATTCTGGCGGTGATTTCCCAGCCATTTCGGGATCCGTAACCCAACTCGGAATAAATCTGATTCTGCCGGCTTACCATTTCTTGGCCGTTGAGATTCTTCTCCTCCTGAAACCAATATCCGATGCCGGTATGCACGCCCCCCGCCTCCCTGGTAATCGGCTGAGGCGGACCGAACGGTCCGACCGCTGATGCTCCGGCCGG
Organism: Deltaproteobacteria bacterium; assembly: GCA_021372695.1. The sequence goes on from JAJFTY010000083.1 coordinate 50,757, forward strand.
GGACATCAACGTAATGAGAATGATCATGGCCGTCACGCGTGAATATTTCATATGAACCCATCCATTCATTGCTTCGGCAAGCCGGAACCTTCCGCGGGGACGCTCCCGCCCTTCCGTTGGACCTTCTTCAGTCGATATTGCACATAAGCATCTCGAATCGCCACGTACGGATCGATTGCAGCCTCAACCAGGGACTCATAGTCGCCAATCCTGAGCGAGGTGTCATTCACCTTGTCGTATGCCTTGATCCCCGCGGCGGCATACCAGGGAGAAACATAAGAGGAAGGGGAGAGGAAGAATCCATCCCCAGCGATACCCACGGTGTCGCGAAGGCTGGACGGTCCGAGCAGGGGCCAGGTGATGAAGAAACCCTGCCCCAACCCGTAAGAACCCAGTGTCTGACCGAAATCTTCATCCTGCCTTGACAGATCGATCTCTTTGCTCGACGCGGGGTCCAAAAGACCTCCGATGCCCCAGACTGTATTGACGGTGAAACGGCCAAGCTCCACCGCTGCACCCGAAAAATTGGCCTGAAGCAGGCAATTCACAAAACGGATCGGGAAGGCAAGGTTCGTAAAGAAATTATCCACGCTGACCCGTGCGGCTTCCGGAACGACCTTTCCGTATCCCTGTGCAAACGGCTTCAGCACCCAGAAGTAGAGCTTGTCGTTGAATTGGTACATCGCGCGGTTGAAAGGTTCGAGAGGATCAGCGATCTCGGCCTTTGTCTCTTCACCTGATTTCTCGGAAATCTCGACATCCCCATACTCATCGGCTCCCGGCTTGGCAGGTTGAATCTTCGGCTCCACCGGGGCTGGAGGCGCCTTCACTGCATCGAAAGCCGTCCGGGGCTGCTGAATTTGAGATGATGCCATTGGCGCGGCAACGGGCGTCGATGCATCCGGCGAATGAGCACATCCCGTAGCGAGCAGACCGACCAGGAGGATGGGAACGATAAAAGCCCTCATGACATGAATCACCTCTTTTGGCCTTTGGCTTTGAAAGCAACTTTACCTAAAGCCGCGATCTCGTACCTCCCTGGCCGTCCACGCAACGAGCCAGACCGACATCTTATTGCCCTTTCACTTTTTTTCGCAGGATTCCAAGAAGCTGCTCCGGCGTATTCTTGGCCAGGATGTCGCTGAACTGGGTGCGGTAATTCAGCACCAGGCTCACATTTTCGATCACAACGTCATAGACTTTCCACGCACCGTCCTTCATAAGCAGCCTGTAGGTGATGGGAATCTCCTTCGTGTCCGTGATGACTTTGGTCTGCACCTCAGCCTGGGTTGCGGAAACCATGTTTTCCCGGTCATAAACGATCTTTTCGTCGGTATAGGCCAGAATCTTATCGATGTAGGCTTTCTCCAGTACCTGTCTGAAAAGCTTGACGAACTCCTGACGCTGGGGGACGGTCAAGCTGTTCCAATTCCGGGACAATGTTCGTTTCGAAAGCTCGACATCATCGAATAATTTGTCATAGATCAGCCGGAGTTTTTCCTTCTTGATCTCTTTGGCGGCATCGCCTTTGAGCTTCGGATCCCGCAGAACCTCGAATCCCTGATTCGCATACAACTGAACCGTATCCAGGGGCGCACCGGCATAGGACGGAAGAGAAATCAACAGCAGCAGGGGGATGACGCTCGAGATAGTGATCGTATTTTTCATGGTGACCTCAAGTGATAGACCGGAGTGTTTACTGTTGTTGTTTTTTTACATCACCGAAGGCATATTTGCTGATGAGATCGGCAATGTCGACGGGCGGCTGTGTTTCCGTGATCATGCCGCCGGGCGTGAGAAGTGTCCCTGCCCCGCCGGGGTCGATGCTCAGATGCATATCGCCGATCAGGCCCTCCGTTTTGATCGAGGCAATGGCATCATCATAAATTTTGATGTCATTCCGGATGCGAAGCTCGACCACAGCCTTCTGGCTCTTCTGATCCATGCTGAGTTTTTCAACGCGCCCGACTTCGATGCCGGAAATATAAACGAGACTTCCGGCTCTCAGGCCGCTCACAGAGGTGAACTTGGCGGAGAGAGGATAGGAGTTGTCGCCCAGCAGGGAAACATGACCGAGTTTCACCGTCATATACCCGATACAGAGCAGTCCGAAAACCAGGAAAATACCCACTGTGGTTTCAATCGCGTATTTCTTCATCTCGATTCATCTCCCTCCGTCGCACCGAAGCCGGCCGATTTCAGCCAGTGTGGATCTGGCTTTCTCGATGATGGAATCGATGTCGGCAGCCGGCTGTCCCTGGGCAATTCCGGCAAGCACCTTGAATTCGACGCATTCTTCCGACCTCGTCTTCCTGCGGGCTCCCGGCCAGACGTCATGAATATTCATTTCCGAAAAATTCTTCGAAAAGTCCTTAAGAATACTCTCTGCCTCCATTGAATCCGAATAGGGAAGCAACGTAACGAATTCATTGCTTCGCCTACGTGTTGAAAAGCCCCCGATGGCGCCGAAGTGCTTATCAATATAAATTCCCAGCCCCCTTATGGCAACCTGGGTCGCATTCAACCCCGCACTCGTCTGGAGGACATCCGGGCCATCCTCCAGAGAAAAAACCACGACACAGTAGGTTGCTCCGTGCTCCGTCTGCGCCAGTTGAACATGGTGCATCACTTTGAATTGCCGCCTGGAATACAGTCCGGTCAATTCGTTCTGAAGCCCCTCCAGGCTGCGGATCACCTCGTCCTTGAACGGGTGGTCAAAATCTTCCAACTCTTCCGGCGAACCCTGAAAAACGATGGATCGATCATAGAGGGCGAGAATACGATTTGAAATAAAATAGACGTCTGGGATCTCATGACTGACCAGGACGGCGGTAAATCGGAATTTTCTCTGGTATTGGGCGATCATGCCCAGGATCGCATTCTTCCTGACCGGGTCTTGACCGGAGGTCGGTTCGTCGAAGAGGACGATCTGCGGGTCCGTAACCAGAGCCCTGGCCAGGGCGACACGCTTTTGCATGCCGCCGGAAAGTTCCGAGGGGTACTTCAGGGCCGCATCCACAAGTTCCGTCTGCTCTATCCTGGCCATGACCCTGCGGTGGATTTCCGACTTGCTGAGATTTGTCGTTTCCCTCAAGGGAAGGCCGATATTCTCATAAACCGTCATGGAATCAAAAAGAGCGTTGTCTTGAAACATGTAACTGATCTTAGCCACGTCGGCGGGGTTCTGCCCTCTTTTCATACCCCGCATGGATTTGCCGCGGAAGAGGATGGTCCCTTCATCGGGCTTCAGCAGGCCGATGATATGCTTGAGAAGCACGCTCTTGCCGGACCCGCTCAGGCCGATGATGGTGGTGACCTGCCCCTCGTAGATTTGCAGGTTGACCCGGTCGAGCACGGTTCGCGCGCCGAAGCGCTTGGTGACGTCCTTGAACTCGATGAGCGTGTTTTCCATGGGGAGATCCTCAGATAAGCAGCGACGTCACAACATAGTCCGAGACGAGGATCAGGACACAGGAGAGGACAACAGCCGAGGTCGTTGAGAGTCCGACGGCCTGGGCGCCATGGCTGTCCTCGCGCATATGCGTAAAATAACCCTGATAGCAGCAGATCGTGGATACGATGATGGCGAATACGACCGACTTGATCAAACCATCCGTGATGTCCTTGAAGTCCATGCTCGTTTGCACGCGATAGACATAGGTGCTCGCGTTGGCGCCGAGGAGCAGCACACCGGAGACATACCCGCCGATAATGCCGACGAGATCGAATATGGCCGTAAGCAAGGGAAAGCTGATGATCGAGGCGGTAATTCTGGGGCTGATGAGATATCGCAGCGGATCGATGCGCATGGTGGTCAAGGCGTCGATCTGTTCGGAGATGCGTTGAATTCCGACCTCGGCGGCTATGGCGGAACCGGCCCTGGCGGCAATCATGATCGCGGCCAGAACGGGCCCGAGTTCCCGAACCAGGGTCAGGGTCACAAGGGTGCCAAGGGCTCCTTCTGCGCCGAATTTCACCAGGGCATGGTAGGATTGAAGACCCAGCACCATGCCGGTGAAGAAGCTCACGAGCATGATGATCATCGTAGATCTCGCCCCGATGTAATAGATCTGCTGAACGACCTTGATCAGCTGCTTGGGCCGCAGGATCTTCAGAAACGCCAGAAAGAGAAAGATGGAGGAGGCGCCCAAATGGTCGACCCAACTGATCGCAACCCTGCCGAGCGCGGCAAACGGCCTGCTCAGCAACCTGCCGAGACGCCATACCGCTCTGCTGTTCGGGCTTTCAGAATCGAGTGCCATATCAGCTCTCCTGTCGATCGGCGCGTATCCATGGATGGCGACGGTTCCTTTTTTAAAACCCGGACCGCATCAGAAGCGTACTTCACTAACGTACTCGACTGAAGTTGTCAACGAAAATTGGCCGCGCCGCCGGAAGTCCGCAACTGTTTCAGTCCGTAGAGAATCCCCTCCTCATAACCGGCGACAACCGCCGCCGGTTCGCTCGTATTTCATCAGGTCAACGAGGTTAGCGCCGGAGACGCCGTTCGCCCAAACGCATCGGAAGTATCACTGCAAGCCCACACAGAATAAACACAAGCACAAAGGAGCCCACAAGCCATGCGCCCTGCAATTGGGTGAGGTTTCGCCCGTGGATATCCGCCATGAAGATCTGATAGACCGGTCCTGCTTCGAGAATGACCACCAATGCGATGAAGCCGGCGGCGAGGATCATGAACAGCAACCCGCCGAAACTGGTGACCGACTGCGCCGGATTTTCCGACTGAAAATCGGGATAAGCTGCGCCCAGGCCCACGCCCAGGGCGACCACGCCCGGCACCATCAGGAAGATCGTCGCGACCGAAAGGACCATCATGAAGGGCGTAACCTGAAGGAGGATATTCGAACTCACGATGAGGATCTCCGCGAGCACGAGCAGAGGGAAATAGTAGACGGCAAATTTGACCCAGAGAAAAGTCCGGAGCGATATGGGCGCCGCCCGGACGATCCAGAATGCATCACCTTCGAAGCTGACCGCGGGATAGACGAACCGCGCGGCGACCGCGGTCAGGACAAACGACGCGAGGCCCATGTTCAGGAAGGAAAAAAGGTTCTGCAGGTAGACCGTCTTGATCTTGGATTGACCGAGCGGCAGGACCGAAAAGTTGTAGAGATAGATGACGATGAGTGTCGCGATGAGGAACAGCTGCGGCCATTGCGTCTGGTCCCGGAAAAAGGTTCGGAATTCCTTTACGGCAAATGCCCATCCCGGTCCGGAAAATCTCTGCCCCAGTCGATAACGATTCCGGCGGGAGCCTTCCCTGGGTGGGAAGAGCCTTTCTCCCGTGGTCTGAGCCTTCGTGTAGCCTGCGAAATAGAAAGCCTCAGCGAGCCGTGTGATGACGAAAGCGAATGCCGCCGCGCCGCTCCAGGCAAGGGAGAGATGGAAGACCGCATCACCCTTGCGATCGGAAAGTGCGGCATTGAGACTGTCATAGGCCCATGTTGTGGGAAGCAACGGCGAGCCGGGCGTTCCCATATCCCTCAAGTAGAAGACCAGGGTGGCAAATGTCTCGGGATTGACCAGTCTTTCAGGCTGCATAAGGCGAAAGGCGACGATGAGCATTACGATCAGCACCAGACCGAGGAAGACGAACAACGTTCTGATTCGTCCGGCAGGAAGACAGACGGCGGCAACGACGATCATCAGCGCGCTGAATGCGGAGGCAATCAGACATAAAGGGATGATCGCCATTCCGGCCGCCCAGTAGAAGAAGGGTCCTGCATGATAGACGACCCCATAGGAAATGAAGACCGGCATGCTGAACAAGATCACCATCCACGAGCTATCCACCGTGCTTTCCAGCCAGCGGGCAACGAAGATTTTTCCGGCCGATACGGGAAGGGAATGGACCAGCTGAAGGTCGCGGCTGAGATAGAGCTTGGAGAGAGAGGCGATGATGCTGCTGAAGAGTAGAAGCGAGGAAAGGGTCACCAGAACCATGGAGAGAAGTTTCCTGGCCAGAATGTCGCCAAACTCCTCGATCCCCTGAAAATAGCGCAGCACGCGGTAGAAAAGCAGAAAGGCTCCCACCCAGAAGGCAAGCCCGATCAGGGCGAAAAGAAGGAAGCGAATCCGCCGATTCACCGCGCTGACCGATCCGCCTCCGTTCTTGAAGGAGAGGAGCCTGGGCCGGAGCAGGGCGAAAAGATCATTCATGGTGTTCCTTTCCGGTCAGCCGGAGAAATACCTCCTCCAGGTCCCCTTCCTGGAGGCTGGCCGTTCCTCGAAGATCACCGGTGGTGCCGAGAGCGACCAATCGTCCCCGATGGATGATGCCGATCCGGTCGCAGAGGTCTTCCGCAATTTCCAACGTGTGAGTGGACATGAAGATCGTCGTTCCGCTGGCGGCCAATTCCCGGAGGAGATCCTTGACCATCCGTATCCCCGCGGGATCGAGTCCGACCATGGGTTCATCCACGATGATCAGACGGGGTTCGTGCAGCAGGGCCGAGGCGATGACCAGCCGCTGTTTCATTCCGTGGGAATAGGACTCGATCAGGTGATCCGCCCAGTCGTACAGGGAGAACTGAATCAACAGCCCCTCGGCCTTTCTCCGAAAATCCCCGGCGAAACCGTAGAGGTCGGCAATGAAACGCAGGAATTCCATGCCTGTCAGCTTCTCATACAGGAAAGGCCGGTCCGGAATAAAGCCGATGATCCTCTTGGCCCTCTCCGGATCGGCAGCCATGGAGATGTCACCGATGCGAACCGCGCCCTCCGTGGGCCCCAGAACGCCGGCCAGCATCCGGATCGTCGTCGTTTTTCCGGCTCCGTTGGGTCCGATGAAACCGAAGATCTCCCCCTCGGCAACGGAGAGGTTCAAGTGGTCGACGGCGGATAGTGTTCCATACTTCTTGGTCAGGTTCGCGACCTCGATCATCGACCTGTCTCCAGAATGTCTATCTTCAATTGACCGATGAGTCCGACCAGGTCGAGTTGATGCTCCGATTCGCCCCGCACGAAACGGATGTGAGTCACGTCCGCCGGTATCTGCCCCAGGACCGCGTCGGCCGTAACCCAGCCGCCCCGTTCCCGGAGGTAGAGAATATTCCAAGCGTGATAATAGAAACGGCCCCTCATGTACACCACCCCGGCCTCCACCTCCGCAGGAATCCCCGCAGCCCGCGCAAAGGCGGCCAGCAGAACCGCATGCTCGTTGCAGTCCCCGATCCGGTTTTGCAGCGTCTCCAGTGCATTCGGAACCGAGAGCACGGGCCTCTTTTCCAGATTATCGTGGATCCAGGTCACCATTTTCTTCGCCATGACCTCTGATGAATCTCCCTTCAGGACGATTTCCGCGACTTTCTGCCTGACCTTAGGATTGTCCGATTGAATCAAGGCGGTCGGTTCGAGAGAGGCCATGAGCTCTTTTGCGGGGATGCTCTTGCGAACCGGAGCACCATCACGGGACTCGCGACGGACGGTCAACACGCCGTTCCGATAGTGCTGACGGCCCCCGTCGAGCGCGAAATGGTGGTTCCGAAGGCCGTCCAGGCGGATCTCAAGGAAATTCAAAGCTTCCGCATCGGCAATCGGCTTCGACGACGGCACGGCGGCCAGCTCGGTCAGGTCCGCACTGACGGCCCCCTCGAGACCCGCCAGCGCCACACCCTTCGCGACCCTTTCGAGGGCGATGCCCATGATCCCCTCTTCCCGAAGTACAGAGCCGTCCGGACCGATCCAGGCGGTCTGCTTCATCCCCATGAAATCCACAGACAGCTTTCTTGCTGTACGGCTCTTTCCCATGATCATGATGGGTTCCTCGCCGAGCAGAATCACCCGCGCAGTCCTCTGCCCGAGGGACGCCGGATCGAAGACCGGAAAGCTTCTTTCCTCCCCTATCGCGAGCCCATCCGCGACGGCAGATTCCAGTATGGCACCGCCAAGAAAGGGCCTGTTCTGAAGCGGGATCACACTGATCCTTTCCTCACCCGGGCTGCCGATCCGTACGGTTAGGTTCTTCCCTGAAACAGAACCCCCGGCCGTGAACTTGAACAGGTTCGAACTGAGGTCGAAGCGAAAGTTAGAGAGTGTCCGGTCGGGCTTCAACTCGGCCAGGGTACGGACCGTCAAGGGCTGGGTAATCCCCATGGTGTTGATTTTCATGAAAATATGCTCGGAAAAACGAAATCCGTCCGGAATGTCCTCGTATATCCGCTGTGCATAGCCGATCTTGCCGCCGCCCTGGGTGATACTCATCCAGGTTTCCCCGGCCGGGGGACCCGCATGAACCGGGGCAATCGTCTCCCCTCCCCCGGAGCGAAACTTTGCCGGAATCTCCAGGCGAATGGCCAGGAGGACGACGAAGAGCAGGATCGCTCCTCCTCCCGCACACCATTGCCACGTCTTTCGGCCTCGTTCCATCATTGTCAGTCCCGGACCCCTTCAGCAAATTTCTCTGTTTTTCTGCGCGGATTATAGGGAATGGCCGACAGCGTGTCAACGTCGTTCGGACGCGGGTGTCAACAGCCTTGATTCAAAATCAATCTTGTCACAGCCGTTGATTTCTGATAGCGTCTCCATTTTGAAAAGAGTGAACGCAATCGAAATGATATCGCCGGCTCAAAGCGGGTGAAAGAGGTAATCTCATGGAGATGGATGACTCCATCGTGCAGGCAAAGGAGGTGCTCCGACTCGAAGCGGAAAGCATTCTTCGTCTGGTCGACAGGGTGGGAGAGGAGTTCTCCCGGGCAGTGGAATTGATCTTTCGTTGCAAGGGACGTGTGATCGTTGCCGGGCTTGGAAAATCAGGCCTCATCGGCAGAAAAATCGTGGCAACGATGACCAGCACCGGGACACAAGCCCTCTTCCTGCATCCGGTCGAAGGGCTCCACGGAGATTTGGGGATCGTCACCAAGGACGATGTCCTCCTCGCAATCTCCAACAGCGGGGAAACCGCCGAGCTCAACATGATCGTCGAGAGCATCCGCATCATCGGCGTGCCGAGGATCGCTTTCACGGGGAACCTCTCGTCGACGCTGGCGCGGGCCTGCGATATCGTGATCGATGTCGGAGTGGACCGGGAGGCCTGCCCGTTCGGTCTGGCGCCGACGTCGAGTTCCACCGCCACGCTCGCCATGGGAGACGCTCTTGCCGTGGCGCTCATCCATCGGAAGAATTTTCAGGAAAAGGATTTCTTCAAATTCCATCCGGGCGGGAGCCTCGGAGCCAGACTGCGGGCCCGGGTCCGCGACGTGATGATCGGCGGCAAACAGATACCCCGTGTCTATTCCGGCACACTCATCCTTGACGCTATCCAGGAAATGGATCAGAAGAACAAGGGGTTTGTCCTGGTCGTGGACGGGACCGAGACGCTTCTCGGCATCCTGACCGACGGAGATGTCCGCCGCCTCGTACGTCGCGAAAAGCGTTTCCTCGACCAGAAGATCGATTCTTTCATGACCCGTTCGCCCAAATCAATCCACGAGGAAACCTACGTCGCTCAGGCCATCGAATACATGCAGCGCGAAGAGATAACGACACTTGTCGTGACCGACAAAGCGGCCCGGCTGAAGGGCTACATTCACCTTCACGATATCCTCGGCCGGGGAGGCACCCTGAAGATCACACTCTCCGAATAAAACGCTCGCAACGGCGAAACGAATGTCCCGCCGCGTGATCCCGCTTTCCGGTGAGATCGATGGACCGCAGCATCGAAATTCCGATCCAATTTTCGAGGAATATTCTGCGTCACGGATGTTGGGGCCGGATTCCGTCCGCAGCGTTCTCGATCCACGCCTTGGTCAGCTTCGAGAACTCTTCGACCGACAGGGTCTCGGCCCTTCTCACGCGATCGATGCCGCTCATGTTGAAGACCCGCTCAACAACGTCATCCGAAATCGCGATCCGGCGGAGATTGTTCCAGAGGGTCTTTCTCCTTCGGCTAAAAGCTGTACGAACGATTTTTGTAAAGAGGGCGCCATCGGAAAGGTCCGTATCGGGCCGGACGACCATTCGCAGGACAGACGACGTGACGTCAGGTGCCGGATAAAAGCAAGTGCGCGGAACCGTGAATCCGCATGTCACCCTCGTATACCTTTCAACCATGACCGAGGGGATGCCGTAATCCTTTCCCCCCGGGGATGCCGTAATCCGGTCCGCGAGCTCCCTCTGGAACATCAGGGTCATGTCCGAGATGAAGCGCCGGAACTCCAGCAAACGAAAGAGGATCGGAGAAGAGATATGGTAGGGAACATTCCCGACGACCTTGATTCGGGCACCCCGACAGGCTGAGGAAAAATCGTAATTGAGGACATCTGCCCGCAGAACCTCGACCCGCCCGTCCCCGGCGAAGCGCTCCCGTAAGATTGCCGCAAGCCGCGGATCGACCTCCAACGCGATGACCCGGCCTGCCTTCTTCGCCAGCGCCTCCGTCATGAAGCCGAGACCGGCGCCGATCTCAACGACCGTCTCATCGCCCGCGGGCCCAGACAGCTCGACAATCCGGCGGACGATATTCATGTCCTCCAGAAAGGACTGCCCCAGGCTCTTCCGGGGACGAATGCCGTGCAGGGCCAGCATTTTTCGAACCGACGTCATCTCTACCCTCTCTCACGGATGGATGCGATCAGCCGGCGCGCGATGAAATAGCACGGGATGGCGAACACAGGGGCCATGAGGATGCCGCCAAGCAGAAGCGGCAGGAGTATCTGCCAGCCCAGTGCCGCGATTGCTCCCACAGTGTAATCCGGAATTTGAAAGGGGAAGCGATCCATTCCCAGCACGAACCGGCCGAGTTCATACTGACCTACGTAAAGAATCGGAATGGTGAACGGATTGGAGATCAGCCAGGAGCCCAGGTAAGCGGCGGTGATGTTCTTACGGAGGAGAAGGCCCAAAAATACGATGATCGCCGTGTGGAAGGGGATGGTCGGTGTGACGCCCACAAAAACGCCCAGGGTCAGTCCCGCCGCGATCTCGGGGGGCTCGCCCTTCAGGCTGACAAATCTCTCGTAAAAGATGCGGATTCTCTTCAGGATCATAGGTGAGCCGAAAGAGGCCAGCGGGAAACGGCGTTCAGGTCGAGTCCGTCCCTCTGCCCCGACTTGAGGAGATGCGTTCCGACCACGGCGATCATCGCTGCATTGTCGGTGCAGAGAACGGGGGGGGGAATGTTTACTTCGATGCCCGAAGAGGCCGCCTCCTCCCGGAAACGTTCCCTGAGGCGGCTGTTCGCCGCAACGCCGCCGCAGACCACGACCCGGGACACCGAAACCGTTGCCGCGGCGCGCAGTGTCTTCTCCACGAGGACATCACAGATCGCCTCCTGATACGACGCGAGCAGGTCGGGCAACTCCTCGGCGGTGAAAGGACAACCGCGTTTCTTCAGTCTGGTCAGAAGCGAGGTCTTCAAACCGCTGAAACTGAAATCCTGACTTTCCCGCATCCCGCGGGGGAATGGAAACGCCTCGCGGTTGCCGTGCTTCGCCAGGCGGTCGATCACCACCCCACCCGGATACCCGATATCCAGCAATTTTGCCGCCTTGTCGAAGGCCTCCCCTGCCGCATCGTCCCGGGTCTGGCCGATCAGGACAAATCTCTGGAACCCCTCAACCTTGTAGACGGTCGTATGCCCTCCGGAAACGACGAGCGCGACAAAGGGAAACTCGGGCGGCCGGTCCGTCAGGAATGCGGCGGCAACGTGGCCTTCCAGGTGGTTGACGCCCACCAGGGGCAGATATCGGGCGAAGGCCACTGCCTTGGCCACCGACAACCCGACGAGCAGCGAACCGATGAGGCCGGGCCCCTTTGTCACCGCGATGCCGTCGATCCCGGCAAGGGTCATCCGGGCTTCTTCCAGGGCCTGGAGGATCACCGGAACGATGGCCTCGATGTGTTTGCGGGAGGCGATTTCCGGAACAACGCCGCCGTAACGTTCGTGCACCTTGACCTGTGAGGCGATCACATTGGAGAGCAGCTGACTTCCGTCGCTCACCACCGCAGCCGCCGTTTCATCACAGGAAGATTCTATACCCAGTACGACCACCCGTCATCTCCCGCATATTTTCTTTTACAAACGCGGAGAAAATATATATAGGATTATCGGTATTTTGCAAACGAACTTTTCAAGAAGAGGGACAACCTATGGAAATACGTACCGACTTTTTGATTCTGGGCACCGGCATCGCGGGCCTGAGTTTCGCCATCAAGGCCGCGGAACTGGGCTCCGTTGCCATGGTCACCAAGAAGAACAAGACCGACTCGAACACGAACCTGGCCCAGGGCGGTATTGCCGTCGTCCAGGATCAGACGGACCGCTTCGACTATCACATCAAGGATACGTTGACCTGCGGCGCTGGAATATCGAACGAAGAGGTCGTCCGCTTCGTCGTGACGGAGGGCCCCGAGAGGCTGAGCGAACTCGTCAAATGGGGCGTGGAATTCACCTGCTCGGACACGGAGCCCGAGAAGTTCGACCTCGGCCGGGAGGGCGGACATTCGATGAGGAGAGTCGTCCATGCCAAAGACCTAACCGGACAGGAGATCGAGCGGGCCCTTCATGAAAAGGCCGGGAGGAACGACAATATCCGGATCTTCGAGAATCATATTGCCATCGATCTGATCATGAAATCTTCGGGTCTGGGACAGAAGATCGAACATGACCGCTGTCTGGGCGCCTATGTCCTGGACATCGCGCGCGGCGAGGTCCACACCTTCCGGGCGAAGTTCATCATGCTGTCCACCGGCGGCGCCGGCAAGGTCTACCTGATCACGACCAACCCCGACATCGCGACTGCCGACGGCATCGCCATGGCCTATCGGGCCGGGGCGAAAATCGCCAACATGGAGTTCATCCAGTTTCACCCCACCTGCCTTTACCACCCCGACGCGAAATCTTTTCTGATCAGCGAGGCGGTGCGGGGCGAAGGGGGAATCCTGAAGCTCAAGAACGGCAGCACCTTCATGGAGAAATATCATCCCATGAAGAGTCTCGCTCCGCGTGATGTCGTCGCCAAGGCCATCGACACCGAGCTGAAGAAATCCGGGGACGATTACGTCCTCCTCGACATCACCCATAAGGACAGGACCTTTTTCCTGGCACGGTTTCCGAATATCTATGAGAAGTGCCTGGAGTTCGGCATCGACATGGCAAAAGATCCCGTCCCGGTGGTGCCTGCCGAGCACTACCTCTGCGGCGGGGTCAAGGTGAATCCCATGGGAGAGACGAGCATCCCCGGACTTTTCGCCTGCGGCGAGGTCTCCTGCACAGGACTGCACGGCGCGAACCGCCTGGCGAGCAACTCCCTTCTCGAAGCGGTTGTATTTGCCCATCGCTCATTCCTCCGTGCTGCGGAGCTCTACAGCGGGATTCACGATGATCCGACCCCGATACCGGCCTGGGATCCCAGAGGCGCCACGGAGAGTGACGAATCGGTCGTGGTTTCCCATAACTGGGACGAGATCCGCCGCTGCATGTGGAATTACGTCGGCATCGTACGCTCAGACAAGCGTCTCGAAAGGGCTCAGCGGCGGATCGAAATGATCAACCGGGAAATCGAGGAATACTACCGGAATTTTATCGTCACACGGGACGTCCTGGAACTGAGGAATATCGCTGTGGCCGCGAAGCTGATCGTCGCCTGCGCCAGGATGCGCAAGGAGAGCCGCGGGTTGCACTATAACCTCGACTATCCGGAGAAGGATGACCGCAACTGGCTGAAGGATACGGTCATCTCCCGAGATGAATGTTGACGGAAACCTCTGGAAAAGGTTGTCCGCGGCAACGTCCGGGAGCTGAAGCCCCATGATCGTCGATCTCAGCGCTGCCGCATCAGGCGTTTTCGACGAACACCCGGTTGAAGATGAAATCGACTTGCTTCAGGAAATTTTCGATCTGAAACACGGAATCGAGTTCGTCCGCACTCAGGCGGGAGCTGACCTCGCCATCCTGCGACAGGAGTTCCCTGAATTCAGACCCTTCCTGCCATGACCTCATGGCGTTGCGCTGTACGATGGCGTAGGCCGCTTCGCGGGAGATCCCCTTTTCGATCAGCTTCAGCAGGACCATCTGCGAAAAGATGACCCCTTTCGTCAACCGAAGGTTGGCGAGCATCTGCTCCGGATAGACGACCAGGTTGCCGATCAGGCCGGTAAAGCGGCTGAGCATGAAATCCAGGAGGACCGTCGCGTCCGGTCCGATGACCCTTTCGACCGAGGAGTGACTGATATCCCGCTCATGCCAGAGGGCGACGTCTTCGAGCGCGGCCACGGCATAGGAACGCATCAGCCGCGAGAGACCGGAAAGGTTTTCAGACAGAACAGGATTCCGCTTGTGGGGCATGGCGGAGGACCCCTTCTGCCCCGGAGAGAAATATTCCTCAGCCTCCCTGACCTCGGTCCGCTGCAGAAGGCGGATCTCCTGAGAAAACTTGTCGATGGAAGAGGCGGTGATCGCAAGCGTGGCAAAATACTCGGCATGTCGGTCCCGCTGGATGATCTGGGAAGAGACTGGAGCGGGCTTCAACCCCAGTTTAGCGCAGACATACGCTTCGATCGCCGGGTCGATGAAGGAAAAGGTGCCGACGGCGCCGGAAATTTTTCCGACGCTGATCGTCTCCCTGGCCCGAACCATCCGTTCCCGGTTTCGCACCATTTCGGCATACCAGAGAGCCATCTTCAGACCGAAGGTGATCGGCTCAGCGTGGATTCCGTGCGATCGCCCGATCATCAGCGTTCCCTTGTGGGCGAAGGCCTTTTTCCTGATGGCGGCGAGCAAGAGATCGATATCTTCGATCAGAATCCCGGCGGCTTCCCGAAGAAGAAGCGCCAGCGAGGTGTCCAGAACATCCGACGAGGTCATCCCCCGGTGGATGAACCGGCCGTCCTCACCGACTTTCTCCGTCACGGAGGTGAGAAAGGCGATCACATCGTGCTTCGTCGTCTTTTCGATCTCTTCGATCCGCCTCACGTCGAAACCGGCCCTTTCCCGGATGTTCTTCATCGACGTTTCGGGAATCTCGCCTCGGGCAGCCATCGCCTCGCAGGCCATAATCTCGACATCCAGCCACTTTCGATACCGGTTTTCCGGACTCCAGATCGCTGCCATTTTTTCCCGCGAATACCGCTCTATCACCTTTCCCCCTCCTGACCCGATTCGGTGGACGGCTGTCAACTTATTATGAGTCCGCATGGGAGTCAAGATGTTTGCGCAGGGCGACAGGAATCGTATCTTCGCCGGAGCCGTTACCGAAATGGATTGACAAATTCATCCACGAACCTTAAGAATTATCGCAGCGATGGCTTATTTCAATCGGGAGGCAATGCAATGTTCGACGATGTTGGTTCCGGATGGGAAAAGAGGATCGTTTCCCCCGATGTATTCCTCTCGCGGATCGAACCGGGAATGAGCATTTTCCTGGGAACGGGCGTTGCAGAACCCCGCACCCTCGTGAAACATCTCACGACTTCGGAATTGAGCAACCTGACAGATCTGGAACTCGTCCAGATCGTGAGCCTCGGCGATGCCATCGCCTTCCGGAACACCGCCCATGATCACAAATACCGGCTGAAGACCTTCTTCGCGGGCTGGCTGGCCAGCGATGCGATTACCTCCGGTTATGTGGACATGATCCCTTGCCGCTTTTCCCGGATCCCGCGTCTCGTGGAAGCGGGGGCCATCCGGGTGGATGTCGCCTTCGTCCAGATCACCCCTCCCGACAAGGCCGGCTATGCGAGCCTGGGAGTGTCCGTCGACGTCGCCAAATATGCGATGGAGAGGGCCTCCATCGTCGTCGGCGAAATCAACAGCAGCGTCCCACGAACGATGGGCAACACCTTCGTTCACGTGGACGACTTCGACTATCTCATCCGGGCCACGGAACCCCCGATCTACTTCCCCCGCTGGCCGGTCGATGACGTCATCGACAAGGTGGCCGCCAATGTCGCGTCCATGGTGGACGACGGCAGTTGCATCTCTTTCTACTCCGGAGCCCTTTTCGAGGCACTCGGTCGCCACCTCGCCCATAAGCGCAACCTCGGCGTGCATACCTATTTCTTCACCGATCCCCTGATGGATCTCATCAAGTGCGGGGCGGTGACCAACCGCAAGAAGAACTATTTCCGCGACAAGTCGCTCACCGCCTATGCCCAGGGAACGCCCGAGCTGATGCAATGGCTCCACCGCAACCCCGTCGTCGAGTTCCAGGGGATCGACGTCGTTTCCGATCATCTGAGGATCAGCCTTAACGATAAAATGATCGCCATTCTCCCCGCAAGGAAAGTCGATCTGACCGGAGGCATCGCACTTCATATCGGCAAGGGAAACGTCACCCCCGGGCCGGGTCAGGCCCAGGAATTCTTTGCGGGCGCGGAGCACTCCCGCGGCGGCCGGACGATCTTCGCCCTTCCCAGCCGCAATCTGAAGGGCAAATCCAACATCCTTCTTTCCGTGGAGGATTTCCCGAATCAATTCACGAATCGTGAATCGCTCGACCTGATTATCACGGAGTACGGCATCGCCTCGATGATCGGAAGAACCGTGCGCGAACGGGCTCAGATGCTGATCGACATCGCCCACCCCGAGGATCGCGAGGAGCTGATCCTGCAGGCCAAAAAGGCCAACATCCTGTATGCGGACCAGATCTACCTGCCGGACTCCGGCTCTCTCTATCCGGCCAGACTGGCCACTACCCATACGTTCAAGGACGGCCTGACCCTACGATTCCGCGCGATCAAGCCCTCCGATGAAGAGGAGATGCGGAAGCTCTTCTACCGGTTTTCCGACAACGCCGTCTATTACCGCTATTTCAGTGCAATCAAGGCGATGCCGCACCGCAAGATGCAGGAGTATGTCAACGTCGATTACCAGCGCATCATGTCGATCGTAGGAACCGTCGAAGAGGCCGAACGCATCATCGCAGAGGGGCGTTATGTCCGCCATCATGACCGTCCCCTTGCGGATGTGGCCTTTGTCGTCGACGAAAACTTCCAGGGCCGGGGCATCGCCTCCTTCCTGTTCGAAACCCTGATCCGGGTTGCACGCGAGTCCGGCATCGAGGGGTTCACCGCGGATGTTATCGCCGACAACAAAGCCATGCTCAAGGTTTTCGAGAAGGCCCCCTTCCCGATCCGCGCCGTCATGGAATACGGGATCTACAACCTGACCATCCCTTTCGAGGACACCGCGGAATCCATCTCCCGGGCGGCAAGCGGAAAAGTGTGATGCCGTCGGCCGGCAGCGAACTCTTTTCGGCGGATTTAAATCCAGTTGAATTCTTTGTGGCTACATGTTAGAGCCTGTCCCTGTCAAGAGTATAGACCTATATTTCAACCTGCGAGTGGGGATAGAGAATGAGAAGCTCATACAGATGGATGGCAGCTGTTCTGTTGTTGATGGCTTTTGTGGAGCCGCTGTGGGCAAAAGATAAAAACACCGTCGTCGTCCTTCCCTTTTCCGTTCACAGCGGGGAGAATATCGACTATGTCCGACAGGGGATCGGAGACATGCTCGCATCGCGGATTTCCGTGAATGACCGGATCGACGTGGTCGGCAAGGATTCCGTCCTGGCTGCCTTGCAGGATTCCGCGGCCAGGGAGATCGGCGCTGCCGACGCCTTGGCCATCGCAAAAAGGGTGTCCGCCGACTTCGTGGTCTGGGGAAGCATCACCAAGATCGGCAGCTCCCTGAGCATCGATGCCAAACTGGTGGAAGTCGCAACCAACAAGAATGCGGTCAGCATGTTTGCTCAATGCCCGACGATGGATGAGGTCATCCCCAAGATCAATGAGTTTGCCCAGCGCATCGACACCCATATCCTCGGCGGCGTTCCTGAGACCGCAACCGCTGCGCCGCCGGCGCCGAAGGAGATCATCGTTTCCCGGAAACCCACCCCCCAGAACACGCGCGAAGCGGAGATCATCTCCGGAATGCGGGCGAGCCGCAGAGGCACCTACACCTCGTCGATCAACCCCGACTTTATCAACGCGGCGCAGCCTCTCGACAAAAAGACATTCTGGAAGAGTCAGCAGTTCCCGTCTGAATTCAGAGGGATGGATATCGGCGATGTCAATGGGGACGGGATCAATGAGACCGTCATGATCGATACGAACAATATTCTCATTTACCAGAAGAAAGGAAATGAATTCACCCTGTTTCAGAAGATCGACGGAAAATCCTATGACAATTATATCAGCCTCGACGTGGCCGACATCAACGGAAACGGGATCAAGGAGATCATCGTCTCAAGCTACACGGGACAGATGATGGACTCTTTCATCATCGAATTCCGCGCTGGAAAGTTCGTGACCATCGCTTCGGGACTCCCCTGGTTCCTACGGGTGATCGACACCGGCGGCGCGGCGGGGCCCATCCTTCTCAGTCAGCGAAAGGGGCTGGACCAGCTCTTTGACCCGCCGATCTACCAAATCGTTTACTTGAATGGTGAGTACCGTGAGGGGCAGAAGATGAGAATTCCACAGGGCCTCTCCGTTTACGGCCTGACGATGGATAAACTCGGATCGGGCGGCGCCGAAAAGATCATCACCCTGAACGAATACGACTACATCTGCATCTATGAGCAAACCGATAGACCCCTTTCCGAGATCGCCGTGGTCGGCGGCAGCGAAGAATTCATCTGGAAGAGCGAAGATGTCTTCGGCGGAAGCAACACCACAGTCGAGACTGCGAAGGGCTCGACTGTGAACGCCGATGACCCCTACAACTATATCAACCTGAGGATTTTGACCTATGATACCAACAAGGACGGAAAGAAGGAGGTCATCATCGTAAAGAACATCGCTGCGACCGGTCGGCTGTTCCAGCGGGTCAAGCTCTTCACCTCCGCGGAGGTCTATGATCTGGAATGGGATGGCATGGGGATGGTGGAGAACTGGCGCACGAAGAAGATCGCCGGGTACGTCGCGGATTACCAGTTCAAGGATATCGACAACGACGGGGATAACGAGGTGGTGCTCGCTCTGGTTCTCTCGGTGGGCGGTTCGCTGAGAGGGCGAAGCGTTGTCGTCGCGTACAAACTGGCCGGTGAATAGGCAAGCGAAAAACGGTCGGTTCAAACTCTTCACGGACTGCGAGAAGGAGTTGACAATCGAGTAAATCTATTATATTGATTCGCGCCTGAAACAAAGAAGGCCCTCGTAAGCCGGAGGTTCTTCTTGATTGCGCAATGTCGTATCAGATTGATCAGGCGGTGTAGCTCAGCCGGTTAGAGCATACGGCTCATATCCGTAGTGTCCCTGGTTCGATTCCAGGCACCGCCACCAATGAACGCAAAAGCCCGGTCTGAAGACCGGGCTTTTGTGCATCAGGCTCTGAGAGAGAAGATGGCACCTGAAACCTTGTATCCGGCCTTCTGGGCAAGAAGCCCGCACGTGCAGACGATATTCGGAAGTCTGAGACTCCGGGCGATCGGAAAGAACGAGATGACCGACGCTTCACAACAGGTGATCACGGATGCAGGTCCCGGCGTACGTCTTCTCGGATTCCACTCCCGGCAACACGCGCGCGCTCCCCGGGGCCTGATCATCCTGATTCATGGCTGGGAGGGAAGCTCCGATTCCACCTATATCCTTTCCACGGGACGCTTTTTTTTCCGGCTCGGGTATGAGATCTTCCGTCTCAACTTAAGAGATCATGGCCAAAGCCATCACCTCAACCCTGGCCTCTTTCACGGGGCTCTCACCGATGAGACCGCACAAGCAGTGGCCAATGCCGCGCGGCTTCTTCCGGACCTTCCCTGCTATCTGATCGGTTTTTCGCTGGGAGGAAATTTCGCGCTCCGGATCGCCCTTCGGCAGTCAGATCTCGCCATACCCAACCTGAGACGCGTCTTCGCCATCAGTCCCGCTCTCGATCCTTACCGCTCCACATTGGCCATCGATGAGAGCTTCCCCATCTACCGCCACTATTTCCTGGCAAAGTGGAAACGGTCGCTCCGGCGCAAGGAACGCTGCTTCCCGGAGATCTACCGCTTCGATAAGATCCTTCACCACAACAGTTGCATGGCCCTGACCGAGGCGATCATGCCCTGGTACACCGAATTCGGCTCTTATCGCGACTATTTCGATCGTTACACCTTGACCGGAAATGTCCTCGCCTCTCTCGCTTTCCCGGTGACGATCATCACCTCCGCAGACGACCCCGTCGTTCCGGTCGCAGATTTTCGACATCTCCCCGGGAATCGACATCTCGACCTCGACATTCAACCTTATGGAGGGCATTGCGGATTCCTCGACCCCTTCCCTTTCGGCTGCTGGTATGAGCGGAGAATCGGAGAGACCATCGGACAAGAGGAGATCCGATGAGTGAGCCACCCGCAGACCCCGGTATATTCACCGACCCGGTCGGGTTCCCGGCGATGATCGTCGACAAGTTGGGCAGACACGAATGCGATTTCCCGAAGATTTTTCATTCGATCCTTGAGGAGAGCGGGAGTGACCGCCGCCGTGTAGCCGGGGTACTCCTACCGCTCCGCCTTCGCGATGTCCCCTCCGGCGGAAAGGGGCAATTCGTATTTCAATTGATCAAACGGTCGCCGATCGTTCCGCAACCGGGCGACTTGAGCCTTCCGGGCGGCATGCTCCACCCTTTTCTGGACCGGGTGCTCCGACCCGTCCTGATCCACGGACCGCTTCACGTTCTTGGCGGAACGGCCCGGCGAAATCTCGTCTGCCATAACGCATCGGCCCTCCCCGTGATCACCCTTTTCCTGACCACCGCCCTTCGCGAATCCTGGGAAGAGATCCGCCTCTCCCCCGCATCCGTTCGCTTTCTCGGACCTCTTCCAACATACAGTCTGACCCTGTTCCGGAGTACGATCTTTCCGCTTGTCGGTTTCGTCAACGATCCCAAACCGCCACGTCCCAACCGCGAGGTGGAGAAGGTTGTGGAAATCCCCCTTGCGACGTTCTACCGGGAAGAGCAGTTCGGATGCTACCAGATCTGCGCACCCGATGGAGCAGGAGGCGGGCCGCTTCAATTCCCGTGCCTGATCCATCGGGACTCCGACGGTACAGATGAGGTGCTGTGGGGGGCGACTTTCCACATTATCGTCAGCTTTCTCGAAATCGTCATGGGTTATCGCCTTCCAGACTGGCGGAAGGGACCGCTCATCCTGAGAAGCCTCAACCCCGACTATCTTACCGGGCGGCGCCGCCCCTGATCCACTTTCGCACTTGACAAGGGGCTGCTGTGAGCATAGCCTCCCCTCACCGTCCGAAAGTGGAGAAAATTATGAAAAATGAGGCTCTGGAGATAATCACCCGAAGAGCGGCAGATATCCCCCCCTTCATCGTGATGGACGTTCTGGAAGCTGCGCAGGCGATGGAGCGCAACGGCGAAGATGTCATTCATCTCGAAGTCGGCGAACCCGACTTCGACACCCCGGAGTGTATCAAGGCGGCTGCTTTTCGTGCTCTCAACGAAGGCAAGACCCACTACACCCACAGCCTCGGGCTCCTCGAACTGAGGGAGGCGATCTGCGATCACTACCGCATGCGCTACGGTGTTGCCGTTTCACCCGATCAGGTCATCGTAACCTCCGGCACCTCGCCGGCGATGATGATCCTTTTCTCGACGATTCTCGAACAGGACGACGAAGTCATCATCTCCGATCCCCATTACGCCTGCTATCCGAATTTCATTCGTTTTTTCGGTGGGAAACCGGTCTGCATCCCCGTCCACGAAGATGAGGGGTTCCAATACACGCCGCCCGCCATCCGTGAGATGATCCATCCCAGGACCAAGGCCATTCTTATCAACTCCCCCTCCAATCCGACCGGCAATCTGTTGAGCCCGGAGAGGATGCGGGAGATCGCCTCATTCGGGGTACCCGTCATCTCGGATGAAATCTATCACGGACTGGTTTACGGGGAGGTCGAGCACAGCATTCTCGAATACACGGACGATGCCTTCGTGCTCAACGGCTTCTCCAAGGCCTACGCGATGACGGGATGGAGGCTGGGCTATCTCATCGCGCCCCGCTCTCTGATCCGCCCGATGCAGAAGATCCAGCAGAATCTCTTCATCTCTGCCAACGCCTTCGTCCAATGGGCCGGCGTCGCCGCCCTCCGTGAGGCGGAGCCGGACGTGATCCGGATGCGCGGCCTGTACGACGAAAGAAGAAAGTTCCTGATCCGTCGCCTGCGGGATCTGGGGATGGGGATCAGCGTCGAACCCACCGGCGCCTTCTATGTGTTGGGCAATGTCAAGGCCTTCACCCGCAATTCTTACGAGTTCGCATTCGATATCCTGAAACGGGCCCGTGTCGGAGTCACGCCGGGAATCGATTTCGGCACGAACTGTGAAGGATACCTCCGCTTTTCCTATGCCAACTCCCTCGATCATATCCGCGAGGGGATGAACCGCCTGGAGAAGTATCTGAGGGAATACCGGTGAACCGTCCACTGGGCCTTGCCTCCATCCGAGCCGTCATTTTCGATTTTGACGGAACGCTCGCCCGATTGAACATCGATTTTTCGGCCATGCGTTCTTCGGTACGAAGCCTGATGACCGCCTACCGGGTTCCTGAAGCTGCCTCCGCGGCTCTGCCCGTCCTTGAGATGATCGACGCGGCGGAAGGATATCTCCGGGAATCCGAACCCGATCAGGCAGGAAGCTTTCGATCCGAAGCCATGGAACGGGTCGCGACCCTGGAGATCGAGGCCGCCGGCCAAGCCGCTCTGCTCGACGGAACGAGAGAATTGCTCACCGATCTTGCCGGACGTTCGATCAGGACCGGCGTTGTCACCAGGAACTGCCGCGTGGCCGTCCTCAAAGTCTTTCCGGATATCACCGATTTTTGCCAAGCCTTTGTGTCGCGTGATGACACGGACAAGGTGAAACCTCACCCGTCTCACCTGCACGCCGCGCTCCGGGTGTTGGGAGCCCTTCCGGCGGAGTCCGTGATGGTGGGCGACCATCCCCTCGACATCCTTCTCGGCCATAAAGCGGGAACCTACACCATCGGGGTTCTGACCGGTCATTCCGGCCGTCAAGAGCTCGATTCCGCCTATGCCGACATGGTGATCGATAAAGCCACCGATATCATTAACCTAATTTTTTGATCTCCCTGCACGGCCCACCGACTGCCGGAACATTCTTTTCTTGACAGAAAACAGCCATAATGATTAGTATGGTCCGCTTTCAACGGGCATTTCCACGTTGATCCCTATCTTCCGACAGGGGCACTCCCGATGGGTTTGGAACGCTATATGCAATCCCTGGATGACTGGAAAAAAATTTACCCCGAGAAATTCGTCTCGGAGGATGTCGTTTTTGGTCATATCCGTAAGGGGGACCACATCTTCGTCGCCTCGGGCTGCGGAGAACCCCAGTATCTTATCCGGGCGATGGTGAACTTTGTTGAGTCCCATCCCAAGGCGTTCTTCGACACGGAGATCATCCATGTCTATTCTTTCGGCATCGCGCCTTACACCGATCCGAAATTCAAGCGCAACTTCCGGCACAACTCCTTTTTCATCGGAAACAATACACGTGGTCCGGTAAACCAGGGGCTTGCCGACTATACGCCCGTTTCCCTTTCCGATGTCCCGGCCCTCATCAGAAGCGGCTCCGTCCGAATCGACGTGGCACTGATACAGACCTCCGTTCCCGACGAACACGGTTACTTGAGTCTCGGAATCAGTGTGGATATGGTCAAGGCTGCTACGGAAAAGGCTTCCATGATCATCGCCCAGGTGAATTCGAATATGCCGCGGGTGCACGGTGACGGCTTCATCCATATCCGGGACGTTGGATTCGTCCTCCGTCACGACGAACCCCTGCTGGAGCTACCCGGAATCGAACTCAATGAGACGACACAGCGAATCGGCAATTATGTATCCCGGCTGATTCAGGACGGCGATACCATCCAGGTCGGTTACGGAGGGCTTCCGAATGCCGTTCTCGCAAACCTCTTCAACAAGAAACACCTCGGCGTTCACACCGAGCTTTTCAGTGACGGACTGATGGAACTGATGAAAGCCGGTGTGATCGACAACTCGCAGAAAACGCTGAGCCCCGGGAAGACCGTTGCGGCGTTCTCCATGGGCAAGAGAGAGACCTATGAGTTTCTCAATGACAATCCAACCATTCTCTTCCGGACCATTGACTGGACCAACAATCCGCTCAATATTGCAAGGCAGGTCAACATGGTAGCCATCAACAGCGCGCTCGAGATCGACCTCACGGGACAGGCCACATCGGACTCGATCGGCGGCACGTTTTACAGCGGCGTGGGAGGTCACCAGGATTTCATGCGCGGCGCGTTGATGGCCCGCGGCGGACGGACCATCCTGGCGATGAAATCCACGGCCAGGAACGACAGCGTCTCACGGATTTCGCCATCCCTGCGCGAATCGGCTGGCATCACACTGAACCGGGGAGATGTCCGGTACGTGGTCACCGAATACGGCATTGCCTATCTCCATGGGAAAAATGTCCGGGAACGGGCAATGGCACTGATCTCCATCGCCCATCCGAAGTTCAGGCCATGGCTCATCGAAGAGGCGAAGAAGCGCGGAATCATCTATCGCGACCAGGCATTCATCCCCGGGAAACGGGGCGAATATCCGGAGAATCTCGAGACCCATCGGACCACAAAGACAGGCCTCCAACTCTTCCTCCGTCCCGTCAAGATCAGTGATGAACCGCTGCTGAAGGATTTTTTCTATTCCCTCTCCGACAGGAGCCTGAACCGGCGCTTTCTTTCCAAGCGGAAAGATATGCCGCATGAACGGCTGCAGGACTTCGTGATCATCGACTACACCAGGGAGGTGGTCATCCTGGGGGTTGTGGGATCCGCTGAAAATGAAGTCATCGTTGGCGTAGGCCAGTATGGCATCGATGAGGAATCCCATACGGCAGAAGTCGCCTTCGCCGTTCGCGATGATTATCACAACCGCGGAATCGGGCAGGAGATGCTCTCTTATCTGACCTACCTTGCCAAAAGGGAGGGCCTGATGGGCTTCACCGCTGAAGTTCTGATCGACAACAGGCCGATGTTGCACGTCTTCGAAAAAGGCGGGTTCGATATCAAGAAGAAGAGCGACGCAGGGGTTTACGATCTGAAGATGGCCTTCAGGGTTTAGGCCTCCTTCATGAGTTTGATCTCACCAAAGGGACAAGGGGTGGAATGAGGATGGATAGATTTGTGGTGGCTTCCCTGCGTCAGGGGGCGGGCAAGACGAGCGTCATCATCGGCATCGCCAAAGCCTTGAACCGAAAGATGGGCTATATCAAACCCTTCGGCGAACGGTTCCTCTACCGCAAGAAGAGACTTTGGGATTACGATGCCGCACTGATCACGAATATCTTCCACCTGGATGATCACCCCGAGGAGATGAGCATCGGGTTTCATCACTCCAAGCTCCTCTACATGCTCGATGAAGAGACCACGCGCGAAAAGCTTAACGAACTGGTGAGCAGTACCGGAAACGGCAAGGAGATCTTTTTCGCCGAATGCGGTAAGGACTTGACCTACGGCGTATCCATTCATCTCGATGCGCTTTCGGTCGCCCGGGAGCTGGACGCAGAACTGATCGTGGTGGCAAGTGGCGACGATGACACCATTCTCGACGATGTCATGTTTTTCACGAAATACATCCACAAGGCGGGCGTGCGCTGCAAGGGAATCATCATCAACAAGGTCGCCAACGCCGATGACTTCCGTGACACCCGCCTTCCGAGAATTCAGCAGCAGGGCGTCGAAGTCCTTGGCATCATCCCCTACTACAGGGAACTGCCCTATTTCTCGCTGGCTTATCTTGCTGACCGGCTCTTCGCCAAGGTCATCACCGGCGAAGAAAACATGAACCAGACCGTCAAGAACGTCTTCATCGGTTCGATGTCCGTCGGTGCGGCCCTGACGAATCCGCTCTTTCAGGAGGTCAGCAAGGTCGTCATCACCAGCGGCGACCGGATCGACATGATCAGCGCGGCTCTCGAAAGCAAGGCGACCGCCGTGGTCCTGACCAACAATGTTTTCCCGCCGTCCGATCTTATCGCAAAGGCTGCCGGGACGGGGACTCCCGTCCTGCTCGTTGCTGCGGACACCTACGAGATCGCACGACAGATCGAAGGAATGGAATCCCTGCCGACCAAGGATGATGCGGGGAAGATCTCATTGATCGAACAGATGGTTCGTACCCATGTCAATCTGCGGGCCTTCAGCCACCCTTGAGGGAAACATGAACCCGGAGGTGTTCCGCGAATATGACGTCCGGGGGGTCGTCGACAGGGACCTGACGCCCGATTTTGCCTACCTTCTGGGAAGGGCGATCGGGACCTACGCCTTCCGTCACGGCGGCCGGAAAATGGCCTCGGGCCGGGATTGCCGACTCAGTTCCAAAGACTATCAGGATGCGGTTTGCCGCGGAATCCTCTCCTCGGGGATCGATGTGGTCGATATCGGTCTCGCCGCCACCCCCATGCTCTATTTTGCGATCCGTCATTTCGAAATGGACGGCGGCGTTATGGTCACCGGAAGTCATAACCCCTCAAATTTCAACGGATTCAAAATATGCATCGGTCCCGAGACGATCTATGGAGAGGAGATCCAGAACCTCAGAAAGATGATCGAGGAAGGCGACTTTATCGACGGCAAGGGAAGCCGTTCCTGCCGCGAAATTGAAGAGACCTATCGCGACCACCTCTATGCGAACGTGAAGGTCAAGCCCGGAAAACGAATCGTCGTTGACGGGGGCAACGGTGTGGGATGCTTCTTCGCCCTCCCCCTTCTTCAGCGCTACGGCTGCCGCGTGACCGACATTTACTGCGAACCCGACGGTCGTTTTCCCAATCACCATCCCGATCCAACCATACCGGATAATCTGCGGGAATTGACCCGGCTCGTTCTTGAGAAGCAGGCTGATGTCGGCATCGCCTATGACGGTGACGCAGACCGGATCGGGGTCATCACCGATCATGGAGAAGTGCTCTGGGGCGATGAACTTTTGCTGCTTTTCTCCCGCCACATTCTGAAATCAAACCCCGGGGCGACCATCATCGGAGACGTCAAATGCTCGCAGAAGCTCTTTGACGACATCGCCATGAACGGCGGACGGGCGATCATGTGGAAGGCGGGACACTCGCTGATCAAGGGAAAGTTGAAAGAAGAGAAGGCCCTTCTCGCCGGAGAGATGAGCGGCCATATTTTCTTCGCTGACCGCTATTTCGGGTACGATGACGCCATTTACGCCTCCCTCCGCCTGCTGGAAATTCTCTCCGAGTCCGACAAGAAACTGAGCAACCTTCTCGCCGATATTCCCCGGACGTTCAACACCCCCGAAATCCGCATCGATTGCCCCGACCGGATCAAGGTCGGCGTGGTGTCAGCCGTTCGGGAACACTACCGGAAGAACCACAAGATGATCGATATCGACGGTGTACGCGTCACGTTCGACGACGGCTGGGGTCTCCTCAGGGCCTCCAACACCCAGCCCGTTCTTGTTCTCCGCTTCGAGGCGTCTACGCCTGACCGCCTGGCTCAAATCCGCATGGAGATGGAATCCGTACTGGACGGTATTTTGAAATCAATGCCGTGATTTCCGGGGGACGCTGCCCATTGTCGCAGATCCTTTTTTTCAGCATGAGGTCCAATCCAATGATGCCCTTCAGAAAAGTGAAGCTCCCGGCCCGCGGGGCGGCTCTTCCCGGTAAGGAATCTGACGGTTTTACATCGCGCCCCGTTTACCCGCCCGCAAAGCGGCGCTTGCGGGTTGCGCACCCGGTCATGGTGGTGATGGCCTTTCTTGCGTTTGCATCTCTGGCCTATTCCGCAGCACCGATCAGTAAATGGGTCTCCCTCGATTCGGACTTGAAGGATCGGATCAGGCGCATCATCCAGTCCGAGGTCGAGAACCGCGACGCCTTCTCAGCGCAGGAGGACGAAATCCTCAATACCCGGATCGTGGAAGAGGAAAGGCAGAAGGAGAACGCCGCCTACAAGGGCGCCATTGATTCGGCCAACCGGGAGTTTGCCCGTTCCAGGAAGCGTCGCGACGATCTCACCGCCCAATACCAGGCGGCCGCATACGACTTCGAAGAGTTTCAAAAGAATGTCAAGACGATGCGGAGCGGCATCGAAAACATCGGCAATCAGATTGCCCGATACGAGCAGGATATCAGGATCCAGCAGGATTCCTTGAAAAAATGGCTGCAGACGGAAAAACAGGGCGAAGCCATGGTGGCGGTCATCTACACCCGCGGCTTCAAGGACAAGGAGCATGACCTCGAGAGCCTCGCGGATCAGGCATCCGCCACCCTCATGGCCCAGCATATGGGGACCTATATCCAATCCTTCAGCCGGGTGATCGACAATGTGCTCGCCATGGATTTCATCCGGGCCATCGAAGAGGGAACGGCGAAGTGGAATCAAGAGGAGCCTCTCCGGATCCAGCTTGAAAAGGGAAACCGCGGAACGACCTATCTGAGGATCAAACGTTACGAGCTCTACCCCTTCCAGGCCCCGAAAGCCGGAAAGAGCCGCCCGTCGGCGGAGGCCCGCAAGCTGAAAGCCACGGTGCTGACCTCGGCCCAGGATCTGCAGAACTTTCTTTCGCAAAACCAGTACCCGCCCGGGAACTATGAGCTGCGCCGGGCGGGGACGATGATCCTTGAGACCGCCCAGAACAACTCTCAGGCCGAGGAGGGGCTGCGGGAGCAGGTGCAATCCTTCCGCGAAAGGATCATGGCCCTCCAGGAGAAGATTGGCGCGGCCCGCGCCGACCGCGAGCCGCAACTGTCGCAGCTTCCGAAGAAAGAGGCCCAATTGAACAAGATGCTGGCCGACCTCGATCTTCTGAAGGGCCGAAAAGACAGCGCCGAGAAGGCCCTTCATGATTCGCAGACGGTCCTCCACGAGATCAAGCGAACCCACGAAGCGATCGTCATCAAGACCGCTCTCGCCACGACCCGCGGATCCCAGACCCCCGCCGAGGCTTCGGCCGAGGCGGTCATCGACAAGCTCGAAGAGGTCCGCAATGACGCCCGGACGCAGCACTCAACGTCCACGACCGATGTGATGAATTTCCAGGTCGTCGGCGAAACGTCGAATCAAGCCGTAACGGAGGCCAGGATCATTGGCGTCCGCCTGATCTCTCTCATCAACCAGGGCGATAGTGTGCTGGTCAAGATGGCCTTTCGCGTCCGTACGGAATTGGGGGAAAGAAGACAGGAACCGCCGCAGAGTGCGATCGCCGCGAAACCTGCACCAAAACCGGCCCCGGCGAAACAGTTGGCCACCATCGAGCCGTCGCCGGCACCTCCGCGGATCTCCGAAGAGAAGGCCCCTGCACCGGAACCGGCAAAACCGGCGCCGCCCAAGAGAAGCGCCGCCGCCATCGCCTCCGCCGAAACCGACGCTTTTCTCTTCGAATTGACGTCGGTGAAGATGGCAGGCGGAGAGCTCACCCTCCTGATCGACGCCACCAACAAGACGGATGGCGCAAAGAATCTGGCGCTGTACGATCAGTCATCGCGCTACACAAGGTCCACCCTGATCGATGAGGCCGGTAAAACCCATGAAGTCAAGCAGGTCAACCTCTGGCAGGGCGATCGAAAGACCACCGCATCCGAAGCCCATCGAGGGATTCCCGTGGAGAGCAATCAGCAGGTGACCGTGGAGATGATCTTCAGGGAGATCCCCCCTGCCACCCAGGTGATCAAGCTGCTGAACCTCCACCCCTATACGGCGACCCGTGTGGTCTGGGTGTTCAAATGGAATGAATCAGATGCCCCGTTCAAGAATATCCGTATCCGGAGGTAATCGTCTCCATTGGGTATTCTTTCCGCTTTTGCAGACCGGACCCGTCACCGTTGAAGGATCAGCTGATTCTTGAAGAAACACCGATCTAGACTGAAGCCGCCCGTCCAAAGGGCGAGGCTCCCCGTCCGGGAAATCTGTCTTTTTCTATCGCGGCCCCTATCCCGGCCTCCACGGCGCGGCCTACGGTTTGCACTCCCGGTCACCGCCTTGCTGGTGCTCGCCCTGTTGTCGATGACGGGCATGTGTTGGGGCGGTGAGAACCCTGCAACAGACGGATTTCGCGTTCTGGCGCGAGTGGAGGTCTCCGGCTCCCTTTCGGATATCGGCCTACCTGTTTACGCCGACTTTCTCGACAGCCAGGGGAATTATTACGCGCTCACCATCGCGGCACGGGAGCAGCTGCAGTCGGCCGGGGTCTCCTTCCGCGTGATCGACGACTATCTTCCCGGGAACCGTTACCTGATCGGCCGAGAACGCCGCCCCGGCGCACGGTCACGGGTGGAGCGGGAGGCCCGGGTGCTCTATGACGACGGCCTCCGGATTATCGTCAGGAGCGAACCCGGCATCGCCGATGGCCTTTCTGAGATGGGATTTGCCCTGAAGCTGATCAGCGAAACACCCGTCGTTCTGGTTCCGGCTGCGCGCGAGCCCCCAGCGAGGGCACCGATGGCATTCGGATTCACCCCCGATCCTCTCGTGAGCCGGATGATCGGAGCCGTGAGCCAGGACACGGTCCTTTCCTACATATCCGGGTTGAGCGGAACGAATCCGGTAGCCGTCGGGGGCACGTCTTACACCATCTCCACACGGTCAACGGCCTCCGGCCAACCTCTGCAAAAAGCCACCCAGTACGTCTTTGAGCAGCTTCAGGCCACGGGCCTGACCGCCTCGTTCGAGAATTGGACCTACGGTTCTTACGCGCAACGCAATGTGGTTGGTGAACTCACGGGGGTTGCTCTGCCTGCTGAGGTCGTTCTCTTGACGGCTCATCTGGACGACATGCCGGCATCGGGGGCGGCGTCCGGCGCGGACGACAACGCCAGCGGCTGTGCCGCGCTTTTGGCAGCCGCTGACATCATGAGCCGATATCGCTTCGAGCGGACCATCCGTTTCGTATTTTTCACCGGTGAGGAGCAGGGATTGCTCGGCAGTGCCAGGTATGCGGAAGCGGCGGCGGCTGCCGGCGATGCCATTGTCGCCGTTCTCAATCTGGACATGATCGCCTACAGTCTGGCGGCACCTCTGCAACGTCTTCATACGCGGGTTCCGGGCAACCCCGGATATGCCGCCGATCATGCCCTGGCCGATGCGTTCGTCGACGTGATCAATGGCTACAGGATGACCGGAGACCTCCAGGCCTTGATCACTGCCGACGGCGAATGGGCGAGCGATCATTCTTCTTTCTGGGACAGGGGGTTCGCTGCGATCCTGGTCATCGAAGACGATTACGATGACTTCAATCCTTACTATCACAGCGCCGCGGATCAGATGCCACACCTCAATCCTGCCTAAGTCACCGCTCACCTGAAGGCATCGCTCGGCACTGCCGCGCACCTCGCACTCCCTCTTGAGGAGGCGCCCGGAACGATCGTGATCGATCCCGATCTCGATGCCCCCTGGACGTTGACGGGGGCCGGCGTCTTTCATTTGAGCGGTCGCGGTGATGTCACGATCGGCCATCGGGCCGCGGGCGGTTACACCATCGCGTGGGGGGAGATGGCCTGCTACGACAACCCGGCGCAGGAGAGCAGGAGCCTGCCCGCAGGCGGCAGCATCCATTTTGTGGGAACCTATTCCCGAACGGTACTGATGGGCGATCTGAACCATAGCGGCGGGGTGACCACCGCCGACGGCATCCTGGCTCTGAAAGCCCTGTCCGGAGGGGAGATCGACGGCGTTGGCCAGGGTGAACTGGATTCATGCATCGACGTCAACGGCGACCGCAGGGTCGGTTCCGTCGAGGCGGTCTACATTCTGCAGAAGGCGGCAGAGATGAGATAAACTGCGCAATCAACCCCGCTGTACGCGGTCCTGGATCTATTCACTTCAAGCACGCCCGATCGCAGAATGCATGAAAGCCGCAGCTAGTAGTGAACGGGGCTCAATTCACAGTGACTCTTCCTTCTTTGCTCGACCAGTTCATCCAGGTCATGCCGCCTGACCCAGAGTGATCTCTCCGCAAATTCCGGATCTTTGTGGCCATACGTTTCAATGATGAACTGGATGGCGTCCTCGGCACTCCGGATATGCATCGCGATCGCGTCGCATTTGTCCAACCCCCACCGCGCGGCAACCGAGGCTTCGGGATCCGAAGAGAACCACCTCGCATTCTCCAGTGAATGCTTCACGGTAATGCGACGGTCGGGAGAGATCTGAAGAGGAATTCGGTCCGCTTCTTCCAGAACCGATTCCCGGTCGATCCGGCTTTGTTTCAGGATATCTTCCAGGTGGGAAATCGCCACGATCAGAGACTCATCCCGGCCGGGCGTGCTGTAAATCTCCCACAATACCGAACCTTCGGGGCAATGCCCCCTCGGGCACTTGCTCTGACCGTCAAGAACGATGGGGATCCTTTCCTTCAGCCGTCGCGACAGAACCTCCAGTATCCGGTGGACTCTTTCCCGCGGATCATAGATCTTCGGGTCAATCCTCCCGGCCACCGCGTCGATATAGTCGGCATAGCCTTCATGGAAAGCCGGAAAATACTGTTCCTCCGAGTAATAGGGATGTTCCCGTACAGGCAGATACTCCCATCGCCCGTTTCTTTCGGTCGGCCATCGAAATTGGACCAGTCCCGAATAGGACTGAGGCTCAGGGTCCGGCGAATTGAAATCCTTGAATCTCAGCTTCTGCACGCGGCACGGTAATGTCGCTTCGGCGGTTTGGATCGGATGTGCCGCGCTTCCGTCCAGGACAATGCTTCGGACGATGCCGGAATGGGATTCGGTGGTGTAAAAGGCGGTTCCCGCCTGGACGGCGTCGGCGTCCACCTTGACAGGATAGACGTCGGCGGGCAGTGTCCTCGTCCAGGTTTTCGCAAGCATGAACAGAAGTGCGGCCCGAAACCGACGGTCGCGGTTCCACGGCTCGTTCGTGCGGAGATGACCCCAATCCGTCGACCAGTGTCCCGTCAACCGTTTGTCTACCGTTGTAGCCGCCGCCGGCAAGTGTGAGATACGGGCATAGATCCAGCGAGCGGCGTACACGACATCGGCGCAGTCGACGGGAATCCGGTTACGGATGAAGAAATCTTCCGTGATGTTCGCCTCGACCCACTTTGCGTATTTTTTCTCCTCCTGAACCGTCCAGCGCCGCCCGCCCACCTTCCAGATCTGCCGGTCGGATTCCGAGCTCCCGTCGGCAAAGAGGCTTGCCGGCCAGATCAAGAAAATTGTGAGAACAACCCCCCACACCAGGGTGCGAACGCACCGCGTCTGATGAGCGTCCCCCATTGCCTCCATGACGGTCGAGAGCTTCATCTCGAAATCCGACCCAAAACACCCGTTCACACGACTCGTACGGTACTCGTTCCCGGCGGCCGTGCAGAAACCGCGAATGGTATCAGGATGCCCTGCAAAAGCGTCTGATTCAATGGGAACAAAATGGGTGGGATTTGGTAGGGCGAATGGTCGCGCGACCAAGTCGTCGTTGTGAGAAATCCGGCTTTTCCGTGAATAACAAATATGGTCGGGGCGGCAGGATTTGAACCTGCGACATCCTGCTCCCAAAGCAGGCGCGCTACCGGGCTGCGCTACGCCCCGATTTTGTCACTTTTCAGGAGGCTCTCCCTGAGCCTTGCAAAGGCCTGAGCCCGATGGCTCGATCTGTTCTTGACCCCAGGCGGGAGTTGGGCCACGGTCACTCCCTCTTCCGGTAGGAAAAAGACCGGATCATACCCGAATCCACCCTCACCCGCCGGCTCTTCCGCAATCATCCCTTCCCACCTTCCTTCGAAGGTTTCGAAGTTCCCGCCGGGACGATAGAGGACCAGAACGCATCGGAAAGCCGCTCTTCTTCTTTCCGACGGAAAGTCCCTCATGTCATCCAGAAGCTTCCGGATATTCTTCCGATCATCCGCATCCTGGCCGGCATATCGCGCGGAGTAGATTCCCGGGGCGCCGGCCAAGGCATCCACCTCCAACCCCGAGTCATCTGCCAGCGCAATCTCCCCGGTCGCTTCCGCCACGACCCTTGCCTTCTTCAGAGCATTCTCCTGGAAGCTGGATCCATCCTCGGTAATCTCCGGGACGCCGGGACAATCGTTCAGCGAGAGGATTTCGACGCCAGACTCCGCGAACATGGCGTGAATCTCTCTGATCTTTCCGGCGTTCCGGGATGCCAGGACGATTCTCACGATACCGGCCCCTTTCACGGCGCCTTCCTGAGGTCATCCTGGAGCCCTTTCACCAGGGCACGGGCAACGTTCCGTTGCGTCTCCGGTTCGGTCAGCTTTGCCCGGTCTTCCGAATTCGTTATAAAGCCAATTTCGATCACGAGTCCGGGAATGGATAGTCCTTCCAGCAATGGACTCGGGGCGTCCCGCAAACCGCGGCCCTTGCGGGGAAAGAGGTTATCGAGGCTGGACTGAAACTGCTGGGCGAGCCTGACAGAATCATTCAGCGACTTGTTGCGGGCCATATCCTTGATGATGGCGGAGGAATCGCCTCCTCCCGACGCGGCCTGCTGGAATCCCGGAAAGTAGATCTCATAGCCGCCGGATTTCTTTCCAAAGCCGGCATTCACGTGCAGACTGATCAGGCAGTCTGCCTTCGCCGCCACAACCGCCTTGACCCTCTCGGCGATCGTCATGGCCTTGTCGGATGTTCTCGTCAGTTGAATCTGAAGACCCGGTTTCTTTTGTGCCTCCTGGCGGACGAGGTTGGCGATGCTCATGGTCAGGTCCTTCTCTCGCACCTTATCGGAAACCGTACCGGGGTCCCCTCCCCCGTGCGCCGGATCGATCAGCACCAGGTATGGATTCTGCCGCTGCGCCCCCTCCCCGACAAGGGGGGCCATGCAAGCGAGAATCATCATCACCGCCATCATCCCGTATCGCGCGAACTTTGTTTCCATGAATGCCATCGCTTCCTTTCGTCACTCAAAACGTCAGGGATTCATACAGCAACCCGCCGCTGCCTGTCAATTTGAAACATCTGATTCGGTACCCTGGGGGCGGTCTTTTTTCCATCCCGCACGGAAGACCATTCGCCGGTGCGCGCAGGCGAGGCCCGAATCTTTCACCCAAGTCTGCTGTGATCGGCACGTTGAACAGGGCGCGGCAGGGGTGGAGGGGGACGCTTCAAAAGCCCTCAGTATCGCAGGAGCCTCTCCACGGAGATGACCCCTCGGAGTTTCTTGATGACGGAGATGATCTGATTGAACTGTTTCAGGTCCGTGACGTTGACGCCGAATTCGCAGTTGGCGTGGCCATCCTGTGCCGTATTGATTTCCGCATGGGTGATGTTGACATCCAGGGAGGAGATGGCGGCGCTGATGTCCGCGAGCGCGCCTTTCTTGTCCAGGCAAACGATCTTCATCTGGACCGGGTATTCCTTCTTCTCGCGAATGTCCCACTTGACATCCACGAGCCGTTCGGGGTCCATATCCTTGACATGCGTGCAATTGATCGTATGAACCGTGATTCCCCGCCCGCGGGAGATGTAGCCGACGATCTCGTCCCCGGGGATCGGATCGCAGCATTTTCCGAATCGGACCATGATGTCGTCGATTCCTGTCAGGGAGACGCCGATCGGCTCCGTTCCGCTGCCCTTTCGTTTGACCCGCTCCGGCAGTTCCTCCTTCTTGACCTCCTCCTCCGGCAGGAAGTGGTGCAACACATGCTTGGGGGAAATCTTTCCGTAACCGACGAAGGCCAGAAGATCGTCGACAGAATCGATATGGTAATCCTTGATCACCAGCTTCATCTCCGGTGATTTCGACATCGTGCCGAAATTCAGATGTTGCTTGCGGAACTCCTTCTCCAGCAAATCCCGGCCGAGGGTAACGCTCTTCTTGCGCTCCTCGGTCTTGACCCAGTTGCGGATCTTCGAGATCGCCCGGGAGGTGACCACATACTTCAGCCAGTCCTTGCTCGGGTGATGGCCTGTCTGGGTGATGATCTCGATCCTGTCGCCATTCTGCATCTGGTACTTCAGGGGAACGATGCTCCGGTTGACCTTGGCGCCGATGCACTGGTTTCCGATATCGGTATGGATGCTGTAGGCGAAATCGATCGGCGTGGCCCCTTTCGGAAAGGATTTCACATCGCCGTTCGGCGTGAAAACATAGACGTCCTCCGGAAACAGGGCGACCTTCAGATTGGACATGAACTCACGGGGATTCTTGATCTCCTGCTGCGCGTCCAGGAGTTCCCGGAGCCTCTTGATCTGGTCGTCATCGCTGGTGAAGGTGCCCCCCTCCTTGTAGCGCCAGTGAGCCGCGATCCCCTCTTCCGCCCACTCATGCATCGGGCGGGTCCGGATCTGGATCTCGACTCTCTCCCCGTAGGGCCCGATCACCGTCGTGTGAAGCGACTGGTAGTGGTTCGCTTTCGGCATAGCGATATAATCCTTGAACCGCCCGGGAACGGGCATCCAGAGGGCATGAACCATGCTGAGCGCTTCGTAACAGTCCTTCTCCTTGTCTGAATCGAGGATGATCCGGAAGGCCATGAGGTCATAAACCTCGTCGAAATCGATGTGCTGTTCCTTCATCTTCTGGTAGATGCTGTAGAAGTGTTTGGCCCTTCCCTCCACTTCGCCCTTGATGCCGAACCGTTCCATCTCCCGGCTGATGATTCCCTTGACCTCCTCGGCATACTTCTTCCGTCTTTCCTGCTTCTTGACGATCCGCTTGGCCAGATCGTTGTAGGCTTCGAAATCGAGGTAGCGGAACGAGAGATCCTCCAGTTCCGTCTTCATCCAGTTGATTCCCAGACGTCCGGCCAAGGGGGCATAGAGTTCCAGGGTCTCCTTGGCGATGTAGAGCTGCCGGTCCGGCGTCTGGAACTCCAGCGTCCGCATGTTGTGGATCCGGTCCGCCAGACGGATGAGGAGAATCCGGATGTCGGTGGACATCGCCAGAATCATCTTCCGGAAATTTTCCGCCTGCCGCTCCTCCTGATTGCCGAGGGTGATTTTGCTGATCTTCGTCAATCCGTCGACGAGGAATGCGACCTCTTTGCCGAACTCCTCCTCGATCTGTTCAAGCGTGGTCAGGGTGTCTTCGACCGTGTCGTGCAGGAGGCCCGTCACAAGGGTGGCCGCATCCAGTTTCATATCGGCCAGGATCCCGCATACCTCCATGGGATGGGTCAGGTAGGGCTCACCGGAGAGGCGGATCTGTCCCTGATGGACGGATGCTGAGAAAATGTAGGCCTTTTCGATCATCTCGATGTCGGAAGGGGGGAGATAAGACTGGACCTTATCGAGGATGTCGTTGATGCGGAGCATAAGGGCTACAGTCCTTCGCGGATACGGGCTTCCAGAAACGGCGCAACCTCGGGAATCGCGAGGGTCGTGATCTCCCCGGTCCGCCGGTCCTTGATCTCCATTTTCCCTTCGGCCAGCCTCTTGGGACCCACCGTAATCCGGTAGGGAATTCCGATCAGGTCGGCATCCTTGAATTTCACGCCGGCTCTCTCATCCCGGTCGTCCAGGACGACCTCGACCCCTTTTTCCGCCAGGACGCGGTAGAGCTCCTCCGCTGCATCGGAAAGCGTCTTCTCATTGACGTTCACCGGGGTGATGATGACCGCATAGGGGGCGAGCGGCAGCGGCCAGATGATGCCGTCGCCGTCATGATTCTGTTCGATCGCGGCAGCCACGGTTCTGCCGATGCCTATTCCATAACAGCCCATCACCATGGTTTTCTCTTTTCCGTTCTGGTCCAGAAAGATCGCCTTCATGGCCTTGCTGTATTTCGTTCCCAGTTTGAAGACGTGGCCGACCTCGATGCCGCGGGCAAACCGCACCTCGGCCCCGCAACGGGGGCACGGATCGAGTTCGCGAATGACTCGGAGGTCGGCGAAGTCCGACACCGGGAAGTCCCGTCCGGGTTTCACGTGGCGCAGGTGGTAGTCCTCGCGGTTGGCCCCCATGACGCAGTCGCTCATGTCGACGAGTGAATAATCGGCAATCACCCGGCACCGGATACCGACGGCGCCCGCGAATCCGCGCGGGGATCCGGTGACCTTCCGGATCATCTCGTCGTCGGCCAGTTCCAGAGAATCGCAGCCGAGATAATTCCTGACCTTGGCCTCGTTGACCTCATGATCCCCCCGGATCAGAACGGCGACGGGGGTTCCATCGGCCGAGAAGATCAGGGTCTTGACGACCGCATCCGGCCCCACCGACAAGAATCCGCAGACCTCATCGATGGTTCTGACCTCCGGCGTGTGGACGTCTTCCGCCGGAAGTGTCTCCCTTTCCGTTTTCAGGGCCGCCGGCCGGGCGATTTCCGCTTTTTCCAGATTCGCCGCGTAGTTGCAGCTTGCGCAGTAGCATACCGCATCCTCCCCGGAATCTGCCATCACCATGAACTCGTGTGAGAAGCTTCCGCCGATCGTTCCCGAATCCGCCTCCACCGGCCGAAATTTCAGACCGCAGCGGGAGAAGATCCGCTGATAGGCTACGAACATCTTCCGGTAACTGACCTCGGCGCCGGCCTCGTCCGTATCGAAACTGTAGGCATCCTTCATCCCGAATTCACGGCAGCGCATCACGCCGAAGCGTGGCCGGATCTCATCGCGGAATTTGGTCTGAATCTGGTAGAGGTTCCGGGGAAGCTGCCGGTAGGTCTTGATCTCATTCCGGACCAGGTCGGTGATGACCTCCTCATGGGTCGGTCCGAGGCAATACTCGTGGTCATGCCGATCGCGAAACCGGAGCAGTTCCTTCCCGTAATGGACCCATCTTCCGGACTCCTGCCACAGTTCGGCCGGTTGCACCATCGGCAGAAAGACCTCCTGGGCGCCGGCACGGTTCATCTCCTCCCGGACGATCTGCTCGAACTTGCGGATCACCCGGTAACCCAGGGGCAGATAGGAGTAAATGCCGCTGGTCAGCTTCCGCATCAGCCCCGCCCGGATCATGAGCTGGTGGCTGATCAGTTCGGCATCGGAAGGGACCTCCCTTCCCGTGGGCAGAAACATCTCCGAATAACGCATGACACCTCCTTGGATGACCGGAACCTTGCGGTTCCGGAACGATGATCATAACGATGCCGCACGGCCGACGGAAGGACGGGACTCCTTTGGCGATGCTACGACTCGGATGGACCGGCCTTCTCCATCCTCCGGATCTCTTCCAGCAGGACCGGGACGAACTCCTCTTCCCGGATCTTGCGAACGATCTTCCCCCGCTTGAACAGCATCCCCACGCCCTTTCCGCCGGCGATCCCGATATCCGCTTCCGCCGCTTCGCCGGGTCCGTTCACGACACATCCCATGAGGGCGATCTTCATCGGGGTCTTCATTCCGATGAGTTCGCGCTCCACCCGCTCGGCCAGGCCCGCAAGATCGATCTCGCAGCGGCCGCAGGTCGGGCAGGAGACGATGTCCGGACCGCTCCGCCGGAGTCCGAGCGCCCGGAGGATACCGAACGCGACCGTGATTTCGGGCACGGGGCTGCCGGTGACGGAGACCCGGATCGTATCGCCGATGCCCCGGTAGAGCAGCGTCCCGATGCCGATGGCAGATTTGATCGCAGACTGAACGAGGGTGCCCGCCTCAGTGACTCCGAGATGGAGGGGATAATCACACCTCTCGGATACCTCCCGGTACGCGTCGATGGTCGTCCTGACATCGGACGACTTCAATGAGAGCTTGATCAGGTCGAAACCCATCCCCTCCAGCAGGCGGACGTTCTTGAGGGCGCTCTCCACCAGAGCGGACGCCGTGGGACCGCCGTGGCGGAGCGCGATCTCCTTCTCCAGGGAGCCGGCGTTGATTCCGATCCGGATGACCTTCCGGTTTGCCTTGGCCATCTCCACGATCCGGCGGATTCCGTCTGCGGGAATATTGCCCGGATTGATCCGGATGCCGTCCGCACCGTGATTCATGGCCAGGATCGCCAGCGTGTACTGAAAGTGGATGTCGGCGATCAGGGGGATGCTGATCCGGCTTCGGATTTCATGAATGGCCTCCGCGGCCGCGTCGTCGGGAACGGCCACGCGGACCAGTTCACAGCCCACCCCCTCCAGGTCGTGGATCTGAGCGACCGTTGCCGCCACATCGCGGGTATCGCACGACGTCATGGACTGGACCACGACCGGCGCATCGCCGCCGATATGGACCCCCCCGAGATCGATGCATTTCGTCTTTCTTCTTCGGATCTCCGGATTCAATGAGACACCCCGCCGCATTCAAATCGATGGATCGGCCGCCCGGCACGGAAGGTCACTGCGATAAGGCTATAACATGAAGGGATCTGGACGATCAACGGCTAATTTCCTTCAACCGGATGGCTGCGGCAAGGGCACTTCCGCCGCAGCGCATGGAGGCCATTGCATTGCATGTCGATCGCGAACACCTCGCTACCGGCCGCGCCAGCAGTAGAGGCAGAGCTGTTCCTCGGGCAGGCCGATCGCCTTGACCATATCTTCGAGATGTATGTACTTCAGAGAGGTTATGTTCAGATCCTTCCGGATCCACTCGATCATCTTCCGGTATCGCTCGGAGGTATGGTCCAGGTAATCGTCCAGGGCCCCCGTCTCTTCCCCCTCCAGGGCGCGGATCGCCCGGTGGGAGGCCAGCTCAGCCGTGGAGCGCGTCGAAGATGCGAAACGGCACGGAAACATCAGGGGCGGGCATGCCGGGCGGACATGGATCTCCTTCGCACCGTTGTCCCAGAGTTTCCGGATCGTGTAATTCTTCAGCTGGGTGCCGCGAACGATTGAGTCGTCGCAGACGATCATCCGCGCCCCCTGGATCACATCCCGGATGGCACAGAGCTTCATCGTGGCCACAAGATCCCGGATATCCTGGGAGGGAGGCGTGTAGCTCCGTCCGTATCCCGGCGTATACTTGACCAGAGGACGCCGGTAGGGAAGGCCCGATTCCATGGCATAACCGATCGCGTGCCCCACACCGGAGTCGGGGACGCCTGCGACAAAGTCCGCCTCGACGCCCTGATCGGCCCTGGCCAATGCCCGGCCGCAACGCTCCCTGGCGTTTTCAACGCTGATCCCTTCATAGATGGCCGAGGGATCCCCCGTGTAGATCCAGAGGAAGGCGCAGACCTGTTTTTCCGGGCCGGCCTCCCGCTCGGTGTGAATTCCCCCGCAATCCAGGCGCACGATCTCGCCGGGTCCCAGGGACCGGCTCAATTCATACCCGAGGTTTGCAAAGGAGCTGGATTCGGTGGCCGCCGCATACCCGGGAGTGGATCCCACGGGAGCGATCTCCTTCCCGATCGCCAGGGGAAACCGGCCGTAACGGTCCCGCGCCGCGTAAATCTCGTCCGGGGTCATCAGAAGGAGGCAGACCGACCCCTCGACCTCCTGCTGCATCCGGGTGATTCCATCGACGATGCTCTGGCCCCGGTTGATCAGTTTGGCAACCAGTTCGACGCTGTTCACGCCCCCCCCGTCCATCTCACCTAGGGATCCGCCTTCCCGCAGCAGGTTGCGCGTCAGTTCGTCCTTGTTGGTGATCAAACCGGTTGCGGCGATGGCATAGGTGCCGAATTTCGAACGGATGATGAGAGGCTGGGGCGATTCGTCATCGATCGCCCCGAGGCCGATCCGGCCCGCCATTTCCTTGTAATCCCCGATAAAACGGGACTTGAACTGGGCCTGACTGATGCTGTGAATGGCGTGGCTGAATCCGTCATTCCCATAGATGGCCAAACCCGCATTCTCGGTCCCGAGATGGGAATGGTAATCCGTTCCATAAAACAGGGCCTTCGCACAATTCCGATCCGATACGACGCCGAACATCCCGCCCATATGAAGCCTCCGAATACCGTGCCTTTATGATCTCTCTCTCCGAGGACATTTCTCCTGCAATTTCAGGTAGACGATCTCGGGCACCAACCCTTTGACGGAGCCGCCCAGGCTGGCCGCCTCGTTGATGATTGTCGAACTCGTGTAGAACCACTTGTAGCCGGTCATCAGGAAGACCGTTTCGATATCGCGGTTCAGGCGGCGGTTGATCAGGGCGAGCTGGAACTCATACTCGAAATCGGAGAGCGCCCGGAGTCCGCGGAGGATCACATTGGCCCCGGCGCCCCTCACGTAATCCACCAGAAGGCCGTCGAATTTGTCCACGCGCACATTCTTGCAATCCCGGATCACCTCCCGGATCATCTCCTCCCGCTCCTCCACGGAAAAGAGCGCATTCTTGTTCCGATTGTAGGCAATCAGGACGATCAGTTCATCGAACATCCGGAGACCCCGCTTGATGATGTCCACATGACCGTTGGTGATCGGATCGAACGAGCCAGGATATACCGCTATCTTCTTCATAAGAGTTCCCCCGGAATGTTCAGGAGACGGATTTGAAATCCGTCTCTTTCAGAAAAGACAAAACCGTGTCGCCATAGCGCCTCCGGTCTGTGACGGCCAGGGACTGAAGGCTCAATCCCTCCAGTGTCTCCCTGATCGAGTGCTGCAAAATGACGATCCCGTCCCCGGTCAGAAGATTCCCCTTCTCAAGCCATTCCAGCGTCTCAGCTGCAAAACCCTCGTCATAGGGCGGATCGGCAAAAATGAGGTCGAACCGCCTCTTCTCCCGGGCGAGAAGCCCGATCCCATTCTGGGCGTCTGCGCCAATGACCTCCGCCCGTGCGCGGTATGCAAACTGGTCGAGGTTCTTCCGGATCGTCTCGATCAGACGGAGATCTCTCTCCACGAAGCACGCAAAGAGCGCACCGCGGCTCAGGGACTCCAATCCGACATTCCCGCTGCCGGCGTAGAGGTCCAGGAAAGTTTTTCCGGCCACGGGATGCAGAATGTCGAAAAGGGATTTCTTGACCCGATCGGAGGTGGGCCGGATGCGGCATCCTCCCGGAAGGCAGACCGCCCTTCCCCTCGCCTCACCCCCGATGATCCTCATAGATACTTTCTGATCAGGATCTCTGCGATTTGGACCGCGTTGAGCGCCGCGCCCTTCCGGATATTGTCCGCAACCACCCACAGGTTGATCCCGTTCCGGATGGATTCGTCTTCCCGGATCCTGCCGACGAGCGTGTCATCCTTTCCGGCCGCGTCGATTGCGAGCGGGTACTTCCTGAACTGGGGGTCGTCCACCACGCGTATACCGGGCGCCGTCGAAAGAAGTTTACGGACCTCGTCCGGCGTGATCTTCTTCTCCGTTTCGATGTTGATGGATTCGGAGTGGGCATGGAACACGGGCACCCGGACGGTCGTCGCCGTGACCGCGATTGTCGGGTCGTTCATGATCTTCTTGGTCTCGTTGACCATTTTCATCTCCTCCCTCGAATAGCCGTTATCGAGGAAGATGTCGATATGGGGAAGGCAATTGAACGCGATCTGGTACGGATAGACCTTGACGACCGGTTTCTGGCCGTTCATGATGGCTCGCGTCTGGAGGTCCAGCTCTTCGATGGCCTTTTTCCCGGTTCCCGAAACCGCCTGATAGGTGGAAACCACGATCCTCTTGATCCGGA
This sequence comes from Deltaproteobacteria bacterium, assembly GCA_021372695.1. Next base: position 94,129 of record JAJFTY010000083.1, read on the forward strand.
CGGCGTCGTGAATCGGCTTCAGTGCAACGACCATCTGGATCGTGGAACAGTTCGGATTCGCGATGATCCCCTTGTTCTTGTACAGGGCGATGGCCTCCGGATTCACCTCCGGCACGACCAGCGGTATTTCCGGCTTCATGCGGAAGGCGTTGGTGTTGTCGATGACGATGCAGCCGGCCTTTGCGGCGGCGGGCGCAAACTTCTCGCTCACGCTCCCGCCCGCGGAAAAGAGGCCGATCTCGATTCCCGGGAAGGAGTTCTCCGTCAGGAGTTCCACCGGCAGGGGCTTCCCGCGGAAGGTGAGCTCTTTTCCGACGGACCGTTCGGAGGCCAGAAGCGTCAGTTTCCCCACGGGAAATTGACGTTCCTCCAGAATCTTGATCATCTCATTGCCCACGGCTCCCGTGGCACCGACAACTGCAACATGGTAACTCTTCATACGATTCTCCCTGCGCTGAATTTCCATC
>JAJFTY010000151.1 GCA_021372695.1 Deltaproteobacteria bacterium
AAATAATCATGCCAGTGACAGGGTGGTAATTATCGATCTTGATGAAAAAACCCTGAATCGATACGGGCAGTGGCCATGGCCCCGCTACCGGGTGGCGGAGCTGCTTGACAAAATTGCAGCCATGGGGCCGGCCGTCACAGGTCTCGATATGATTTTTGCCGAACCTGACAGGACCTCCGCCGGGAGGCTGTTGAAGGACCTTGAAGCTGTCTATAAACGCAGGATAGCAGTCGAGGGGCTTCCCGACGAATTGAGCGATAACGATCGTATCCTTGCCGAAACACTGGCCCGAAGCCCCTTTGTCCTGGGTAATCACTTTCATTTCGACGGGCCCGGCAACAATTCGGAACAGTGCGTGCTGCATCCCGTCAAAGTTTCGCTTTTGCAGAGCACGGGAAAACAGGAAGAGAACTTCGGGATTCCGGAAAGCACCGGTGTCGTATGCAATGTAACGATATTATCAGAGAAGGTCGGCGCTTCAGGCTTTTTGAATTTCAGTCCCGATCGGGATGGCATGCTGAGGCGTTTACCGCTGCTCATTCAATTCAACGGGAAAGTCTATACCAGCCTGGCCCTCGCCACAGTTATGAAACTTAAAGGAGCCGACAATCTCCTTCTAAAAAAAGACGGCAACGCCCTGCGATCGATCAATTACAAGGGAACCTCCGTACCCGTTGACCGGCATGGCCGGTTGCTTATCAAGTTCCGGGGACCGAAGAGGAGCCATGACTACGTATCGGCGGCGGATATCATGGGCGGGACTGTTTCATCGGAGCGGCTGAAGGGACGAGTAGCCCTGGTCGGCACTTCGGCGGCCGGCATGGCGGAGTCGGTGGCAACACCTTTTGGTCCGACTTACCCGGGGGTAGAGGTACATGCCACTATCATTGATAATCTGCTGACCGGCGATTTCATCTCTGTGCCAGGCTGGTCCAACGGCCTGGTCCTGCTGCTTGTCCTCGTTTCGGGTGTGTTGCTGAGCCTGTTTCTGAGCTTCAGGAACGCCATCTCCTGCTTCGTTGTCATGTTGCTCTTCGTTATCGGGTTATGGCTGGCGACGCAACAGATATTCTTTCATCGGGGATTGTTTATGGGGACGGCATTTCCCATTGCATCCGTCGTCTGTAACTACATATTCCTCGCCTTCCTGAAACACCGTTCAGATCAAAAGCGGGCGGAAGAAAAATCCCGCCAGTCCGAAGAAAAATTCATGAAGATCTTCATGTCCGCACCGTATTGCATGGCCATAACGCGGATGAAAGACGGACTGATACTCGACGCAAACCAGGGCTTCGAGGAAACCCTGGGATGGAAGCGGGAAGAAGCCATCGGCACGCGCTCGACAGATCCACGCTTTAATTTCTGGGTCAACCCGGAGGAGCGCGAACTCATGGTTGAAGACCTGAAAGCGGGCAGGGAAATCATACAACGTGAATTTCAATTCAGGGGATCTGACGGCGTTCCGCGTCCGGGCATTTACTCCTCCCGGCCCATCCGGATCGCAGGCGAGGCCTGTCTTATCTTTATCCTGCAGGATATTACGAACCGGAAACGCCTGGAGGAAGAGCGTCAGAAGCTGGAGCACCAGTTGCTTCAGGCCCAGAAAATGGATGCGATCGGGCAACTGGCAGGAGGCATCGCCCATGACTTCAATAACATGCTCACCGTGATCGTCGGCAACACGGAATTGGCGCTAAATAGAGTTCCTCCCTCCGACCGCCTCCATGAGTCACTGCAGGATATCCTGAATGCAGGGAGGCGCTCCGCGGATCTGACCCGTCAGTTGCTGGCGTTTGCCCGCAAGCAGCCCGTCAGCCCGAAGGTACTGGATCTGAACGACACCGTGGCCGGCATACTCAAGATGCTCCAGAGGCTCATCGGCGAGAACATCAACCTGGTCTGGAGACCCGGGCAAGCACTCTGGCATGTCAAGATAGACCCGTCCCAGGTCGACCAGCTTCTGGCCAATCTGACGGTGAACGCCCGCGACGCCATGAACAAGCCGGGGGAGATCATTATCCAAACATCCAACACGATCTGTGATGAAGCCCACTTATCGGCTCACCCGGAATCCGTTCCCGGGGAATACGTCTTGCTGGCGGTGAGCGATGAGGGCTGCGGGATGGAAAGCCAGACGCTGGCCAACATTTTCGAACCGTTCTTCACCACCAAGAAAGAAGGCGTGGGAACGGGACTCGGCCTGGCCACCGTGTATGGGATTGTCAAACAGAACGGCGGGTTCATCAGCGTAGACAGTGAGCCGGGGCAGGGTACGACTTTCCGGATCTACCTGCCCCGTTACAAGACCGAGGGCCTGGAAGCCGAAGGTTACAAACCGGCGGCGGAGCCTCAGGGGGGCACTGAGACGGTCTTGATCGTGGAGGACGAGGAGTCGGTTCTGAACCTCAGCAAGGCAATGCTTGAAAAGCTGGGCTACAAGGTGCTGGCGGTTAAAGGAACGGACCATGCACTTCGATTGGCCATGGAATATACTGGAAACATCGACCTGCTGCTCACCGACGTGGTGATGCCGGGAATCAACGGGAGGGAGCTCGCAGAAGCGATCATCGGCATCAAACCGGGCCTGAAGTGCCTGTATATGTCCGGGTATGCGGCAGATGTGATATCCCACCAGGGCTTTCTGGAGGAAGGCATTCAATTTATTTCCAAACCGTTCTCTT
>JAJFTY010000177.1 GCA_021372695.1 Deltaproteobacteria bacterium
GGTCTGGTCCAGCTCCAGGTCGTTGTGAAACCGGGAGACGAAAAGATCCCTGTAGCCCCGGCGGGCCGGCAGGATGCCCCCCACCGCCCCCTCGAGATTGTTCGACCCGGTCCAGCCCAGGGCATAGATGCCGACGCCGGAGACGATCGCGAGGTCCGTGGTCCGGTCCGTGTTGCCGTAGAAATCACCGATGTGGGCATCGCCCTTGTATTCCGTCAGGGCCGCGTTGAAGTAGGCCACGAAGCCGTACTGGTCCGTATTGTTGTCGTTGGTCCGTCCGCCGCCGATGTAGACATCGCCCGTGTCGGGATGGACGGCCACGGCCTGGCCGAAATCGAGCCCTTGGCCGCCGTAGTAGGTGGCCTGGGGGGCGGGGCTGGCCGTGAGATCCTTGTTCAGGCGGACGACGAAGGCGTCCTCGCTTCCCTTGAAATCGGGGATCCCACCGCCGACCGTCCAGGGGAAGCAGCCCACGGTTCCGTAGGGTTCGTCCTGGTAAGCGTAAGCCGTCACGCCGACCACGTAGACGTCGTGCGGCGCCGCAGGATGGACGGCGATGTCGTACGCGCTGTCGTCGGAATAACCCCCGATGTAGGTCACCCTCCGCAGGCTGAGGTCGAGCGTGAACTTGGCGGCAAAGCCATCCGCGATGCTTCCTCTCGTGTCCGTGACGCCGGTCTGATTCAGCTTGAGCTGGGCGGACTGATGGGTCAGCCAATCCGGGTGCTCCTCGTCGAAGCTCACGGGCAGGTCGCTCGAAACGGTCTGGCCGGCGATGTAGACCGCCCGGTCGTTCGGGTCCGCCGTCTCGTCGTCGTAGAGGGCGATGGCCGTGCCGTAATCTCTCCAATTCCCGCCGAAGTAGCGGGACTGCTCCAGGGTGCTCAGGTCGGGGCTGAGCCGGGAAATGAAGACGTCCGTATCGCTTCTGCGCGTGCCGGTCCACATCACGGGGAAATGGCCGTCCGTCGCACCCACGACATAGACCTTGCCGTCGGGTTTGCCGATGGCCATGTCCCAGATCGCATCCTCCTTGTCGCCGCCCAGGTAGGTGAACTGGACCGCCTTCAGGTCCAGGTCGATGAGGGCGATGAAGGCATCCTGGTTGTAGCCCTGGATGGTCTGGTACATGGCCGTGCCCGGAAAATCGTTGGACGTGGTGCTGCCGGCCACGTAGACGTAGAGCTTGCCGAAGAGGACGCCCGTTGCGATGGCCATGGCCTTGTCGGACCCGGCGCCGCCCAGGTAGGTGGAAAGCAGGGGATCGATGACGAGTTCCCGCCCGGGATCATAGGCACCCAGCTTGAACCCGTAGGTGCGGCCTGCTACGTCGTAGGCGCAGTCGACGGGCTGCCTGCGGCCGTCGAGGATCTGATAGGCCTCGGGCTTCGTGAAGGCCACCCGGCCGGCCGGCGTGGCCAGGACCAGTTCGCCGGCCCCGCCGACGCCAAGGAATGCCGCGCCTTCGACATCGACGCGGATCGCCCCGGGATCGGCGCCGGGACGGACATGGAACAGCTTCTCCACATTTTTCGCCCGGGCGTGCAGTCTGAGCTCCACCCCGTCGTAAACCTCCCCCAGCGATATGACATCGTGCGCCGGAACGGCCGTACGCCAGCCGTCGGGATCCTCACCCTTGAAGATGTTGACGCGCACCGATGACGGTTGTCCCGCGGCGGCAGGCTCCGGATGGCCGCCCAGCAGCCTTTCCCGGATGATCACCCGCTCTTTTCCGGCCTGGCTCTTGACGGGAAGGCTGTAGACCATCTGGCCGTCGGCGGTGACGAACAGGGCGCCGCCGAAGGTCTGCGCGTAAAAGCGGACATCGGGATGGGTCTGACCCCGGTTCTCGATGAACGGGATGGCGAGGGTGTCGAGGCGGGCGTCCCAGGCCGGCCCCCCGCGGGCGCTGTCGGCAAGGCCCGCACCGGCAAGGCCGGGATTCACACCCAAAAAGGCGACGACAAACACGAAAGAAAGGACGCGGAGAGAGAGCGTTTTCATGGCACACCTCCCATTCTGTGCCGATGGAACCGTGTGCTAAACAAGATGACCGAGAAACGCTGTCGTTGGATGACGGAGTATAGGACGCAGATATCCCGCAAGTCAAAGGGAATTTGCGGGAGGAAGGAGGGAGTACTCCTGGCGCGGGGCTGGAATCCCTGACGCTTCCACTGTTTTCTTTACTTATTGCCGTTTGACGGGGAGTTTTCTCCCCTTGATTTGATTTTCCCTTTGTCCCGATTGATCTCCGGGGAGAGGATCAACTGCGGGGGGAGTTCCTGAGCCCCGAGGATATGCACCAGATCCTTGAGGCTCGTCGATATGTCCCGCAGCTTCGCGGGCGGCAAAACCTCCAGGCCCGCCACGAGCAGGCCCTGAGCGACTTGGGGCGCGTTAACCATTATTGCATTGCCTTCGTCGGTCAGTTCCACCTTCACAACACGCCTGTCTTCGTTGGTCCGCACCCGCCGGATCAGGCCTCTCAACTCGAGGCGGTTCAGGATTCCCACAACCGTTGCAGGATGAAGATACATTCTGCCGGCCAGGTCCGACACCCTGACCGGCGAAAGCTCCCCGATCATCTTGATGGCCCATAGCTGGGGACCGGTGATGCCGGTTTGGCGTTTGGCCTTTTTCGACTGCTCGTTGACGACGTGGAAGACTCTTCGGATGTCATCGACTATTTCAGCAACTGCCGCAGATTTCTCGTCCATACATTCCTCCCGGCGCCAAAAGACGACTGAGCCATATCACATAATTATTTGCTATGCAAATTATTTTTATAGAAATTATTTGACATACAATTATATTGTGCATTAGTATGGGTCGCCGTCCAAGTGAAGATCAGGAGCCCATACCGCATGGACAGCCCGGCGGGCAGGGGCGGACGGCGTACCGGACACCCTTGCGGGGCGGCCCGTGCGGAGCCGCAAGGCCCCGTATCCCGATCGGATTTGCCGTGATTCTGAAAATGGAAGGAGGACCCGAGATGCCGGTAATCACCATTCGCGGGCAGTATGGCACCTGGGCAGCGGAAATAGGGGAAATGATCGCACAGGAGCTCAATATCGATTACGTCGACCGGGAAATCATCGCCGGGGTCGCCGAACGACTCCGCCAGCCCAAGACGAGCATAGAAGAAAAGGAGACGCCTCCCCTCACGCTCATGGGGCGCCTCTCCGAAGCCATGGCCCGGACCGCTCCCCTGGGCGACAATATCTATGCGGGGATATACTCGCCGTTATGGGAAATACCGCTGGATGACAAGAATTACCTGTCAGGGTTGGAATGCGTGATCAGGGAACTTGCCGAAAGCCAGTCCGTAGTGATTCGGGGGCGGGGCAGCCAGTTCATACTGAAAGATTTTCCCGGTGCTTTTCATGTGCTGATCGTGGCGCCGATGGAGGTGCGCGTCGAGCGCATCATGGAGAGGCTGAAGATTTGCGAGGAGGATGCCCGGAAAAAGATGGCGCGTTTTGACGACGGCAACCGTGAGTTCGTCAAGAGGTACTTTCGGGCCGACATTGCGGACCCCGTGCACTACGATATCGTCGTCAATACCAGCCGGATCAGCGTAGAGCGTGCGACTGAAGCGATTTTGGCCGCCGTCGATTTGGCGGACGATTGAACGAAAGCAACGTCGGAACCTTCGGCCATTCCGGCGATGCGACCGGCAATCGCGTCCCGGATGGATGACTTGGTCCTGCGAGATGGGGCCTATTCATGCAAATGATCATTTTTACGGATCTCGACGGCAGCCTGCTCGACCATGAGGATTACTCCTTCGAAGCGGCGAGGCCGTCCATCGAGAGGATCAAGCGGCTGGGCATCCCCCTGGTCATGACGACAAGCAAGACCCGGCGGGAGGTGGAGCTGCTGCAGCGGGAGATGGGAATGTCGGCCCCCATGATCGTCGAGAACGGCGGCGGCATATTTTGCCCGCCCGGTTACGGGAACCTGGCGATCGACAGGGGGGAGAGGCAGGGTGAATATACCGTCATCCGGGTGGGGACCACCTATTCCGCGGTGCGCCGTTTCGTGGAAAAGGCCGCTGCGGCGTTCGGAATCAGAGGGTTCGGCGACATGGCTCCTGCGGAAATCGCAGCATTGACCGGGCTTTCCCTTGAAAAGGCGGCGCTGGCCAAGGAGCGGGAGTTCACGGAGCCCTTCCTCATGGAGGAGTCCGAGAAACTCCGCCCCCTGGCGGAGGCGGCGTCGGCAGAAGGGTTGAAAATCACCCGCGGCGGCCGCTTTCATCACCTGATCGGCGTGGATCAGGACAAGGGAGTGGCTGTGCGGATCGCCGGCGAGCTCTTCAGAATGGATTCGGGAGAAGAGCTGGTCACCATCGGCCTTGGAGACAGTGCAAACGACCTGCCGATGCTCGAACAGGTGGACATCCCGGTTCTGATCGCCCGCCCGGATGGAAAGCATCTGGACATCGAACTGCCCGGCCTGATCCGCGCGAAAGCGCCGGGGAGCAGGGGATGGAACGATTGCGTGTCGAGGCTCCTGAGGGAATGCGGGGAGGTTCAGCGGAAAGGCGACGAAGAGGCCTGCGGAGGGATTCGATGACCAAAGTAACACGATTCGCCACGGCCTTGAGGCCCCATGTGACGGCAAAGATCGAACAGCTCGAACATGCCGACATCGTCGTCGGCATCCCCGCCTATTACAGCGGGAGCACCATCGTCCATGTCGTCAGGACCGTCATCAGAGGAATCGAGCAATACTATCCGACCCTCAAGGCCGTCATCATGGTTTCGGACGGCGGTTCCACGGACGACACGAGAGATCTGGCCCGCAGCGTGGATCCGAAATCCTTCAACATCGAGAGCATCGTGACCGTCTACCGGGGGATCCCCGGCAAAGGTTCGGGACTTCGGGCCGTCTTCGAGGTGGCCTCTTTCCTGCAAGCCGGGGCCGTCGCCGTCTTCGATTCCGACCTGCTGTCGATCACGCCGGAATGGGTCCGCAATTTTCTGGAACCGGTCTTTCAGGGCTATGACTACGTCGCGCCCTACTACAGCCGGGATAAGCTCGACGGGACCATCACGAATACAATCGCCTACAATCTGACCCGGTCTCTCTACGGCGTGCGGATCCGGCAGCCGATCGGAGGAGACTTCGGCATCTCTCCGGCCCTGGTCAAGCACTACCTCGATCAGGATGTCTGGTCCACGGATATCGCCAAATTCGGGATCGACATCTGGATGACCACGTCGGCGATCGTGGGCGGATTCCGGATCTGCCAGGCAAAGCTGGGCGTCAAGCTCCACGGCCATAAGGACCCCTCCTCGGATCTCGGCCCCATGTTCCGCCAGGTCGTCGGGACGACATTCCAGTTGATGGACCAGTACCAGCAGTACTGGCTGAAAGTCAAAGGATCGGCGGAGGTGCCTATCATCGGAGAGTTCACCGGCCAGAAGGCCGAACCGCTCGAAATCGATGAGGCCGGTCTCATCGAGTATTTCAGGGTGGGGCTCAACAATTTCGGCAGCGTATGGCAGAAGGTCATAGAAGACAAGGACTTTGAAATCATTCAAGAGCTGTCAAGAATTGCGCCGGGCGATCGATTCGTGATGCCTGTGGAGACCTGGGTCCGCATCGTCTACCGGTATGCCGGCGCCTTCCGCGCCACACCCCGGCAACGGTTCAAGGTCCTCGACACGCTGACCCCGCTCTATTATGGACGGGTGGCGTCTCTGGTCAACGAACTCAAGGACATGAGCCCGGAGGAGGCCGAGGAGCATTTTGAACGCCATGCCCGGGCGTTCGAGGAGATGAAAGACTACATGGTCGCAATCTGGGAGGGAAAGGAGACATAGGCATGGCTGATTTCTGTCAGAACGGGGTCATCACGACCCTCCAGAAGCTGAGGGAAAGGCCCGTCGAGGATATCGAACAGGAGTTGAGGATGATCTCGCAGAAGCGAAGGATTGTTCTGCTTCTTCCCGCTCTGGTGACGGAATTCGGCGGGGAAGCGATGCCCCGAATCATCGACGAGCTGAAAAAGGTGGAGTACCTCCACAAGATCGTTCTTTCACTCGACCGGGCCGATGAACGGCAATTCAGAGACATACAGAGGCTCATGTCGGTTCTGCCGGCAGAAGTGCGGGTGATATGGCACGATGGCCCGAGGATGCAGGCGTTGCTGAAGGAGCTGATGGCCGCGGAATTCAAGCTGGAGATCCCGGGGAAGGGACGGTCCGTCTGGATGTCCCTGGGCTATATTCTGGCAAATCAGGATGTCTACGCCATCGCCCTGCACGACTGCGACATCGTGAACTACAAGCGGGAGATCCTCGCACGGCTTGTGTATCCCGTCGTCCAGCCGACGCTCGACTTCGAGTTCGCCAAAGGCTACTACGCCCGGGTGACCGACAGGCTCTACGGACGTGTGACGAGGCTCTTCTACACCCCCCTGATCCGGACCCTGAAACGAATCCTGGGATTCAATGCCTTTATCGAATACCTCGACAATTTCCGTTATGCCCTTTCGGGTGAGTTTGCCTTCGATACCAACCTGGCCCGGGGCATCCGGATCTCGCCCACCTGGGGGCTGGAGGTTTCCATGCTCAGCGAGGTCTATCAGAAAACCTCGGTCAACCGGATCTGCCAGGTGGAAATCATCGAGACTTACGAGCACAAACACCAGATCCTCGGAAAAAACAAACCGAACGAGGGGCTCATCCGGATGGCCACCGACATCGGCAAGGCCCTCTTCCGGGTTCTCAGCCAGGATGGACTCGTGATGAGCGACGCTTTTTTCCGGACGCTGCTGACGGCCTATATCCAGGAGTCGCGGATCGCCGTCGAAAAATATCACGCCTTGGCCCTGCTCAACGGGCTGGCCTACGACCGGCACGAGGAGATCGAGGCGGTGGATGCCTTCGTCGGCTCCCTGAGGGTTTCCATGGAAGAGTTCATGAAAGATCCCGTTGGAATTCCCATGATGGCGGCCTGGGTCCGCGTCATCGCGGCGATACCGGATTTTTCGGAAAGGCTCTTCGATGCCGTGGAGGAGGACAACGGATAGCTTGCCATCGAATCGTGGAAATCAACCCGGAGAAAAAGGTTTGAGGCAACCATGAACCTGTCGACATGGATGCACCCCCCTGCCTACAGAGGCGCGCGATGGAGAAAAGACCGTCTGCCCGGGAACGGCAAAATCCTTGCTCTCGCCGGCCTCTTGGTTCTCGTTTCGCTCGTACTGGGTGCACTGCTTTCCGGATACCGCTACTGGAGCATCCCCTCGTACCGACAAGGGGATATCGCCCGCGCAGACATCGTCATTCCCGTCGATGCCCTCATCGAAGACGAAGAAGCCACCCGTATCCGCAGGGCTGAGGCGAGAGCCAAGTCATTTCCGGTTTATCGTTTCGACCCTTCCGTCCGGGATGATCAAATCTCGCGGCTGAAGGCAGCATTTCAGCAATCCAGGATCGCTCTGGGCCTGGAAGCGACCCGCCCGGTGACGGCAGGACGGAAACGAGCGTTCTCCTTCGCCTCCCTCTCCCCTGCCCTGAAGACCCAGCTCCGTGCAGCCGTGCAGAATCTCGATACCAAGCCCCCTCTGGATAATGAATGTGTTTCTGTACCAGACCCCAAGCCGTTTGCTTTCCATGTATGCGCAACTTCACCTTAATTATCTTTAATGGCTTTGCTGCATATCCACGTTTCCACAATCTGCGCATCTTTGTAAAGTGCCTCTTAACCGTACTCCATCCTTTACGCGGCCTTTTTCGTTTGATGGAATAATAAACCTTTACACCCCTGTTCTCTGCATATTGATAATAGAACCCATACAGCCCATGATAAACACGTTTATCACCAAGATAAGCAAGATATGGTCCCTTTAGTTTCCCGTTATGTTTCAAACTACGATGAACACCATCTTTAGGTTTTGGAAACCATATTTTATGCACTCTCTTAATTTTTCCTCTTATAGTCATATTAAAATATCCGTTTTAACGGTTTTTTCGATCTGAATATGTCTCTCCACCGTTTCTGTGATTCTCTATTCATGGTTGTAGGAGTTGGATACCGATACCAATAGATAGGGTCTTTAATAAAGTGCGTGTTTTCCATTCCGGCAATTTCTATAATACTAAACATGAGAGCTAGATCGCTTGCGGCTTTTCCATATTTTCCATCGTGCATGAAATATTGTTGCGGAATATGTTTAAAAACCTTGTACTTAAAAGTCTTTAAATG
>JAJFTY010000179.1 GCA_021372695.1 Deltaproteobacteria bacterium
GGCTACAACAAATCGGCGCTGGTGATCGTGGATGAGGTTGGCTATACGCCGATCGACAGGGAGGAGTGCAATCTTTTCTTCAGATTCATTGCCAATCGGTATGAGAAGGCCAGCACCATCATCACCTCCAACAAGGCCTTCTCCGATTGGACCGAACTGTTCCATGATCCGGTCATTGTCACGGCCTTCCTGGACCGCCTGCTTCACCACAGTGTGGTCATCAACATGAGGGGCAACAGCTATAGGCTTCGTGGAAAAGTCGGAAAGGAGGGTGTGGAAATGAGCCAGTCATGAGGATAGGGTGGCTCACTTTTCACGACCGAAAATGGCTCACTTTGAAAAGACCGTTGACACCCGGAGACTGGCGCTGGAGCATTCCTTGAGCCTAAGCTGTTTGCGAAGCCTTGCTGTCGGATCGAGAAAAGTGGTGGAAAGTTGGGAGGAGCGGCTATATCATGAAATGGTCGCAAGACATTTTGAGGTGTGAAATGGAAGAGCTTCCCAAGGTCCCGATCGTGCTGGACGGTCTGTCATCACGGTTCATCCGCGAGAACCGGATCGTCCCCCTGGAGTTGAAGAACAATCTCTTCAAGGTCCTGATGGCGGACCCGGCGAATGGAGAGGTGATCGACGCCCTGAGAGTCGCCTTGGGCGCCGACGTGCAGGCCTATGCGGGCGACGGGAAGGCGATCGACGACTATATATCGCGGTACTACGGCCAGGAGACCCAGGATATCAACAAGATCATCGAAAATATCGATGACAAGGGATTCGACTTGACCGCCGAAGAGGGAGAGGACATCGGCCACCTGAAGGATCTGGCATCGGAGGCGCCCATCATCAAGCTGGTCAATCTCCTCATCGCCAGGGCCCTGGAGGGGAGGGCAAGCGACATTCACATCGAGCCCTTTGACGACGAACTCAAGATCCGCTACCGCATCGACGGCGTGCTCCACGACGTCGAGACGGCGCCCAAGAAACTCCAGGCGGCCATCGTCTCGCGGATCAAGGTCATGGCCAAACTCAACATCGCCGAACGGCGCCTCCCCCAGGACGGGCGGATCCGGATCAAGGTCGGCGAACGGGAGATCGACCTGCGCGTGTCGACCATCCCCGTGATATACGGGGAGAGCGTCGTCATGAGAATCCTGGACAAGGAGAGCATCGTCATCGACCTCGGCCTGCTCGGCTTTCCCGATGAAACGCTCCAGCAGTTCAACAGGCTGATCCAGAAGCCCCATGGGATCATCCTGGTCACCGGGCCGACCGGGAGCGGAAAGACGACGACCCTTTACGGGGCGCTCGACAAGATCAACTCGCCGGAGAGAAAGATCATCACCGTCGAGGATCCCGTCGAATACCAGTTGAAGGGGGTGAACCAGATCCAGGTCAAGAGCCAGATCGGCCTGAACTTCGCGGACATCCTGCGCCACATCGTGCGCCAGGACCCCGACGTGATCATGATCGGCGAAATCCGGGATCTGGAAACGGCGGAGATCGCCGTCCAGTCCGCACTCACGGGCCATCTGGTTTTTTCGACGCTCCACACCAACGACGCGCCCAGCGCCATTACTAGACTTCTCGACCTGGGGGTGGAGCGGTTTCTCCTCTCCTCCACGATCCGGGGAATCCTGGCGCAGCGCCTCGTGCGGGTCATCTGCCCGCACTGCAAGGAGAAGGATCCTTCCACGGCGAACCGGGAAGAGATGGCCCTCTTCGGCATCGGCCCCGAGGTCGATCTCTACCGGGGGAGGGGCTGCGAGAAGTGCACCTTCACGGGCTACCTCGGCAGGTCCGGGGTCTTCGAACTGCTCACGGTGGATGACGACTTCCGCAGGCTGATTCTCCGGAACGCGGATGCGGCCGAGCTTCGGCAGATGGCAAGGAAACTCGGAATGAGGACGATCCTGGAGGATGGCGCCGAAAAGGTCAGAAAGGGTGTGACGACGCTGAGCGAGGTGTTCCGGGTGACCCAGGAGGAGTGATGCCGATCTTTGCCTACCGCTCGACCACCCTGGACGGGACCCTTTCGGAAGGGGTCATCGAGGCCGCCGACCGAAATGCAGCCATCGAGCGGCTGAAGAACTCGGGTGTGATCCCGCTCGAAGTGAAGGCCCCGGAGGAGCGCAGTTTCGGAAGGAGGATCGTCGGGTTCAGAGCCGGGAAGGGCGATCTGGTGGCGTTTACGTCCGAACTCTCCACGCTGCTGGCGGCGGGGCTTCCGCTCGACAGAGGCCTGAGCGTCCTGGCCGAGATCACCGAACACCGCGGAATGAAGGAGATCGTCCAGTCTCTCCTCAAATCGATCCAGGGAGGGATCTCCTTTTCCGACGCCCTCCAGAAGCATCCGGCCACATTCCCCCGGTTTTACGTCAACATGGTGCGGGCCGGGGAGAGCGGAGGCGTTCTCGACGCGATCCTGGAGCGGCTGAACGAATTTCTCGAGTCATCCAAGGAGCTGAAGGACCACGTCGTCTCCGCAATGATCTACCCGACGATCCTGGTCGCAACGGGAGGGGTTTCGATCATCCTCCTTCTCACCTTCGTGCTGCCCCGGTTTTCCACCATTTTCGCCGAACTGGGAAGCTCCCTTCCCCTTTCGACGCAGATTCTCCTTTCCGTCAGTGAAACACTGAAGTCCTACGGATGGATCTTTCTCATCCTGGCGGCTGCGGGGTGGGCGGCCCTTCGGCAGTACGTCGCCTCGGAGCAGGGGAGGTACAGGTGGGACAGCCTCAAGATCAGGCTGATGGGTGATGTTGTCCGGAAACTGGAGACAGCCAGGTTCTGCAGGACCTTGGGCACGCTTCTGGCGGGCGGGGTGCCTCTCCTGCAGGCGCTCAACAACGCCCGGGACGTGATCGGAAACCGGGTCATTGCCGGGGCCATCGAGGCGGTATCCAAGGGGGCCAAGGAGGGAAGAGGCATCTCCGATCCGTTATCCCGGGCCGGCGTTTTCCCGCCGCTCGCACTCTCGATGATCAAGGTCGGCGAAGAGACGGGGACGCTCGATCAGATGCTGCTTCGGGCGGCGGTCACGTATGAAAAGAGCATGAAGCAGGCCGTGAAGCGGTTCATGTCCCTCCTGGAGCCGGTCATGATCCTGGTCATGGGGCTGATCATCGGCTTTATCGTGGTTTCCATGCTCCTGGCGATCTTCAGCATATCGGATATCCCGCTCTGAGACCTTTGACTTTCTATCGGAATCGGGTAAATCGTCATGCCGGCGAAAGCCGGCATCCAGTCTTTTCAGGATCTTCTGGACCCCGGCTTTCGCCGGGGTGACTACAAGAGGTAGATTTTCAAAGGTCTTCGCTTTAGAAATGGAAGAAAATGAAAAGGAAAGGCTTCACCCTCCTCGAAATCGTCATTGTCCTATTCCTGATCACGCTCATCCTGGGTCTGTCTACGGTCTTCTTCGCCGGCTACCTCCCGTCCGTCAAAGTCAATGCGACGGGGAGGGAGATTGCCGGCATGATTCGGCAGGCCAGGTCGCTCGCCCGCATGAACATGGAGAGCCGGACCGTAGCGATCGATCTGGACGGCCGCACTTACGGCATCGAGGGGCTGGCCCCTAAATCCTTTCCGCCGGATACCCGGATCCGGGTGATCGATCCCTTCTCCAGCGAGATCGCCCAGGGTAAA
>JAJFTY010000182.1 GCA_021372695.1 Deltaproteobacteria bacterium
AGCTAATTTTGCCGTTGCAGCTGCGCGAGACGTTGCAGGGTCGAAAAATAGCTGAGCGCAAGTCGAGGCTGGTCTTTGCGATTGAAACTGAGTCACCACCGCCTGGCCGATTGCATTTTGCGGACCATTGCGGTATGGACGCTCAGGCTGGAAGATGCTCTTACCAGACGATCACACATCGTGAGGCGGCAGATGAAAGTGAAATGCATGGGTGCGGCGAGGACAGTGACCGGCTCCTGTTACATCCTGGAAGCGGCGGGCCGGCGGTTCGCGGTCGACTGCGGGATGCATCAGGGAAATGCGGAGATCGAAAAGAGAAACTGGGACGTCGAGATTTACGATCCTGCCGGGATCGAGTTCATGCTGATGACCCACGCTCATATGGACCATTCGGGTCTCCTCCCGCGTCTTGTGCAGAAGGGGTTCCACGGCAAGGTGTACATGACCCCGCCGACCCGGGATCTCCTCCGGATCATGCTTCTCGACAGTGCCCACATCCAGGAGATGGAGGCGCAGTGGAAAACCCGCAGCCGCATCCGGCTCGGGGATGCGGCAATCTCCCCGCTCTACACCGAAAAGGACGCCACGGCGGCCTTTCCCCTCTTTTCCACGGTCGGCTACGGCCAGCCCTTCTCGCCGTTCCCCGGGCTGACCGTCACCTTCCGGGATGCAGGCCACATTCTCGGCGCGGCGATGCTGGAGCTCGCGGTCACGGAGGACGGGAAGACCAACCGCGTCGTCTTCTCCGGCGATATCGGCCGGCCGGCCCAGTTGCTGATCCAGGACCCGACGGCGATCGAAGAAGCGGATTTTCTCTTTATGGAGTCGACCTACGGGAACCGGAACCACAAGGATGAGAAAGACAGCCTGAACGAACTCGCGGAGGCGATCGCCTACAGCCACGCCCGGGGGGAAAAGGTGATCATCCCCGCCTTTGCCGTGGGGCGGACGCAGGAGATGATCTACTCCCTGCACCTGCTTGCCAAGGACGGTCGCCTGCCCGCCGACATGCCCGTCTTCGTGGACAGCCCGCTTGCGATCCAGGCGACGGAGATCTTCCGGAAATCCCGGTCATACATGGACGCGGAGACGACCGCACTGTTGGCGAAGGGCGAAGACCCCCTGAACCTTCCCGGCCTCCGCTTTACCCTGACGACGCAGGAGTCGATGGAAATCAACGCCCACCGGGGACCGGCCGTCGTGATCTCCGCGAGCGGCATGGCCAATGCCGGCCGGATCAAACACCACCTCCGCCACAACCTCTGGCGCGAGGGGGCGAGCGTCATCTTTGTCGGCTTCCAAGCGCAGGGGACGACGGGCCGGAAGATCGTCGACGGTGCAAAGAGCGTACGGCTCTTCAACGAAGACGTTGCCGTGCGGGCGAAGGTTTTTACGATCAACGGCTTCTCTGCCCATGCCGGGCAGAGCCAACTCATCGACTGGCTCGGCCGCTTCAAAACGAAAGGGATGCGGCTCTTCCTGATCCACGGTGAATACACCGCCCAGCAGGAGCTGGCCGAAGTCGTTAAGGCCCGATTCGGGATCGATGCCGCAATTCCCGACTACCTCGAAGAGGTCACGCTGGCGCCCGGTATGGAGATCGCCCGTGTGGCCTATCCCGAGAAGGCGGCGCCGCGGATCGACTGGGGCTTCCTCATCGCCGACATGGAATCGAGACTTGCACAGCTCCGGGAGCGCCGGGGGCGGGTGGAGGGAAAGGGCTGGGTCGAACAGACCGAGCTCCGCGACCGTCTGCTCGAGGCGAACAGGAGTTTGGCCGGGATCATCTCCGACATCTGACCGGCTGTTGGTTTGTGCCCATCTTACTCTCCTATTCGATAGCGGAAGGACGCGGTGACATGGAGGCGCGAGAGATTGAAGGCCGCAGGCAGAGGCTCGAAGGGTGAGGCGGCCCGGACGACGGCAAGCGCCCCTTCATCCAGGAGAGGGCTTCCGGAACTGGAGGTGACGTAGTAGTCGTTCAGGACGCCACCGGCATCGATCGTGAAGAGGATCACGGCCTCGCCCTGCTCTTTTCTGGCGACGGCTTGCGCCGGGTAGGACCAGAGGCGTTCGATCTTCCGGCGGAGCTGAATGAGGTAGGGCTCGTAAGGGCCGCCGGGGTTCTGCAGGGCGACGGTCTCTTCCCGATAGCCGGAGGGCGCATCGGCCTTGCGGGTGACCGGCTCCGTTTGCTTGTTTCGCGCGGGGGGGCGGAGTGGCTCACGTTGGGGCGTCACCGCCTCCGCGCTCTTCAACTGGACCGTAAACACCTTTCCGGTCTGCGGGCCGGCCCCGGGGTTGATCCGGATCGTGAGCGCGATCACCAGTGCATGGCCTGCGATCGAGGCCAGAATGAAAGGGATGAGGAGCTTCTTCGCCGTCATGGGGTTCTTATAACGCCTCCGTATTCGGACGGGATGAATGATGGAGGAATTCTTCGGAAAAGTCAAAGGAAGAGCTGCGAAAAGCGTGATTTCGCTCACACGCTGGGTCGCTGCGCATTCCGCCAAAATCGCGCTGCGCTTTTCCGGGATCCGATTTCCACAAGGTGCAGGGATACGAATGATGGCAGTGGACGCTGATCGGCTGGTCGATGAAAGATGGATGCACGTTGCGCTGTCCGAAGCCGGCCGCGGCCGCGATGCGGGTGAGGTACCGGTCGGCGCCGTGATCGTGCGTGAGGGAGCCCTGCTCGCGAGCGCGTACAACAGCCCCATCTCAAACAGCGACCCCTCGGCTCATGCCGAGATCCTCGCCATCCGTGCCGCTGCGGCCGCCATGGCCAACTACCGGCTTGTGGGCACGACGCTCTACGTGACGCTCGAACCCTGCCTCATGTGTGCAGGGGCGATCCTCCACGCCAGGGTCGACCGGCTCGTTTTCGGCGCCGCCGATCCCAAGGGTGGCGCCGCGGTCTCGTGCTGGCGGATCTTCGAGGACCGGCGTCTGAACCACGCCGTCGCCGTCACAGGGGGGGTCCTGGCGGAGAGCTGCGGCGAAATTTTGAGTGGATTTTTTCGTGAAAAGAGGCTAATAGTGCGTCCGTAGCGAGACCGCGAAGGCGGTTCGACCTTTCCTCCCGACCAAACAACATTATGAAACCGGACATCCGGTGCGCGATGCCTTGCCGGGGGAAAAGAGACCGCCTGCTTTGAAAGGATGATTCGGAGAGATACCGAAGTGGTCGTAACGGGATCGACTCGAAATCGATTTGGGGGCCAAAAGCCCTCACGGGGGTTCGAATCCCCCT
>JAJFTY010000217.1 GCA_021372695.1 Deltaproteobacteria bacterium
TTTACTTCCACGGAGAATGGACTTTTAACGATCAGTGTATCGTATTGAGGAATTGTTTTCAGAAGGCCAATGGTGGAGGTGGCGCAGCCGGAGGTAAGAATACATAAAGCCAGCAGAAAAGGGAGTGCTATGTACCTTGCAGTTTTCATGTTCCTCCCGAATTAAGCGATTACTTCATTTTTCGAGTTCCCTCGCGAACCATATCACTTTCCCGTTAATCTGGACCTGATTACGGCCAATTTCAAACGGAGGGTACTGCTTGTTATCGCTGATCACAAGCAGTTTTTCAGGCGAAACGGGCTGGACCCTTTTGATCATGATCTCGTCGTCAATGGCGATCGCGTAAATGCCGCCCCTGGCCGGGATGGTGTTGCGCCCATGATCGACCAGGACGAGGTCTCCCGACAGGAACGTCGGCTCCATGCTGTCCCCTTCCACCGCGATAAGCGACATCCGCTCCGGATTCCCGCCCTTCTTCTTGATCCATTTCCTCCGGAAGGCGGCCAGCATGTCGATTGAATCGTCAGGAAGGAGGCCGTTTCCGGCGCTGATCCGTCCGCTGACTTGCCGAATCAGAACGAACTCATGAGCGGGGAAACCGGGCTGGGTGACGGGCTGCGGAGCAGGAACCTCGTCTTTCTTTTTGGGGCCTTCTCCCAGCAGAACCCAATGGAGCCGATAGCCTAATTTTTCATCCACAACCTGTGCGATCTCATGGGATATTTTTACCCCAGGAGTTTCCGCGTATTTGATCTTATAAACAGGCAGACCAACCAAATCGGCCAATTTTGCTTGACTTATTCCCCCAAGATCATCCCGGATAATTTTCAACCGATTTTCATCTGCTGGCATAAATTTGTCTTGACATTGGTCTAAAATTGTCTATTATCTCATCCCATGAACGCCATAAAAACCGCACAGCCGAACAAAAAAAGAGGGCGCTACGTCAGCGCACTTCTCATCATGCACGGCATCAGCCAGGCCGATTTGATCGAAAAGACCGGCCTCTCACAATCGTTTCTATCCGACATCATCACCGGGCGCCGTGTTGGCGCGAAAAAGAAAGGGAAGTTGGCCCGTCAGGTCATCGCTGAAACCCTCGGAATGAAGATCGAGGAGCTCTGGCCCAAGAGGGCAGCATAAGGAGAGCAGCGGACCATTTCAAAGCCGATTTGATTCTACATAAAAACGGGGTGATTGCAATGTCTAAAAAGCAGAAAAGATTAGATACCAACCAGGCCGTTTTAGACTTCGACGCGCCGATCCAACAGTACGAAAACCTCCGCGCCAAGCTGCTCAGCTCTCCCGATGTTCCCAAACATATAGACAGCTACGAGGAAGCCTGCATCGAAATCGCCGCGACAGTCAACACCGCCAGGCGGGCGGCCGGTTTGAGCAGGGAGCAGATGGTCGATGCCATCAACGCCTATTTCGGGCCAGGCAACGCCTGGCGGCTGTCGATCCACATGCTCAATCACTACCTCACCAAACCCACGAAGTACCCGATGCCGGCCGCCATGATCTACGCGGTCCAGCACGTTACCGGATCGCTCGGAACGATCGCGGCGCTGGCGAATGCCGAAGACGGCCGAGTGATCGACAAAGACGATGTGAGGGAGCTGGCTCTCGGGAAGCTGGATAACGCGATATCCGAGATGCAGCGGCTGAAGAAGGAGTTTCGAGGAATCAGAAAATAGGAGGTGGGCATGGAAAATCGTTATCGGATCGAAACGGTGTACCAGGCGGGGCAGATCCTGAAGGCGGTGGCGAACGCCAAGGAGCCTGTCGGAGCGGCGGATCTGGCCAAGGATCTCGGTCTGACCCACAACACGGCCTACCGGACGTGCCTGACGCTGGAGGAGCTGGGGTTCCTCCGGATGATTGGCGACCGGTACGAGCTCGGCATGGGCCTGGCGCTCTTCTGGGCCCGGAAGAAGGCGTCGCTGGAGACGGAAAAGACAGGAATCGAAGGTCAACTCACTGAACTTGGATAAGAGGACGGCGGAATGGCGAAAGTAAACAACGCAGAGGTGGAGGCAACAAAGCAGATCTACGAGATCGCGCGGCAGGAGGCGAATCAGGAGATCGCCAGGCTGAAAGGAGACATGGAGGCGGGCAAGGCGGACGGTTTCGCACTCGGATTTCTCGAAGCCAACAAATACCACCGGGCGTCTTGCGAGTTCACCGACGCCCTCATGCTCTACCGGGTGAAAAAGACCAAGGATTACAAAAAAGCGGGATACACCTGGGATGGGTTCTGTGAGGCGGCCGGGATCGAACGCAGGACGGCTGACAGAATAGTAGAGGATATCGCCCCGATCGTCGGAACATTTTCGGACAAATTGTCCGTTTTTTCTGGCCTCGGTTTGAATGAAATAAGGTACTTAGGTAAGAGCAATTTCGGACAATTGTCCGTTTCTGAGGACGGAAATTCACTCGTCATCGACGGTGAAAACGTCCCCGCCACTCCCGCCGAAATCCTCGCCTACGTCAACCGCCAGAAGGAAGCTCACCGGGCGGAACTCACCGAAAAAGACGAGACCGTGAAAGCAAAAGAAAAGGTCCTGGCGGATAAGCAAAAGCTTCTAAACAAGTATTCAAAAGATCTCGCCAAACTGGAGGGCAAGGCCAAGCAGAAGGAGCTGACGCCGGAGGAGGACGGCTTCTTGAAGAAGGTCGATTTCTTCCGGACCGGATTTGACGGCTATCTCCTCCAGCTCGACCCGGACCGGATCGAGGAGCTCTCCTTCGAGGCAGACCCGGCCCCCACCCCCCGGATGCGCGCCGCCTACCTTGCCGCTCTCGATTACATGAAGAAGCAGATCCTCGTGGCCTATGACAAGGCCACGGAGATGTATGGGAACGCGATCATGTGCCCGGAGGCGGCCTGGAAGCCGGGGATGGGCGCGGCGCTGACGGCGGTGGAACCGGCCGGCCAAGCCAGCGTCGGTGATGAGAGGCAGTCATGAAGGCGGAACGCTATCTCGAACTCAAGGAACGCGTCATCGAGGCCGGATACGCCCATGAAATAACCTGGGCTGAGAACATCGCCCCTTGTTGCGATGCGGCCGATTTTTTCGGTGAGTACGCCTGGGTGGTCATCAACTCCGGCATGAAGGAGCAGATCGCCCGTCAGATTTGGAACCGCATCCAGACGCGGTACGACGATGGTGGCAAGGCAGTCGACGTGTTTGGCCACAAGGCAAAGGCCCGAGCCATCGATGCCATGCGTTCCCAGAAAGAATCCGCGTTTGAGCGGTATCAATCTGCCGATGACAAGCTAACGTTCCTCGGAAGGCTCCCCTGGATCGGTCCCATCACAAAATATCACCTGGCCAAGAATCTCGGACTCTCTTGCGTAAAGCCTGATCGACACCTGACGAGGATCGCCGCGCAATACGGAAAATCAGCTGCCGAGCTCTGCCGTGACATTGGCAGCGAGACCGGCGATCGGCTGACGGTTGTGGACTCGGTACTTTGGAGAGCGGCGAATCTCGGATTTTTCAAGGAGGAGACGGATGGAAGCCATTGAGAACGGTTGGACATCACGAATCAAGGAACTGGAGGCCGAGGTCGAACAGCTCCGGAGCGAGCGCCTCGCGATCCAGAATGACAGCCGCGTCGTGACGTGCGTCTTCTGCGGGCGCGCATACCCGCCCGGGACGCCGCCCAGCAACCACGCGGCGCTGGTGGCCCACGTCGAGGAGTGCCCGAAGCACCCCATGCGGAAATACAAGCTCCGCGCCGAGGCCGCCGAGGGATACCTGGCCGTCTGCAGGGACGTCCTGACCCTCACCGGCAATTCGGAAGAAGAGCTGTCCCGCATGAAGGAGCTCCTGGTCTCCTGCGGCCAGGTGGAGATGGTGCCGGTCATCGATCAGGAGCTTCTTTACCGGAAATTCAGAGCAGAGAACTGACGCGGAGATGAGCCATGTGGCAGGAAGATCTGGCAGCAGAGTTGACGGCATCCAAACCAAGAGCACGCAAGGCGGTCATCCTCAAGTATCGCGAAATGGCGGGGCTCTCCGAGCAATGCCTCTACCGGGTCGCGGCTGAATACGGCTTTGACTCCGGCCGAAAGGAGCGCGCCGACAAGGGGGTCCTGAAGACCGGCGTGACGGATCAGCAGGTCGAGCTGGTGGCGGCGCTCATGTACGAGACCGGCCGGGAGAACAAGGGGCCGATCATGCCGGTCGAGAGGGCGATCCAGATCGCCGAGATGAACGGGTATCTGGAGCAGGGCCAGGTGAAGCCGGCCACCATGAACCGGATCCTCCGGGAGCGGCAAATGTCGAAGGCGTGCATGAACACCCCGACTCCCCACACGCCGATGCAGTCCCTCCACCCCAACCACGTTCACACCTTCGACAGTTCGGTCTGCATCCAGTACTATCTGAAAAACGGCAAGCTCGGCATCATGGACGAGCGCGATTTCTATAAGAACAAACTCGATAATTTCGCGAAGATCAAGCAGCGGCTGCTGCGGTACGTCCTCACGGACCACTTCAGCGGGGCCTTCAAAGTCCGGTACTACAACACCTCGGGCGAGACATCGGAGAATCTCTGGAACTTCCTGAAGTGGGCCTGGGGCGTGCAATGCCACGAGAAGCTCCCCTTCAGGGGCGTCCCCTTCATACTGCTCATGGATACCGGCGCGGCGAACAAATCGCACGCCATCCTGAACTTCCTGGAGCGCCTGGAGGTGACCATCCCCAAGGGGCTCCCCTACAACCCGCGGCGCCAGGGGCAGACGGAGAGCACCCACAACATCATCGAGACCTGGTTCGAGTCGAGCCTCCGGATCCAGCCGGGGACGTCCGTCGAGCAGATCAACGCCTGGGCGTGGGACATGGCCGCCTGGCACCAGGCGTTCAAGGTCCACAGCCGCCACGGCATGGCCCGCACGCCGGCCTGGCTGCTGATCCGGCCGGAGCAGTTCCGGGAGCTGCCGGACGAGGCCACCCTCCAGGACATCTACCAGGGCAAGGTGGAAACCAGGGTCGTGACCGGGGCCTACGCGATCAGCGTCGACGGCCGGGAGTACAACGTCCGCCACGTGACGGGCATCCGGAAGGACGCCGAGGTCCGCGTGATCCGGAAGCTCTACAAGAAGCCCCTGATCGACGTGGAATGGCAGGGGCAGCTCTACGAGGCGTCGCCGATCGAGACCCTGCCGGCCGTCCAGGGCGGTTTCCGGGCCGATTCGGCGGTCATCGGGCAGACCTACAAGGCCCAGCCCGAGACGCCGACCCACAAGGCGGTCAAGCGGTTCGATCGGATGTCCTATGGCGAGACGAAGGCAAAGGACGCCGTGCCCTTCGAGGGATTGCAGGTGTACGGCGGCCTGGCTGACCAGATCGACGTGGCGTATGTGCCACGGCGCGGCACGCCGATGGAGGTGGACCGGGGTATGGACACGAGCATATCGATCGATGAGCTGCTGAAGCGGCTGGTCCAGGCGGTCGGGCCGATCAGCCGGGACACGAACCAGGCGCTCCGGCAGCGTTACAGCGGCAGCATCGAAATCAACGAGGCGGAGGAGGTGATTGCGGGCATCGAGAACGGGACATGGACGGCGAATGAGAAACAGACCGCCCAGGCGGCGGGATAGGAGGTGTGGAGGTGGGAAAGGCGAAACCGGCAATGGCGTACAAAATGGCGTTTGCCCCGGTCCTCCTGAAGGAATTGGCGCTCGACTGCGGGATCAGCCAGACGACGATCGCCGTCGCAGGAGGGATCTCCCGGGCGGCGGCCAACCTGATCTGTAATCGCGGGTATTTCCCCATTGATCGGCCCGAGGCGAAGGAGGCGATCGAACGGATGATCACGGCCGATCCCCGGGCAATGCAGTGGCTGATCGCCAGGCAGATGCAGGTGGGACGGATCTGGGATCCGGCAGGGAAAGCACTCCGGAATGCCGTACCGGACGGTACCGGTTTTAAGTCGGCGGCGACGAAGAGGCATGGCAGCCTGGCCGCACGGGATCTGGAGCAACACATCATCAGATTGGAGGTGGAGATGGAGAGCATCAGTCAGGGAGCGTTGAAGCATTTCAAACTGTTCAGGGACCCGTTCCGGGCCCCCTTCGATGTCCAGAAGGACGCGGACATCTTCATGTCGGAGGAACACCGCTACATCGAGGCCGCGATGCTCGACGCGGCGCGCCACGGCGGCTTCCTCGCGGTCATCGGGGAAGTGGGCTCGGGGAAGTCGATCATCCTGAAGAAAGTGGTCGGGCAGCTCAAAAAGGACGGCGGCTGCCACATCATCGCCCCCAGGAGCGGGCTGGATTGCACGATGGACAGGAGCGGGTCGTCGAAGATCACTCCCGGGAAATTGATCGACGCCATCATCCGGGACATATCCGACCAGACGGTCGACACGCGCCTGGAGCACAAGGCCCGGCAGATGGAGAAGCTGCTCCGCGACCGTTCGCAGCAGGGCTACCAGTCCGTCCTGATCATCGATGAGGCCCACTCGCTGCAATTGAACACGTTCAAATACCTGAAGCGATTTTACGAGATTGAGGACGGCTACAAGAAGATGCTGGGCATCATCCTGATCGGCCAGGCGGCCGAGATGAAGCGGATGCTCGATGAGGAGCTGCACCCGGAGCTGCGGGAGGTCATCCGCAGGATCCAGGTGGCCGAAATCCGAGGCCTGAACGGCAACGTCAAATCCTACCTTGCCCTCAAATTCAAGCGGATCAACGTGAAGCTGGAAGACGTGATCGACGATTCGGCGATCACGGCGCTCAGCCGCAGACTGACGAGCGTGGACCGGCGCGAGAAGCCCATCTCCCACGCCTATCCGCTGACGATCCACAGCTACGTGGCAGCCGCGATGAACATCGCCTACGAGATGGGCGAGCCGGTGGTGCGGGAAAACGCGGTCATGGCGATCTGAAAGGGGGCGTGGCGATGGGATCGATGCCGAGACTCAAGATCAAAGACGTGAACAGGTACCGGAAGGGCTCGACCAACGAGAGCCGGAACTGCCGGCACTGCGAGAGTTTCCGCCCGGATCTGTTGTCGGATGGGGAGCGGGGCGTCGGGAAGTACTCCATGCGGTACCCGGGACGCTGCATCATCATCGGGCAGAATCCGGGGATCCGCTATCGCGTCTGGAGCGATCACACCTGTGACCGCCAGAAATCCACTTACAAGGCGCCGGCGATGAAACGGGAGCTGGTTCCCGCCGATCCCGAGCCCGAGGATGGCCCGGTCTGCCCGAAGTGCGGTACCGAAATGGTCTGGGAGGAATGCTGGAACTGCGGCGGCGAAGGCGTCTCCGGCCATGACTGCGGCGAGGATTGCTGCTGTTGCGCGTATCCGGAAGACAACGTCCGCTGCGACATCTGCGAAGGCAAGGGCGGCTATTACCTGTGCCCCAACCGGAAGAATCATAAGGGAGGAGATCATGTTTGAAACTCGTGAAACCCAGCAGTACGCGCACGTCGGCGCATGGTGGGTTCTGTTGTCGGGATTCAGGGAAGATCCAGTGCGCGCCCTGTCAGAGGTTGCGACATGCGCGTTGATCTTCGCGGCCCTGTTCGGAGCGCTGTACCTCAAGGAGATTCTGCTCTGGATCAAGGGGGTGCTCGGATGACGAAACGCGAGCGGCGGCCGTTGGACCTGAGCGCGCAGGGAATGTCAGAAGAACGCTACAGGATCGTCAGGACGAAACGCGAAAGACGGTGGGCAAAGCCCAAAGAAATGCCGCGTCGAACCGAAACTGAACAGCCTGGACTCTTTGCAGGAGGCTCCCAGGTTGAACAGCCCAAAGGCAATGGAATCCATTGTCAGGTCAGGAATGAACGGATCGACACGGCGGTATGCATTGTACAGCAATCCCGCGAGCCCGACAAGTGCGTCGGCTGCGAGTCTTTCAGGGCGTAATGGGAATTTCTAACGGGACTTTCAGACCGATAAGGAGAAGAAATCATGGCAAAGACACTGGGTGAGATCGAGAGGCTGACCAAGGATTACGCGGACTGGCGAGTGCAGCTTTCGGAGGCTGTGCTCGTGGCCGAACACGAGATTGCCGCACTGAAGCGGCAGCACGTTGTGACGATCAAGAGGAAGGTGGAGGCGGTTGCCGAACGGCAGGCCGTCCTGAAGGCGGCGATCGAGGAGAGCCCGGAGCTGTTCCGCAAGCCCCGCACGATGATCATCCACGGGGTGAAGATCGGCTTCCAGAAGGAGAAGGGGAAGATTTCCTGGGACGACAAAGACCAGGTGGTCAAGCTGATCAAGAAGCACTTCCCGGAGCAGGCCGACGTTCTCATCAAGACCGTTGAAAAGCCGATCAAAGACGCCCTGCAGCAGCTTTCCGCCGCCGACCTCAAGCGGATCGGCGTGACGATCGGTGAGACCGGCGACGTTGTGGTCATCAAGAGCACGGACAGCGAGATCGACAAGCTCGTCAATGCGCTCCTGAAGGAGGACGACGAGGCCGAAGCGGAAACGGAGGCGGCATGAAAACGGGGACCAAAAGCATACTCTTCGGGGTCCATCAGTTCGTGATCCATCCGATCGTTGTTCTGATCGCATGGATCACTCTGTACGGTCGCCCGAACTGGAAAACGATGATCTGCATCGTCATCCATGATTGGGGCTATTGGGGAAAAGCCCGTATGGACGATGAAGATGGTGAACGTCATCCGGAGTGGGCGGCTGATTTTGTTTGGGACATGTTCCACGACATGGATATGTGGGCTCTCTGCATGTTCCATTCTCGCCACCACGCCAGATCTCGAAACGCTGAACCATCACGCCTTTGTTGGGCAGATAAGCTTTCGATCATCTATGAACCATGGTGGTTCTATCTTCCGCGGGCCTGGGCGAGCGGAGAACTGCAAGAGTACCGGATAACGGCTGCAAAAGGTGGCTTCTTCCCTGCCTGGAAAAGCAATCGAAAATGGTACGAGTGGATTCAGGAGAGATTCACGAAACTGGCTAAGGAAAAGCGAGGAGACGCGGTTCCTTATGCAAATCCGGAGCGGTTATCGCTGGGCGGCAATGGATCAGGCGGCGTTTGATTTCGATCTCAAGCTGACTGACGAGGAGCGGGCGGTCTACGGCCTGTTGCGGAATGGACGCGCCCGCGCTCTCTCTGTTCGGGATCTCGCCGAGAGGACGGGCATGGGCGATGTGCAGATCCGTCAGACCGTCCGCAGCCTCATCATGGAGCGCGGCCTCGTGATCGCCTCCGCAGTGGACGATCCGCCCGGCTTCTTCCTGGCCGAGACGCCCGACGAGATCATCAACGCCACCCGGAGCCTGCGCCACCGGGGAATCATGATCCTGGTTCGCGCAGCGCGTCTTCAAAAATCCTCCCTGGAGATGGTCTTCAACCAGGGCAGGCTTGAACTGGAATCGGAACAACGGGAGTCAGCATAATGGCCAAATTTACGATCATCATCCAGGATTGCGTCGACGCGCTCGGCGCCCCCGTGATCAGGTTTCAATGGCGTCGAACCGGGCGCCTTCCGAAGACGAGAAAATCGGCGGCTCACTGCCTGGCCATTCATTACGCAAACGAATTCAAATCTAAAAAGACGTTGGGCAGAATCATGCGCAAGATGGGGGTGATCTGATGCGCCTTGTGTGCCCGTCATGCGGAGCCGTAGCCAGCGGGGAAGCATGGATGAACGATGCGGTCATCCGGACCTTCTTCGAGGTTGCGATCGCGCTCCCGTCCCCCGTCCAGATCCGGACGCTGCATTACCTGGGGCTCTTCCGCCAAGGCGGGAAGGCGCTCCCCTGGCGGCGGGCTCTTACCCTGGCGAAGAGCCTCCGGGATCTGGCTGAGCAGGAAACCGTTCACTGGCAGGGCGGTGAGACCAGACCCATCACGGCGGAGATCTGGGGAAAGGCGATGGAGGCGACGATCACCGCGCAGCCAAAGGGGCTCAAGAATCATAACTATCTGCGGCACGTGGCATGGGAGCTGGCCGCGGAGCTGGCGGTCAAAACCGAGACCGCGCGCGAGGCGGCCAGGCAGCGGATCACCCGGGAAACAACCGAGGAGCCGGTACCTCTATCGGAAGAGGCGCAAAGGGCGATCGATGGCCTCAAACAAAAGTGGGGGCAGAAATGAAAAAAGAGAGATTGTTGCCCTGCCCGTTTTGCGGCGGAAAGGCGAAACTGGCGACATTATGGATATATATCAAAAAAGACGGCACCCAGGGAATCGCGGCAATCGATGGAGAGGAACCCTGGCGGCGTGTGCGATGTGAAATGTGCGGCGCGGGGAGCAAAGCATTGCCACGGCAGGACTCAGTCGCCGCATGGAATCAGAGGAGGGCATCATGAGAATGATCGAACCGATACAGATCCGGTTGATCCATATCGCCAAAACACAGTTGGGGCTGTCGGAAGATGAATACCGCCAGGCCATCGGCGCCCAGACCCACGCGAAGAAGTGGTCCAGCAAAGACCTGACCTATTTCGAGGCCGACGGGCTGATCAACTATTTCAAGACGCTGGGCTTCCGGATCCAGAGCAGTTACATCAAGACCAGCGGGGAGGCCAGGCGCGCACGGTGGCAATACCCGAACGCCGTCAGGGCAGCCCGGAATAATTCGGGGAACGTGGTGACGATGCCGTCCCGGGATCAGATGGACATGATCGACGTGCTGCGGAAGAAGATCGCCTGGCGATTCGAGGACGGCTACGATCGGTGGCTGACGAAATACATGAAGATCAAGCGGGTCGCCACCGCAGCACAGGCCAGTAACGTGATCGAAGGGCTCAAGGGGCTGCTGCAGCGTCAGCCCCAGGAGGCTCGGGAGGCATAGATGGAGAAGACGTGGCGCGACTACATCAAGGAGGATCAGTTGCCCGAGGATTACCAGCTCATGGTCGACGCGATCGGGCTCGAGAACACCATCAAGCTCGCGCACGCCCTGCCGAGCGTCTATGTCTACCTGGTCAGTCCCGACAAGCTGTTCAAACCCGCGAAGGTTGCCTACGTCCGGGACCGCTATGCCAATGCCAGCCCGGAGAATCCGTTCAACCACAGGCGCGTCGCTCTTGAGACCGGGCTGTCGATTCGCGAGGTCTATGACATCCTGGCAGCACGCGCCCAGGAGGCCGAACAGCCGAGCCTTTTCAACGACGCTTGACATTTTCGATCAACAGGTTCAATAAACCAGAGCGGCATTTCAGCAAAAGCCTCTTCTCCGGAAGGGGCTTTTCATTTTGTGCGCACCGCAAAAGACTCCCTCCCTGCAATCTGTCATATCCGTTCCCGACACGCGACACCTCCACCGGCCGGGTTCGCGTCTCGCCAACGCGACCCGGCCACCCACTCTTTGATTCATCGGCCCATGAAGGCCTGACGAGTGCCGCAAGGCGGCAACGCCAACCTCCCCCGGGATCGCCGGGGGAGGCGCCGACAAAGGATGCGAACGTGGATTACTTCGAACCGATCGTTGAGGAGACCATCGCCCTGGAGCAGGGCTACGCGAACGTTCCTGGTGATCGCGGCGGCCGGACGAAATGGGGGATCACGGAAGAAACGTTCAGGTTCGCGCTCAGCCGCGGGATCATTTCCGGCGTGACCGACATTTCCGATCTGTCCCGCGCCCAGGCCAAGATCATTTACAGGACCCTCTGGTGGCAGCCGCTCCGCCTCCAGGACATCACGGATCCCTGCATCGCCGGAGAGATATTCGATACGGCGGTGAATTCCGGGCCGGGGCGCGCAGCGCTCCTGGCCCAACTGGCCCTGGGATACCTCGGCGAGGAGCTGGACGCGGATGGCGTCCTGGGATCGGTGACCCTGGGGCTGCTCAATAAATGGTGTTCGAAGGATCCCCGGGCGCTGATGGTGGCTCTGAACGGAATGCAGTTCGTCCATTACGCCGCGATCGCGGATAAGGCGCTCCTGGGGGAGATCTTGATCCGGGTGAAGAGCGATCCGGAGCAGTTCAAGTTCACCCGGGGATGGACGAGGCGAATCCAGGAGTATCGGAGGGTAGCATGAAGAGACCGATTCTTTGCCCTGGCGATGAATTTGCGACGCGGAACCCGATGGCTCTGGGCGCGCTGATCAACATCTGCCAGGCGGCAAAGGCCGCCGACAACGAGTCGACCTACTCCCATACCGGCATCATCACCGACCCCTACGGGGCCACGATCGAGGCTCTCTGGACCGTGCAATCGCAGAACCTCTGGGAGGCCTATAAAGGGTCGCGGGTCCTCGTCGTCCGGAACATCAACATGACGACGGACGTTTACGCCGCCGGCTTTGGAAAGATTCGGCAGCATCTCGGCCAGTGGTACCCGGCGCACCGCCTAATCCTCCATCTCCTGGGCCTGGCCAAATGGGTCCATTGGCAACGCATCGTGTGTTCGGAACTTACGGCGAAGTTTGAGGCCGGCTGCGCGGAGCAGATCGGGCTGGATCGGGCGTCTGGGTTCCTCCGGAATTACTACGGCGTGAACCCGGATAACCTCACCGATCGGTGGCGCGAGAGCCGGTACTACACAACGGTCTTCGAGGGGGTTGTCGAATGAGTCCGGAACAGCTCGCAGCGCTCACACAGCTATCGCACGTTGTTTCCCAGATGGGGACCTGGCCCATAGGAACGATCCTTCTCATTATCATCCTCGGGCCGTGGGTCATCCTGATCATCATCTCGAGAGCGATGGAAAAGCGATTCGATGCTCAGAAGCTAATGTACGAGACGAATGTCCGCCTGGTTGAAAAGTACGAGCAGATGGCGGGCGAGCAGGCCGATACGATCCGGCTCGCCACCGCGGCGACAACCGAGCTCACGACGTTCCTGCGGACACGGACCCCTTGCCACCAGCTTCTATCGGCGAATTTGAGCGCGCAACTGAAACTGACTCCAGGGAGCGGGAAATGAGCACACAGAATGAGATGCGGCGGATGAAGAAGACCAACCTGGAGTTCAAGGTGAAGCGTCTCAGGGGAGAGATCGAAGCCCTGGCCAGGATCATCTGCATCAACCTGGATTGCAGTCTCAAACGCCCGGATGACCTGCCTATCGCGGAGACCGATGCGCAGTTTGACGATCTCAAGGCGAAGTGGGGCGAGTTGGCGGTCGTCAACGAGGAGATCGTCCGGCTCGACGAGGAGTTGAAGTGATGGCCGAAAAGGGAGCCAAGACTCAGCTCGAAGCCGTGGCCCGTCAAATGTTTGTTGACGGGAAGAGCCTCACCGCCATCGAAACGGAGCTCGGCGTCTCGAGACAGACCCTCTCCGCCTGGAAAGGAATGACGCAGAAGCCGGACGAGGAGATGGACGAGTGGGACAAGGCACGCGCGAGGAAGGCCTCCTTCGGCCTCCGGATGGAAGCGCTCCTGGAGCGCGAGTTGACCTTCGCCGAGGAGCGGCAGCCGGGCGCGATCGAGGCCGCTTCCCTCGACAACCTGAGCAAGCTCGGGTCGCTGGTCGTGAAATTCAAGGCCGTCGAAGGCCAGGGCGCGGGGTACGACCGGGCGAAGGTCTTCCTGGAGAACATGCAGTGGATCGTCTCCTGGATGCGGGAGAACGATCCTGAAGGGCTCAAGACGCTGGCGGCGGATTTCGACGCCATGACGATGCAGTTCAAAGCGGAGAGCATGAATGTCGGCAATGCGTAAACGCCCGAACCTGACCGAGGGGCAGTTCGACAAACAGGTCGCGGAACTGAGGAAATGGATCAGGGAATCCGTTTCTCCGTTCGAACGCGACACCCCCGCGAAGCAGAAGGCCCGCAAGGAGCGGGGACGGACGGATCGGCTCTACGTCTTCGCCACGTACCTGCCCCACTACTTCAGCGTCGAATTCGCCGACTGCCACAAGGAGTGGCAGGAGATCACCGAGCTGGAGGATCAGCTCGCCCTGGTCGGGGCGCCCCGGGAGATGGCAAAGTCCACCTTCTTCTCCCTGGGGAACCACGTCCACAAAACCGTTTACGCCCTGCATCACTTCCAGTTCATCTGCTCCGACACCCACGAGCAGGCAGGGGCGTTCACCCTCCAGATCAAGCTGGAGCTGGACGAGAACCCGCGCATCAAACACGACTTTGGCGCGCTCAAGACCAAGAACTGGAGCGATGACGAATTCGAGACCACCAACGGTGTCAAGATCATGGCCCGGGGACGAAAGGACAAGGTGCGCGGCATCCGCTACCGGCAATACCGCCCCACCCTGGTCACCTTCGACGACATGGAAAACGACGAGACTGTCGAGAACCCGGACACGACGAAGAAGATCAAGAACTGGATCCGTGGGGCCGTGCTGGGCTCCCTGGGCAAGGGCTATTCGGCGATCATGGTGGGGAACCTCTTCTCGCCGCTTTCCGCGATCTCCCAACTCATCGCCGATGTCGATGACGAAGGTCTGCCCCGCTACGTCTCCAAGGTCTACGATCTGATCCTGGACGAGGGCACGCCGAACGAGCGCTCCCTCTGGCCCGCGGCCTGGCCGATGGACCGGATCCGGAAAAAGAAGCACGACGTCGGCACCTACACCTTCAACAAGGAGTACCGGAACCGCGTCGGCGTCGACGACTCCCCCTTCCCGGAGGAGCAGGCTGCATACTTCGAGCGGATCGAGGTGATCAGCCGGCCCTTGATCTTCTGCACGGCCGTGGACCCCTCCGGGACCGCGAAGTCCGGGTCCGACTTCCGGGCCGTGATCACCTTCGGCCTGGATACCGAGCGGATGGTCTTCCCCTGCATGCACGCCTGGATCAAGCGCCGGTCGATCGGCGAGATGTTCGCCGCGGCCTATGCCCAGCACGATGAGTACCCGGGGCCGGTCGTCGTCGAGGAGAACATGTTCAAGGATTTCCTCCACGAGGCGATCAAGAACTACGCGAAGGACGTGCAGCGCTTCCTTCCCTGGGCGCCGGTCCAGCACAGCTCCAACAAGATCGCCCGGATCGTCGGCACCTGCGGCATTCTCTGGGAGTACGGGAGAATCCTCTTCATGAAGAACCACAGCGACCAGGCGATCCTGCGCGAGCAGTTCACCTATATCTTCGTCCCCACGGTCCATGACGACGGCCCGGACGCGGCGGAGATGTCGATCAGCAAGCTCCAGAGCGGGCTGGTCAAGGCGGCCGGGGCCGGCAGCGAGCCCGAGACCCGGGACTACCACGCGGAGCGGCCGCGCGGGCTGATGACCAGACTCTTCCGGAGGGCGGCATGAGCGAAGCGATTTCGAGATTCCTGAATGCCGAGGTGGAGAGCCGGGTCGCGCAGCGCCTGAGCCAGGAGCGCGGGACGGTCCAGCCGGTGAAGCCGTCCGTCGGCATCCGGGCCGCGAGCTACGGCGGCTCCCTCGGATCGCCAGACGTGGAAGAAGGAACGATCTGGCGGCGGTTGACCACGGCCCCGGGCCGGAACCTGATCCCGATCGAGCAGGACCGGATGATCGAGATCGCCTACTGGCTCTGGCAGACGAACCCCGTGGCCGGCTGGCTGATCGACATCACGACCGCTTTCATCCTGGCCGAGGGCATGCCCTACGAGGCGAACAACGAGGATACCAAGAAGTGCCTGGAGGGAATGTGGAACGACCCGATCAACCGGATGCCGCTCTACTTCTCCAAGCACGTGAA
Organism: Deltaproteobacteria bacterium; assembly: GCA_021372695.1. Next base: position 15,584 of record JAJFTY010000217.1, read on the forward strand.
CGAGCTCCACATCTTCGGCGAGCTCTGCCTGCCGGCGTTCACGGCGAAGCAGACCGGCCGCGTGCGCTACGGCTACATCGATCCGGCCCAGATCAAGGACGTGATCACCGATCCGGAGAACGTCAAGATCCCGATCGGCGTGCTGACCAGGGGCTGGATCGGCGAGATCGCCGGATACAGCGTGAACACGGAAGCAAAGCAGTACCGGACGATCCTCCCGGAGGAGGCGGAGTATGTGCTCTCCCCGGCGGCCAAGATGCTCCGCAGCCATTTCAACAGCGGCGAGTGCCATTTCTGGTCGATCAACAACACGACGAACTCCCCGAGGGGCCGCTCCTCGCTCCTGTCCGTGGCCGACTGGCTGGACGCCTACGAGCAGTACCTCTTCGACTTCGCGGAGAAGTGGCCGCTCATGAACGCCTTTGTCTGGGACCTTCTGATCCAGGGCGCCGAGCCCGAGGAGATCCAAAAGCAGGTCAAGCTTTTCAACAAGAAGAGCGGATCCGTCTACGGCCACAATGAGAAGATCACGCTCCAGGCGATGGCCCCGGAGATGAAGGCCGTCGACGCGGAGAAGGGAGCGCGGCTCTTCCGGAACCACATCCTGGGCCGCTTCGGCTACCCGGAGCACTGGTACGGGGGCGGCGGCGACATGAACCGGGCCACCGCGGCGGAGATGGACCTCCCAGCGCTCAAGATGCTCGCCCAGAAACAGCTCGCCGTCCAGTACGTCAAGGAGGACATGGGCAATTACCAGATCCGCCAGGCGCGGAAGGCCCGGTTCCTCCGGGTGAGCGACGACGACGCCAGGTTCACCGTCACGACGCCGACGATGACCACCAAGGACGTCGCCAAGCAGGGGGCCTACTACCAGGCGATCGCGTCGAGCCTGATGATCGCCGAGAACCAGGGATGGCTCGACAAGGACACCTCCAGAATGCTCTTCGCCGCGATTACCGAGCAGGTGGGCGGTGTCCGGATCGACCTGGATCAGGTCAAGAAGGCCATCGAGGAGGAGGCGGAGAAGAAGGGGTACGAGGATTACCGGAACCGGCGGAAACCCGTTCCGGGGGAATTGGGCAGGGGCATGGGGAAGGAACCGAACCCTTCTGGAGGGGAGGAGGCCGAAATTTGACCTGTGAACGATTTTCTCCCCGGGACGGCCATACAGCGGCATGGGCTCCTTGACACTGTTTATAACTATGTCAAGGCCCCGTTAAACGTCAAATCGGAGAGGCATCCGGGATGCTGAAAGCGTCGGCGGCGATTCAAAAGGCTCTGAAGGACAAGGAACGGGAGATCGTCTCCGGCGAGAAGGCGATGCTCGCGATCCTCGAGGAGCTGCACCGGCAGGTGATGGCCGAACTCGGCCAGGCGGCCCTGGGGAGCTGGGACCAGTTCCACCTCCGCCGGATGCTCGACTCGATCGAGTACCAGATGGAGAAGGCCTCTTCGTCCGCCCAGACGACGCTCTCGGGCCTGCTCGACAAGTCCTGGGGCATGGGAGTCGCGATGATCGACGCGCCGCTGGCCGCCGGCGGGATCTATACGGGCTACCACATCTCGTCCACGAAGCTCGAAGCGCTCAAGGGCTACTCCAACGACTATCTGAGGAGCCTTTTCGGCGACGCCTGGTTCAAGGTCAAGGGGGAGATCACCCTGGGCGTGATCGGCGGCAAGAGCCCCCAGGATGTGGCCGCGGCCATCGGTCGAACCATGAAGTCCGGGCGGTTCGAGAACATAGCGGCCCGGGCCGAGACGATCACCCGGCACGAGATGGGAACGATCTACTCGAGCGCGGCGGACCTGCGGCTCCGGCAGGCGGCCGAGTATGTGGAGGGCCTGGAGAAGCAGTGGCTTCACGCCGGGCATCCGATGAAGGCCCGGCCCATCCACGAGGCGATGGACGGCCATCACGTTCCGGTGGACAAACCGTTCTTTTATTCTGGCGGCACGCCGATCATGTACCCGCGGGATTTGGCGGCGCCGCTCTCGGAGACCATGAACTGCGGTTGCGACGAGGTGGCTTACATGGAGGCGTGGGCCGCGTGACGAAGAAATCAAAACCATTTTGAAATCGAGAGGGAGGGAAACAATGGAACAGATCGATGGAAAGCTGCTCAAGGGGCTGAAGTTCAGGACGGCGGAAGAAAAGGTCGTGCAGGACGAAAACGGGGGGAAGAAAAAAAAGTACTTTCCCATCGAACGGCAGCTGAAACCCGAGGACGTCCTGTCCTGGAAGGACCTCGGCGACGCGGTGTCGATCGTCGCCGGCGACGGCCAGAAGCACCGCGTCGAGAAGGAACCGGCTGAGGATGGAAAGAAGGCGAAGCCGGGAAAAGGGGGTGATGGCGGTGCGGGCTGAACGCGAGCCGATTCAGTTTCTGGTTGTCGATGACCCGGTTCATTTTCCCACGATGGGAGACGTCGTCCGCCTGCTGGCCGCCGGGACGACTGAGGGACAGGCGAGCTTCGACGACATTCGGTCCCTGATCCGCGGCGCGATCCCGGAGAAGTGCTGGATCGTGGAGCTCTTCCCGGCCTGCGTCATCGTCCAGGAGGACGAGCCCGCCGAGAAGCTCTGGCAGTATCCCTACTCGATCATGGACGGCAAGGTGACCCTGGGCGAGCGCATCGAGGTCGAGAAACAGTACGCCAAGGTCCAGGCCGCATCCCGCCTGGCCGCGGCGTTGGGAGATCCGAAGGATGCCGATTACGGGTACCGGTGGCGGGTCCAGATCATCGAGCAGGGCGTGGACAAGCAGGGGATCGCCGAGTATCCGCTCAACGTGCTGCACGCGGCTGCGCCCCTGTACGACGGCGCCCGGGTGTTCGCCCTGACCCAGGGGCAGCACGACGATCCGGATCGTCCGTTCGGCAAGTCGGTCCGGGATCTCGTCGGCTGGATATCCGAGTCGACGCCAAACGCGAGCGGCCTCGAGGGGACCCTGAACATCCTCAAGAGCGCGGTATGGCTCCGGGACATGGCCGTGGACGCCTGGGAGCGCGGCAAGAAGGACCTGATCGGCCTCTCCCACGACGTGTTCGCGAAAACGGTGGCGAGCGCCGCCGCCCAGAAGGGCCGCGCGGAGCGGATCGTCAAGGTCGACTCGGTCGACGTGGTTTACGACCCCATAGGAGGGGGAAAATTTCTCAGAATGGCCGCGGCTGCAAGGGGCGGTCGGAAGGAGGATGAAACGATGTTGGAAAAGCTTTTGGCAGCGTTGAAGAAGAGCCGCCCCGATGCCTACAAGACGATCGAGGCGAAGGTGGCCGACAAGACGGTCACGGAGGACGAGGTGATCGCCCTTCTCGGGGCGGGCCCGGGCCTTCCCGCGGATCTGGACACCCGGATCACGGCGGCCGTCACCGCGGCGATGTCGGCGGGCAGCGGACAGAACGCGGAGGCGGCGAAGCTGCTCGATCAGATGCGGATCCAGGCGTGCGGGATCACGCTCAGGGACGAGCTCGCCGGCAGCGACCTGCCCGACCTCTCCCAGACGCGGATCCGCGAGCAGTTCGAGGGCAAGGTCTTCGAGACGGCCCAGCTGCAGGCGGCCATCACCAAGGAAAAAGAGTATGTCGACAAGCTGACCGGCTCCGGATCGGTCACGGGCGCCGGCCAGGTCCGGATCGGCGCCGAGGAGCCGGAGAAGCTCCAGGCGGCGATGGACAAGCTGCTCGGCGTGACGGTGGACGACAAGTTCAAGGACGTGCCTCCGCTGGAGTCCCTCCGGGCCGCCTACACCCGCCTCACCGGGGATCAGGACGTTCGCGGGATCGCGACCGACCAGGCGATCCGCCAGGGCACGGCCATCATGAGCATGCTCCGGCTGCCGGCGGCGTACAGCTCGGCATCGTTCTCCTTCGTCCTGGGGAACTCCATGTACCGCCGGCTCGTCCAGGAGTACAGGGCCGTCGACTACAACGAGGCGGCGCTCATCAGCTACCGGCGCAACGCCCGCGATTTCCGGACGATGGAATCGATCAACGTCGGGTATTTCGGGGACCTGCCCGACATCGATCCGGAGAGTGGCGACTACCAGGAGATCACGATGGCCACGGACGAGGAGATCTCCTACGCCGTGAACCAGAAAGGGATCATCCTGACCATCACCCGGAAGGTCATCATCAACGACGACCTGAAGTCCGTCATGGTTCTGGTCAGCCGTCTGGGCCGGGCGGCCAGGCGGACCTTCGCGCGGCGCGGCTGGGCCAAGATCAACGGGAACGCCACCTTCAAGGGGGACAGCAAGGCCCTGTTCCACAACGACCACGCCAACCTGGGAGCGGTGGCGCTGACCAACGACGCGGCCGGCATCACCACCCTGGCGAACCGGCTGATCGCGATGTTCGCGCAGACGGAGAAGGATTCCGGCGAGGCACTCTGCCTGGAGCCCAAGATTCTCTGGGTGCCGCGGGCCGTTTTGGAAACCGCCAAGGCGCTCAACTCGCCCTGGCCGATTGCGGGGACCGTGAACCCGCACGCCGGCAGGTTCGGCGCCAACCACGAGCGGATCATGGTCAACAAGCTGGCCACGGATGCCAACAACTGGGGCCTGATCGCCGACCCCGGAGATGTTGAACTGCTGGAGGTCGCCTTCCTGAACGGGCGCGAGGAGCCCGAGCTGTTCGTGGCCGACAACCCGCTCACCGGGCAGATGTTTACCAGCGACAAGATCCAGTACAAGCAGCGCCACGAGTACGAGTGGGAGATCGCCGATTACCGCGGCTTCGACTGCTCCGTCGTGGCCGGATAGGACGGGCGGGCGTGAGTGAAACCGTATTCCCGGCGGGATGGTGGCCCGCCGGGAATGAACGAAAATTTGAGAGCACATAGGGAGGTCGAAATGAAGAAAGTAAGGTTTTCTCTGGCCTGGATCCTGACGGTCGTTGCCCTGACGCTGGTCATGACGACGCAGTCGATCGCGGCCTACAGCGTCAAACAGACTTGGCTCAGGTTCTCCGCTACGGCGGGCGAAACCCTGGCCACCGGAAACGTCGTCTGCCTGAAGGACGCCGACGGCTACGCCTACAAGGCGGACGCCAACGATGCCGCCCTCCGGCCGGCAGTGGGAATCATCGGCAAAGGCGGCGCATCGGGCGCAAAGGTGGAGATCATCGCTGTCGGAATTCTGTCCGGATGGACCGCTCTGACCGAAGGTGCCCCTGGGTATCTTTCCGAGACGGCGGCCGCGGTGACTCAGTCGGCGCCAGCATATAGCCAGCAGGTCGGGTATGCGATCACCAGTACAGACTACCTCTTCAGTTTCCAGAACTATTTCGACAGCTCCTCGCTCACGGTTCTGGGAACCCTGTCCGGGGCGTCGCCGCTGGTCCTCGAGGGGGCAACGGCTGATGAATTTGAGACGACGATCGCGCCCACCGACCCCACGGCCGACCGAACGATCACTTTGCCGGATGCCTCCGGGACGACGATGCTGTCGACCCTGGCGACCAATGCCCCGGATGCGGCCAATAGCGTGACCGGGGCCTCCAACGGCCTGGTCTTCGAGGGGGCCACGGCGGATGCCTTTGAGACCACCATAACACCGACGGACCCGACGGCTGACCGGACGGTCACCCTGGCGGATGCCTCGGGAACGGTGATGCTTTCCAGCCTGGCGACGAACGCCCCGGATGCGGCGAACTCCGTCACCGGCGCGAGCAACGGCCTGGTCTTCGAAGGAGCTACCGCTGATGCCTTCGAGACGACCGTCACGCCGACCGATCCGACGGCCGATCGCACGATCACCCTGCCGAATAAAAGCGGCACTGTGCAACTCGCGTCGGCGGCCAGCGTCCTGACGCCCGGAGCCGCGGTGGCGCTGACGGTCGGATTGTCGAACGTCTACACGCTCGCGATCAACGACAACGAGGACACGACGATCACTTTCTCGGGCGCGGGCACAGCGGGCGATGAGATCACCATCATTTTCGCCACAGGTGCGGGAGCTGCGGGTGATGAGATCGTGACGTTCCATGCGACCCTGGTGTCGTCCGTCGGAACCCTGACGCTCGCGAATACGGCTTCGAGGTTCTACACGGTCCGGTTCATTTCCGACGGATCGCACTGGTACGAGGTCTCCAGGACGGCGATCCAGACGTAGCCTGGCAGCCCAGATTTAGTCCGGCGGAGGGAGGCCTCCGCCGGCCTTCAGGCACCGCGATCCGGCGATCGCGGATCCCGAAGACCGAAAGGGGGAGAAAGATATGACCCGAAATATGCCCGAATCGCAAAAAATGACCTGTGCGGGGCGATCTCCGCTCCGGGACGGGTCATTGGCCGTCCGGAGGCGGAATCTCTCCGCGTGGCTGACGCTGGCGTTATTGGCTGCCGTTTTTATCGCGGAGGCCATCCTGGTTTTGCCGGTCCAGGGCGAGGACCGGAAGACGAGGGTGATCACCTTCCTCGCCAGCGGTCTGAAATCTGCGGCCACGGTGCAGTCCACGGCGTTCGATGTCTCGGCCTATGCCGAGGGGCAGATCTGCGTCGACGTGACGGCGGAGGCGGGAACATCGACGCTGGACGTCATCATCCAGACCTCCCCGGACGGGACGACCTGGTACACCCACACGGTCGTCGGCCAGATCACGGCGACCGGGCAGACCGTCGCCTCCGTGACGAATTTCGGAAAGTGGATGCGGATCAACTACACCGTCGGCGGGACGTCGATGACGTTCTCCGTGGTCGGGCAGTTCAAGAACTGAGCGGGAGGGTGGAAAAATGAAATCGGTGACAAGAATTGCACTGCTGGCCCTGATTTTGTCCCTCATGGCCTCCCCTGCGGCAGCCGACTGGATGTCAATCAGGACCAGCGACGGCCAGGTCCATCAGATTCTCGTGGCGAAGGTGACCACGGACGGCGCCGCGAGCGGCATCGCCGTGTCCGGAGCCGCCGCCTTCTACGGGATCGTCGTCGTGACCGACGGCACGAACAACATCACCCTGAACGTCTACGACAACACCGCGGCGGCGGGGTCGACTCTCGTTCCGGCCGACACCGTCATCCTCGGCGGCGACCGGATCTGGACCTTCTCATGGGATCCCGCGATCAAGTGTACGACAGGGATCTATGTCAGCATCTCGGTCGCCGGCGGAGGAACCGCCAAGTGGAAAGTGCAGTACGACCAGTGAGGACGAAGTCCATGAAAAAATATGCGATTGCCCTGATCATCTTCGCCCTGGCCGGTGGAACGGCGATGGCTGGCCCGCGTAACACCCGGGGCGCGGCGAGCACCGCAACGGCCCTCGCGGCGAACGGCGCCAACTGCCCGTCTGGCCAGGCACCCCTGGGAGTGGATGCGAGCGGTGCGGTCGAGGGATGCTTCGCGGTGACGGCGGCAGAGGCCGATCCGATCGTCAAAGCGATCAACGGACTGGTGAAATCGAACGGTTCGGCGATATCGGCGGCGAGCGCAGGCACGGACTACGTCGTCCCGGGCGGGAACGTGGCCACGGCCACCGCCTTGGCCGCTGATCCGGCCAACTGCGCGGCCGGCCAGATCGCCGTCGGCATCACCGCAGCCGGAGTGGCCGAATGCACGGCGAGCCCCTCCGGGCTGACCTCCGTGGGCGCCACGACCTTCACGGGCGCGCTGACCGGAAACGCGAGCACGGCCTCGGCCCTCGCGGCCAACGGTGCCAACTGCAACGCG
>JAJFTY010000236.1 GCA_021372695.1 Deltaproteobacteria bacterium
CTTTTCCTGGTGGCTGTAGAGCCGGCCAAGCCCCCGCCCTTCGAGCACCTTCCTCAGGCTGGGATGGACCCACGCCGGATATTCGGCAAAGATGCCGGGCCGGGCGGGAATCCGCCGGATCTCCCGGACGTTCTCCATGAACCGTCGGTTCTTCTCGGCCCGCGCGAGCCACTCCGAAAGCGTCAGTTTCGCCATGGGGGCAGATTTACACTTTTTGGGGCCGGTTGACAACGTTATTGTGACCCGCCGGAGATCCTGCTCTGCCCGGCGCTCTCCTGAATCATCCGTTTCCCCCTCCCCTTCATCCCCTCCCGCCGGGGGAGGGGAAAAAGAAGCTTTCAAGCCGCCTCCCGGCGGGAGGGGGTAACGAGTTTTTGATCATCCGCGCCGGGGCAGGGAAAATCTTGAGAAAGCCCCGGGCGCCGACACTTCTCGAACGATCTCCCGTAAGCTTGAAACCACCCGCAAAAACAGTGTATAAGTGGTTCAAAGGGAATGGGAACGACGGTCGGTCAGGTCGAGGGGGCTTGCTCAGGACTGCATCGGTTTCGATTAAGGAGGGGCTCCGTATGTCTCGACGACCCGCAAAGGCGCAAACCGCGGCCTGTGTGAACTTCTTATTCGTTGTTTCACTCCTGATGGCGCTGCCCGCGGCCGCCCGGGCCGCGACGGTGGGTGAATTTCCCATCGCCCCGGCCCAGACGTGGAGCGGGATCGACACGGGGTTGGCCGCCGATGCTTCGGGAAACATCTGGTTCAGGGATTATTATTACCTCGACCGGATCGCACGGATCACCCCGGCCGGCAAAGTCGCTGTCTTTGACGTGCAATCCCCCGGCCAGTTCACCGGCCACATCACCGCCGGGCCGGACGGCAACATCTGGTACACCAAGCACATCACCGGCAAGATCGTGCGCGTCACCCCGGAAGGCAATTTCACAGAGTTTCCGTTGCCCGTCGACTTTCCGGGCAGCATAACCGCGGGCGCCGACGGCAACCTCTGGTTCACCACAGGCAGTCACCAGATCGGGCGGATGACCCTGGCCGGCGAGGTCGCCCTCTTTTCGACGCCCACCCCCTCCAGCTCTCCGGGGAGCATCACGCCGGGCGCTGACGGAAACCTCTGGTTCGTCGAGACCGCCGCGGGGAAGATCGGGCGGATCACCCTTGAGGGCGCCATCGCCGAGTTTCCGGCCGCCCCATCGGCACTCTCCCAGCCGGTCGCCATCACAGCCGGTCCCGATGGAAACCTCTGGTTCATCGACGGCGCCGTGATCGGGCGCATCACCCCCGAAGGCGCGGTGACGCGCTTTTCCAACCCCGATCCCTCCACCTTCAGCTACGGGATCACGGCCGGCCCGGATGGCAACCTCTGGTTTGCCGTCAACAACCGGAGCGTGATCGGGCGCATCACGCCGGCCGGCGTCTTCCTGAGCGAACTGGCCGTCCCCACCCCAGCCGCGGCGCCGCAAAAGATCGCGGCGAGCCCGGACGGGCTCATCTGGTTCACGGAGTCCAACACGAACAGGATCGGCGTCATCTCCCTCGAGGAGCTCACCGGCTACTTCCCCCTGACCGCGGGAACCTCGTGGACCTACCAGAAAAACGGCATCGACGGGTTCACGCGGAGCGTGACCGGCGTGGTCGGCGGCGTCGCGCACATCGTGTTTTCAGACGGTTACGAGATGTACATGAGCAACGACGCCGACGGGATCCGGGATCACCGGGAGGTCGAGCCGGGGTACGGGGCCCTGTCGTTCACCCCGCCGGTCCTCTTCGCCGACAGTCAGAGCGCTCCGGGCGTCTCTACCGGCGGCAGCGGAACGGTCAGTGGTTATCTCTCCTCCGGATACACGAGCAGATCCCATGTCGACGGCTTCGAGACGATCAACGCGCCCCTGGGCGCCTTCCGGACCGTCCGCCTCACCACGACTGTCATCTTGTCAAGCTATGGATTTTCCACCTCTCAGACCAACTGGGTGGCGCCCGGGGTCGGGGTCGTCAAGGAGATCTCCGATGACACGTACGGCACCGCGACCTACCTTCTGACCACGACGAGCATCCGGGATACCACGCCGGACCGTCTCCAGTTCCAAACCAGGTTCTTCCTGGCCCCGGGAACGACCGCGACCTCCAACACTGCGACCGTCACGGGGATCACAACAGCCGCCCCGATTTCCGTGTCCAGCGGCGAATATCGGATCGGGAACGGCAATTTCACCACCTCCCCGGGAACGGTCTCCAACGGCCAGACCGTGACGGTGCGCCAGACCGCGTCTGCCGCATTTGGGACCGCGACGACGGCCACCCTGACCATCGGCGGCTTCAGCGCCCCGTTCAAGGTGGTGACGTGGCCCAGACCCGCGGGGGCCGAACTCTCCCGGGCGATCGCCGCGCTCAAGCTTCTGGCCGGCATGGCCGTACCGGCGGAGCAGCTGCCTCCGGACGCGACCGGCGACGGGAAAATCGGGCTGGCGGAGGCGCTGATCATCTTCCAGCAGCTCGCCGGCCTGCGGCGATAGATCGATGGGGCGGCTCACGGTTCGTTTGCGGGACCCCGCTCCCCGCGCGTGCACGGAGGGCGCAACATCAGCGAGGGCGATCCCGTCGTCGACATCCCGCTCCCCGCGCGTGCACGGAGGGCGCCGCCGGGCTTGCCGCCGCTTCCCGTGACAGGCAGGAGAAGCCGGAAAAAGGATAACGCCGCGAATTCTCGCTGAAGGTGTGACGTGAAACTGATCAATGCCGTCGGGCGCGAACTGCCTGCCTACATCGAGGGGTATGGACCGGTCAAACCCTTCGCCGGTGTCGATATTCAGGAGAAGGAGGTCACCCGCGTCGCCGCGAAGCTCATCCTCGCCGGGCCGGCCAGGGAAAAGGTGCTGGGCTCCGTCGGCGAGGCGATCCGGGCCTGCGGACTTACGAACGGCATGACGATCTCCTTCCACCACTGCCTGCGAAACGGCGATCGTGTGCTCAACATGGTCCTGGACGAGGCGGCCCGGATCGGCCTGCGGGAACTGACCGTGGCAGCCACCGCGATCTTCCCGGTGCACGCCCCCCTGATCGGCCATATGGAATCCGGGGTGGTGACCGGGCTCTGCACCAACTACCTGTCAGGTCCGGTGGCGAAAGCCGTCTCCGGCGGCATCCTGAAGCGTCCGGTCATCATGCACACCCATGGCGGGAGGGTGCGGGCCATCGCGGCCGGGGAGATCGTCATCGACGCCGCCTTCGTCGCCGCATCGGCCTGCGACGAAGAGGGCAACATGAACGGCGTGGAGGGAAAATCGGCGTTCGGGGTGATGGGCTATTCCCATGTCGACTCCCGGTTTGCCAACCGGACCGTGGCCGTGACGGATACGCTGGTTGACTACCCGGCTTGTCCGATCGAGATCAACCAGCAGTTCGTGGATTTCGTCGTTCCCGTGGAGAGCATCGGTGACGCCAGCGGGATCGTATCAGGGACGACCCGGATCACCGAGGACCCCGTGAACCTGAAAATCGCCGCCATGGCGGCGGGCGTGATCGAGGCCTCGGGGCTCCTGAAAAACGGCTTCTCCTTCCAGACAGGCGCGGGCGGGACCGCCCTGGCCGTCGCGGCCAGAGTGAGGGACCTGATGAAGCAGCATGCCATCGAGGGAAGCTTCGCGTCTGGAGGAATCACCGCCTACATGGTCCAGATGCTGGAGGAGGGCTATTTCCGGACCCTGCTCGACTGCCAGTGCTTCGACCTGAAGGCGATCGAATCGTTCAGGAGCGACAAGCGACACCAGGGGATGACCATGGGCATGTACGGCAACCCCCACACCAAGGGGACCGTGGTCAACCATCTGGACGTCATGATCCTCGGGGCCACCGAGATCGACACCGATTTCAACGTCAACGTCACCACCGGTTCGAACGGCATCCTGATGGGCGGCTCCGGAGGGCACAGCGACACGGCGGCGGGTGCGAAACTGGCCATCATCGTGACCCGGCTGGCGAGCAAGAAGTATCCGAGCATCGTGGACCGCGTCACGACCGTGACGACACCCGGCGAAACGATCGATGTCGTGGTGACCGAGGGGGGGATCGCGGTCAATCCGCGCCGGACCGATCTGCTGGAACGGCTGGCCGGGACCGATCTCCGGGTGGTTTCCATCGATGAGCTGAAACACCTGGCCGAGGAGATCACGGGCCCACCGGAAAAACCGCAGTTCGAAGAGCGCATCGCGGCGGTCGTCGAATACCGCGACGGCACGGTGATCGACGTGGTCAGACAACTGAAGAAAAAAGGGGACGGATGAATCAAACAAATGGGCGCTGTCCCGATTTACCGAACCGCAATCTCCTCCACGCCCAGGGGATAGCGGGAGAGAGGCTCGCACCCCTTCTTTCCGATCAGGATCGGATTTTCGTACCGGAAGCCGATCTCCTCGTCGGGGCAGGCGTACTGCATGGCGCAGATGATCAGCTCGTCTTCCCTGTAGACGTGGTCGGGGTTCGTCCAGTACGCGAATGGGCCGTCGTTCATGCCGATCCGCCACTCGTCCCCGGTCATCCCGATCCCGTGCTCGAAGCCCGGCACCATGTACTCGGCGAAACCCCGCTCCTCGGCGAAAGCCATCATCTGCTCGGCCAGACCCGCGGGGGTGATCCCGGCCCGGTAGGTTTCGAGGGTCAGGCTCACGATGTCCACGAAGTTGTCCGCATGCCACCGCTGCCTCTTGGTCGCCCGGCCGAGGAAGTAGTTGTGCGAATGGTCCCCCTGGCCGAGCCGGAACATCGCATGGATGTCCACCATGAGCGGCTCCCCTTTGCGGAGCTTCCACCGCGAGGCGGGCGTGCAGGCCCCGCCGGCGAGCCCCGTCCGGTAGCCGCTCGCGATCTCGTTTCCGCCCGTGAAGGACCACTCCCATTCGCTGCCCGCCTTGCGCATCGCATGGGCCGCGATCCCGCCGATCTCGGTTTCGCTCTTCCCCTTGTACCCGCCGTTCGCCAGGGCCTTGCGCACGGCCCGGTGGCCCACATCCACGATCCGTGAGGCCTCGCGGAAACGGTTGATCGTGCCCGCGTCCTTGATGAGCGAAAGCCGGTCGATGATGTCGTGGGCGTCCACGAGTTCCGCGCCCGAGAGAGCGGCGGTGAACTGCTCGTACTCGAAATGGGTGAGCACCCCCTCGGGCAGGTAGTTGGAGAGGCCGTTCTCCACGCCGACCCTCCCCTTCTTCACCCCCAGATCCTCGCGGATGAAATCGGCGACCAGGCTGATCTGATCCATGCCGCCCATGGGGGCGTAGCCGAGGACGTGGTCCTCGTCCAGCCAGGAGTCGTCGGCAACCCGGGCCGCGTCGATCACGAAGGTGAAGACGGTGGGGAGCCCCTTTTTCGGGACCACGACGTAGGTCCGCCAGGGGCAGAAGGCGTCGGTGAGCCAGGAGGCGGTGCGCAGCCGCGACCCGAGGTAGACGTCGATCTTGGCCCTGGCCATGGCGCGCTGGACCTGGGCCACCCGGCCGGGATAGTCGATGAAGAAAGGATCCTGCGCATCCATTTTCTTTTTCTTCTCAGCCATGGCGCACCTCCTATCAGTAATTGGTGGGAACCGTCGCGATCACGGCGTTCATGCGGTCCGCGAGCGATGCGAGCTTCAAGGCCTTGACCATGTTTCCCCGCAATTTCAGCTTCCCGGTCATGAGTGCCCGCTGCGACTTCATCTTGGCCTGCGAGATCAGGGAGAAGAGGTCGTAGTCGCCCGTGATCCGGAAATCGGCCGCAGGAGGGTCTCCCTCGCCAACCCGCACCTCGGTGAAGATCCCTTCATCGCACTTGAAGAAGAGGAACTTGGTCTTGCCTCCGGGGCAGTTGGTGTAGATGTTGGACATGGAGGTGGTGATGAATTTCATCTTCTCCGCCGGGAGGTCCGCCTGCAGCTTCTTTTGGACCTCCGCGGCCCACTCAGGGCTCAGATAGTCGTACCGCGTCATGGCTCGCTTCCTCCTTCCGGCTTCGTCGGGTGCAAAAGGGAACGCTGGGGATCTGGGATTCGGACGGCATTCTATGCGAAGCCGTGGATGATTTCAACGCCTATTCATGGCTGCGGAATCGGCCCTCTCCGTTTCCCGAAGGCAGTGCGTCAGGAGTGTCCGTCTCGCGCACGGCACGACCGGAACCGTATCCCTTTTTGAATAT
>JAJFTY010000238.1 GCA_021372695.1 Deltaproteobacteria bacterium
GATCGCCGTGAGCGCGGTCTCGTTGATCAGGTATTCGCGCGCGACGCGATTGACATCCTCGACGGTCACCTTCGCGATTGCATCCGTCAAGTCGTCCGGAGAGTTCACCCCCGCCACGGCCAGGGCCTGGGACCAAGTTTCGGCGAGGCCGGAGATGGAATTCTTCTGAAACTCGGCGCCGGCCCTTTCATGCCGCTTGGCCGCCTCCACGAGATCCGCGGGAAGGCCCCTTTTCACATATCCGGCGACGATGCCCCGGATCGCCTCCACGAGCGCAGCCCCGTCCCCTCCCTTTGGGAAACTCGCCATGGCAAACCCGAATCCCGCCTTGGGAAGGGCATCGTTTTCAAAACCGGCAAAGAGGGCCTTCCCCTGGGGAACCAGGGCGTAGAGATCGCCCCGCCTGCTGCTGAGCACGTCCGCCAGGATCAGCCCCGGGGCATAGTCGGGGCTGTCATACCCGGGCAGGCGATAGGCGACGACGGCAAGCCCGTAGGGCCGATCCGTGTCGAGCGAGAGCGAAGCCGCCTGGAGCGGCTGGAGCCGGATTTCGCGCCTTGCCGGGACGGGTCTCGCGGGAATGGGCTCGAAGAGGGTTTTCACTTTTTGCAGGGTCTGCTCCATCTCGACATCGCCCGCGATCACGAGGATGGCGTTATTCGGGGCGTACCAGGCGTCGTAAAATTCCTTGAGCATGGCGCCCGTGGTCTTCTGGAAGGAGGGGCGGGTGCCCAGGGCGTCGTGGGCGTAGGGTGTCCCCTTGAATAGTTCGGCGAGCAGCTGCATGCTCATGAGATACTCGGGATTCGAAAGGTCTTGCGCCACCTCCTGCTCGATCGCGCCCCGCTCCTTGTCCCAGAGCTCTTCGGTCGCGAGGATCCCCCGCATGCGCTCGGCCTCCACGTGGAGCGCCGTCTCGAGGTCGTCGCCGGGAACGGTGAAGAAGTACTGGGTCACCGTCTGCTGGGTATCCGCGTTGAAACGGCCGCCCATCATGGCGATGATGTTCGCCAGCTGTTCGGCGGAGAGCCCCGGGCTGCCCCTGAACATCATGTGTTCCAGGGCGTGCGCCGTACCGGGGAATCCGTCGGGCGCCTCATTGGAGCCGACCAGGTAGTTCGTCTCGATGGTCACCACGGGAGCGAGCGTGTTCTTGACGATCACGACCCGGAGCCCGTTTGTGAGGGTTGCACGCAGCACGTCCTGCTTCTCCGCTGCCCGGGCGGGCCACGGGAGAAGCAGGAGCGACAGGAGGAGGAAAAGCAGCGCCGGGACTCTCCCGGCTTTCATGATCTTCATGGCATTCGCTCGTAATTCCGGTTACGGGATACGTCAAAGTCGTCATTCCGGCGAAGGCCGGAATCCAGACGCCGTCCTGACGTGCCAGCCCGGCGGAGGCCGGGGCGGGAACCCGCCATCGATGGATACCGGTCCGGCAGGACAGTCCCAATGTTCGATTGCCGATGTAATAGTACGGGAGCGGGAGGCAAGTAAATGAGGATCGAATGGAAGTTCAGTGGTAGGGGAAAACTATCAGGCGTCTTCCTGAGTGGAGGGGGTTGAAGACTCCCGTTGACAAAGATAGCGGTCAATCCGCTTCCGCCAGCTCGCCGAGCGCCTCCCGATTCAGAATCCGGACCGACCGGCCGTCTACCGTGAGCATCCCGGCCTCGCTCATCCTTCTGAGCGCCCGCGAAAGAGCCTCGGGCGTGGCCCCGAGGATCTTGGCCAGTTCCCGCTGCGTGACCGTCAATTCCAGCAGGTCCGTCGTCTTTCCGCTCCCTTCCTGCGGGGCATGAACCAGGAAGGAGGCGATCCGTTGGGGGAGCTCCTTCAGGGCCAGGGATTCGATCAGGGTCATGGCTTCCTTGAGGCGGTCGGAGAGGATCCGGATGACGTTCACCAGCAGACGCGGCTCCTGCATGGCGACGGCCTCCATGACCGGTCCGGGGATCAGAAGAACGGCGCTCTCTCCGATGGCCTGGACGTTCGCGGGGAACGGCGCGACGGCAAAGGCGGTGCACATGCCGAACGGGTCCCCGGGGCCAAGGAGGTTCAGGGTCTGCTCCTTCCCCTCTGCTGAAATCTTGTAGAGCTTCACCTGTCCCGTGACGACGACATAAAAGGCGCGGACAGGGTCCGTTTCGCCGATGATCGTCTCCCCGGGCTTGCAGCTTCTGTACAGGGCGCGCTCCGCCAGCGCCTTCAGCTTTTCGTCAGGCACCCCCTGAAAAAGGGGCAACTCCTGCATCTGTTTGAACACGTCCATGGAAGCCTTCCCCTCGATCCGGATGAGCGACCCTTGGAGTACAGGCGTAAATCACAAGACCGGTCGCGGGAAATATGTAACACGGGGCGCCTGGCGAAACAAAGCAAATTTGCTCAGCAATCAATTCTTGATGAATTCGCAAAAAGTCGTCACTCCGGCGAAAGCCGGGGTCCCGTGCTTTCGTAACCATCCTTTATTCCTGGATACCGGCGCCTGTCCCGGACGCCGATCCGGGATTCGCCGGTATGACGTTCGGGGTGGATTTCCGATTTCTTGCGACGCCGTCAATTCTCCGTCTCTGTTGGCTTTTTCTCTCCGCTCTCGACCGAGCAGCCTTTGCGCATTCAGGTCGAAATGCCCAGCCGGGGCAGCAGCCACCCCTGGAGAAAGAACCACACCGCGATCACAATCACGAACAGCAGCAAATCGTTCATTTTCGATCCTCCCTGATCCCCTCTGTCGCAGAGGACGATTCATCCAAAAACCGACCCATCATCCGGCCAGATTCCGGTCAATCAGGGCCACAAGTTTGTCTTTCGACGTGAGACCGACGAGGGTCTCCCGGACTTTTCCGTCCCGGATGAAAAGCAGCGTCGGAATGCTTTTGATCCCATGAGCCTCGGCAGTGTCGGCCGATTCATCCACATTCACCTTGATCACGTTCGCCCGGCCGTCATAATCCTGGGCAATCTCTTCCAGGACGGGCGCGAGTGCCCGGCAGGGTCCGCACCAGGGCGCCCAAAAGTCGACCAGGACCGGTTTGTCCGTCTTCATCACAGCCGCATCGAAGGTGCCGTCGTCGGCATGTCCGACCCACTCTTTCTTTTCCATTTTTCCTCCTCTGGAATTGATCGTATCTATGTTTGTTCGCGTTTCGCGCATGGCCCCATCCATTCGTCAGGGCTGAAGCATGGACCGGCTCGGGGTGGTTGTCATTGATCCAGGTCAATGACGCCGGGCCATCGAGGGCATATTTACAAACGCGGGATGGATGGCTATTTTTTAGTAGCATTGACCTGTTGGCCGTCCCTGCCCTGCGCAGGGCCAAGAGCCGTAACAAAGGGGGGAACGAACATGAAGGTGGAACATTATGTCCGGGCCATTGCCGGCAGCTTTGTCCTGATCTCGGTCCTGCTGGCCTATTTCCACAGCCTGTATTGGCTGTTTTTCACCGCCTTCGTCGGGCTGAATCTGCTGCAGTCCGCTTTCACAAAATGGTGTCTGATGGAAAATTTTCTCGAAAAGCTGGGCGTTCCCCGGGATAACCCGTGCAGATGCGATGCCACCCGCCCTTCAGGAGAACCATCCCCGTCCCGCTGAAATGAGCCGCCATCGGTCGCCGGTCCGGCATTCCGTTTAGCCGGCGGCTGGATGCGCATCACCGGCATCAGGAGGAAAGATGAAAAGAGCAAGCGATCCCATCTTCCGGAAAAGATCCTCCGTCCTGGTCATTCTCCTGCTCGCTTTTCTCGCGGCAATGCCGGCGGAAGCCGGAGAGAGGCTTACCCTGGACGAGGCCGTGAGGATTGCCCTGAAGAACAACCACGAGTTGCAGGCGCAGAGAAACGCCCACTCCGCCAAGGGGGCGGAGATCGGCGTCGCCCGCAGCTCTCTCCTCCCCAAGGTGTCCCTGGAGGAGCGGTATCTGCGGACGGCGGTCCCCGCCTATGTCTTCATGACCAAGCTCAACCAGGAGCGGATCGAGGCTGCCGATTTTTCGCCCGAGAGCCTGAACCATCCGACGCCCATCAACGACTTCCAGACCTCCGTCACGCTGGAGCAGCCCCTCTACGCCAGGAAGGCCGGGATCGGATTGGAGATGTCGAAGACCGAGGCCTCGGCCTCGGGGGAGGAACTGTACAGGAAGAAGGAGGAGGTGGCCTTCCGGGTCGTCCGGCATTACCTGATGGCGAGCACGGCCGCCCAGTATGTTCAGGTGGCGGAAAAGTCCCTGGAGGACGCACAAGAGCACCAGCGGCTGGCGGGGGTGCGGTACGAGTCGGGTCTCGGGCTTTTCTCCGACACGCTCCGGGCTTCAACGGCCGTGGCGGAAGCACGGCAGAGGCTCGTCAGCGCGGGGAAGAATTTCGCCGTGGCCAAGAGGGCCCTGGGGCTCACGATCGGCTCCGCGGACGCGGTCGACGTCGCGGCGGAGGCCCCTGAACTGCCGATCCGGGAGATCGAATCGCTCCGCGCCGGCTCCCTCGCCCGGAAAGACGTCAGGTCGCTGGAGCTGCGGACGGAAAATGCCAGGAACAACGTGAGGCTCGCGGAGGCGAGCTACTATCCGATGGCCGGCCTGGGCGGAACCTATCAATGGAACGACCACAACCACCCGCTGGGCGGCGAGGGGGACGGCTGGCAGGTGATGGCCTTCCTCCGCTGGGAACTGTTCGACGGCGCCCGTACCCGGCATGAGAAGATCAAGGCCGGATACCAGGCCGCCGAGGCGGAAGAGCATCTCAAAGGCATGAAGAAGATGGTCTCCTTTCAGGTGGACGAGGCGTGGATGACCCTGAAGGAGGCCAGACAAAACCGGGAACTCGCCAAGGAGGAGCTGAAGACCGCCGAAGAGGGACGCAGGCTCGTGAGGGTCCGGTATGAGGGCGCGCTCTCGCCGATGGTCGATCTGCTCGACGCCCAGGTGAGCGTCGACCGGGCGCGCGCAAACCTGGTCGCCAGGGAAAACGAGTACAAGCTGGCAGCTGCGGCTCTCGGCTTTGCCGGCGGCACGATTCTCCAGGATCTGAAAGTGGATGAGACGGAGGGGGAGGCAAAATGAAGACCGCCTTTTTGAACATCCGGAGCACTTCAAGACCCGACGACTTCGCGGGAAGACCTCAACCCGTCGAGCCCTGGATCGGAGTCCTGAGCAGCCGCCGGCAGCCAGTGCTGAAGAGATCGTCACCCCAGCGGACCCCGGATCGGAGTCCGGGGCAGGCGCCGGGGTCCAGTGTCTTACTGGATACCGGCTTTCGGCGGTATGACGGCCGGGTGGATTTGGGACTTGTTACGAGTTCATCAAATCCTGAAACTTTTGAAGATCACGACTTCCAAGTTGCGCGAAAGTCTCCTCCCGGCCATTCCCCAGGCCGCAGGGTGGGGCGCCTGCCCGTCCTGCTTTTGGCGGCAGCGCTTTTCCTGGCCGGTTGCGGCGAGAAGGCGCCGCCGGTCGGCACCCAGACGGCACGGACCCCGGTCCGCGACGTGACGATCGCGGCGCTTACCCCCGTCGCCGTCGATGAGTTCTACGAGGCAACCGGAACCGTGAAGGCCGTCCGCACGAGCGTCGTCGCCAGCCGGGTGATGGGCACGGTCACCTCCCTTCTCGTCAAGGAGGGGGACCCGGTGGAGCAGGGGCAGTTGCTGCTGACGATCGATGACCGCGAGGCGGTGCAGAAGGAGCGTGGGGCCGAGGCCGGCCACCGGGAGGCTCAGAAGGCGCTCGAGGCGGCCGCGCGAAACCACGAACTGACGGACATCACGTATCAACGCTACCGGAAGATGTACGAGGAGAAGGCGATCTCACGGCAGGAGATGGATCAGTTCGAAACGCAGAACCGGGTGGCCGGACTCGAAAAGGAGCGGGTGAAGGAGATGGTGGACCGGGCCGCGGCCGGGCTTGCCGAGGCCCGCATTTACCGGGGCTTCACCTGGGTGACTTCACCGATCCGCGGCGTCGTGACCGAGAAGAGGACGGAAGTCGGCAGCATGGCGGTTCCCGGAATGCCGCTCCTGATGGTGGAGAACGCGGCGGCCTTCCGGGCGGAAATCGCCGTGGATGAAAGCCTCTCGGGCCGGCTCAAGATCGGACAGCCGGTTTCGGTCTCCATCGAGGCCGTCGGACGGGAGATCACGGGAAGGATCGCAGAGATCGTGCCGGCCGTCGATCCGCTGTCGCGTTCCTTCATCGTGAAGGTACCCATCAGCGGCCCCGGACTGAGGACCGGCCTCTACGCCAAGGTCCGCATCCCCGGTGGGAAGAAAGAGCTTCTCCTGGTGCCCCGTTCCGCCATCGTCGAAAAGGGGCAGCTCACCGGCGTCTATGCGGTGGACGGTCAGGGGGTCATCACCTACCGCCTGATCCGGACCGGCCGCACCTATGACAACCGGCTGGAGATCCTGTCGGGGCTCAAGACCGGCGACCGGATCATCGTCGGAGGGGTCGAAAAGGCAAACGATGGCGGCATCGTGGAGCAGAGGAAGCAGGGATCATGAAAGGCATCGGCATCTCAGGAAGCATCGCCCGGGCGTTCATCCAATCCAAACTGACGCCGCTCATCGTCGCGGCCTCTCTTCTGCTCGGCCTCTTTGCGGTCATCGTGACTCCGCGGGAGGAGGAGCCCCAGATCCTGGTGCCGATGATCGACGTCTTCGTCGCCTACCCCGGCGCCTCGCCCCAGGAGGTCGAGTCGAGGGTGACCAAGCCGATGGAGAAGCTCCTCTGGGAAATCAAAGGGGTGGAATACATCTATTCCATCGTCAAGCCGGGCATGAACCTGACGATCGTCCGGTTCTATGTCGGCCAGAGCATGGAAGAGAGCATCGTCAACCTCAACAACAAGCTCCAGGCCAATTTCGACCGGATCCCGCCCGGCGTCTCCTTCCCGCTCGTCAAGCAGCGCTCCATCGACGATGTGCCGATCCTGACCCTGACCCTCTGGAGCGACAGCAACCGCACCTCAGGCTACGAGCTCCGGCGGATCGGGACCGAGCTCTGCAACGAGATCAAGAAGGACCAGGATGTGTCGGAGTTCTCAGTGATCGGAGGACAGAAGCGGCAGGTCCGGATCGCCCTCGACCCGGCCAGGCTCAAGGCCTACCATCTCTCCGCCTTCCAGATCATGGGCGCCCTGCAGAAGGCGAACTTCCGGCTGCCTTCCGGCATCTTCCCGGCCGGGAACCGGGAATATCTCGTGGAGACGGGCGCCCTGCTCACGAGCAGCGAAGAGGTGGGGAACGTCGTGACCGGCCTTTTCAACGGCCGCCCCGTCCATCTGCGGGACGTGGCAACGATCGCCGACGGCCCGGAGGAGCCGCCCGGCTACGTCTTCATGGGACTTGGCGCCGCGGCAGGGGCGAAGGGGCTTCGAAGCAACGCTTCGGGAGAGAAAGAGGCCGTCACGATCACGGTCGCCAAGAAGAAGGGGGCCAATGCGAGCCTGGTCGCGAAGCAGGCGCTGGCCAAGGTGGAGGCGCTCAGGGGAAAGCTCATCCCCGGGGACGTGAACGTCACCGTGACCCGGAATTACGGCGACACGGCCAAGGAGAAGTCGGACGAGCTCCTGAAGCACATGCTCCTGGCCACGGTGGCCGTCATCATCCTGATCGCGCTGGCTCTGGGATGGCGGGAGGCCATCGTGGTCGCGGTCGCGGTCCCGGTGACGCTCGCGCTCACGCTCCTGATCAACTACCTCTACGGGTACACGCTCAACCGCGTCACCCTCTTTGCGCTCATCTTCTCGATCGGGATCCTGGTCGACGACGCCATCGTGGTCGTGGAGAACATCCACCGCCACTTCAGGCTCCGCAAGATCGAGCCGATGACCGCGGTTCTCGCGGTGGACGAGGTGGGGAACCCTACCATCCTGGCCACCCTCGCCGTGATCGCAGCACTCCTCCCGATGGCCTTCGTCTCCGGATTGATGGGCCCCTACATGCGCCCCATCCCGGTCGGCGCCTCGGCGGCCATGATCTTTTCGCTGCTCGTCGCCTTCATCGTCAGCCCATGGCTGAGCTACATCGTCCTCCGGAACGTGAAGCGGGGAAAGAGCGTCGAAGAGGGCGGCAGGATGCATCGCCTCTACGAAAAAGTCCTGGGCCCCCTCCTCGCGAGCCGCCCCAAGCGGTATCTCGCCCTGGCAAGCGTGGTCCTTCTGCTCCTCCTCGCCGTTGCGCTGGTCCCGCTGAAGATGGTCACGGTCAAGATGCTCCCCTTCGACAACAAGAGCGAGCTCCAGGTGATCGTCGACATGCCGGAAGGAAAGACGCTCGAAGAGACGGCGGCGCTCGCCCGGGAGATGGGCCAGTACCTGGTCACGGTTCCCGAAGTGACCGATTACCAGACCTATACCGGCATGGCGGCCCCCTACAATTTCAACGGGCTCGTCCGCCACTATTTTCTGCGCACGGGAAGCACCGTGGCCGACATCCAGGTGAATTTCGTCTCCAAGGAGGAGAGGAAAGATCAGAGCCACGCCATCGCCAAAAGGCTGCGGCCTCCGCTCAAGGCGATCGCCGACCGTTACGGCGCCCGGATCAAGGTCGCCGAGATCCCCCCCGGACCGCCCGTGCTCAGCACCCTGGTCGCAGAGGTCTACGGGCCGGACGAGACCCGGCGGATCGAGATCGCCCGGGAGATCAAGAAGATCTTCACGGAAACGGACGGCGTGGTGGACGTGGACTGGTACGTGGAGGCGGACCAGCCGAAGATCCGGTTTGCCGTCGATCAGGACCGGGCGGCCGGAGCGGGGGTCAGCACGGAGGCGGTCGCGCAGAGCCTGCGGATCGCGCTCACCGGCCAGAACGCGGGGCTGCTGCATCTGGAGAGGGAAAATGAGCCGGTCGACCTCTTCCTGCGGATGCCGCTCTCAAAGAGGGCCGACATCGAGGCACTGAAATCGATCGGGATGCCGACGCCCGCAGGGGGCATGGTCCCCCTCTCCGAACTGGTGAAGCAGACGGAGGGCCTTGAGGATAAGACGATCTACCGCAAGAACCTCAAAGACGTGACCTACGTCCTGGGCGACGTGGCCGGGACCGAGGAGAGCCCGGTCTACGCCATCCTGAAGATGAAGAAGACGATCGAAAAGATGACGCTGCCCGAAGGCTACGTTCTGAAGCAATATTCGACCATCCAGCCGTGGCTGGAGGATACCTACTCCATGAAGTGGGACGGCGAATGGCACATCACCTATGAGGTGTTCCGCGATCTCGGGCTGGCCTTTGCCGCCGTCCTGATCCTGATCTACGTCCTGATCGTCGCCTGGTTCCGGAACTTCCTCACGCCCTTGATCATCATGGCCCCGATTCCCCTCACCCTGGTCGGGATTCTGCCCGGCCACTGGCTCTTCGGCGCTTTCTTCACCGCGACCTCGATGATCGGCTTTATCGCGCTTTCGGGCATCATCGTCCGGAACTCGATCCTTCTGGTCGATTTCGTGGAGATGGCGTGGCGGGAAAAGGGAAGCCTGCCGAACGCGCTCGTCATGGCGGGCGCCGTCCGCTCCCGGCCGATCGTCCTGACCGCCGCGGCCGTCGTCGTGGGCTCGTTCGTCATGCTCTTCGACCCGATCTTCCAGGGGCTCGCCATCGCCATGATGTTCGGCGCCGTGGGCGCGACGGTGCTCACCCTGATCGCCGTGCCTCTGCTCTACTACGAGTTCTTCCGGAAGAGAGCCTGCCCGCCCGCCGCGCAGGCGGACGAGGGCTACGGCGCCGAACCGGAAGCGTGACGCCCTGCCGGCCGTCCGGGTATGCCGTTCCCGGAACGTCAAAGAAGGCGGACTCGCAAGAAGTCCCCAATTCCCCGTCCTCTCGACGGGAGAGAAGTTCCCTACTCCCTCCCCCTCGACGGGGGAGGGCGAGGGTGGGGTGGGAACGGTCCGCCGCCAAAGTCGAAAAATTCCCGATTCCCTCTTGACATCGTTATGGGCATATGCTTATTATCCCCTCACGAGGGGGACGATGCCGAGACCGAAGTGTTGCCGACAGATCGGAGCCATGCCCGGAAGGAGCTGTTTCCAGCCCGAAGGAGCGGAGTCCGGTGCCTGCGACGAGGTGCTTCTGAATCTCGACGAGTACGAGGCGCTCCGCCTGGCCGATTTCGAAGGGCTCTACCAGGAGCAGGCTGCGGCCCGAATGAACATCTCCCGGCAGACCTTCGGCCGGATCGTCGAGGCGGCCCGCCGGAAGATCGCCGACGTGCTGGTGAACGGAAAGGCCCTCCGGATCGACGGCGGCTCCGTGTCGCTGAAGTCGGCGGAACCCTTCCGTTGCCCTCGCTGCCGTAAGACGATCAGCCGCGACTGCGGCAAGTGTGAAGAGGTGAGTTGTCCGCATTGCAGAAAGCGTGCGTAAAATCGAATTGTCATGAAAGGAAATGAAGAAGATGACGAAAATTGCCTTACCGTCGCGTCAGAACCGGGTGGACGAGCATTTCGGCCACTGCGAGTATTTCACGGTATTCACCGTCAATGAAAAGAACGAAATCCAGGCAGAGGAGACGGTCTCCTCGCCGGCCAACTGCGGCTGCAAATCGAACATCGCCCAGACGCTCGCCGAGATGGGCGTCCGAATGATGCTTGCGGGCAACATGGGGCAGGGGGCCGTGAACGTCCTGAACAGCTGCGGGATAGACGTTCTCCGGGGCTGCTCCGGGGATGTGAAAGAGGTGGCCCAGACGTGGCTCGCGGGCGGCCTGCAGGATTCGGGCATCGCCTGCGGCCTGCACGGCCACGAGTGCCACGAGGGCTGACCGGACCCTGGCGCCGTCCGTGAACGAGAGGGAAGAACCCTGAGCGACAATA
>JAJFTY010000005.1 GCA_021372695.1 Deltaproteobacteria bacterium
CATGAGCATGACCTTTGCCTCGGTGGGCTTGGGATCCTCCAGGATCCACTCCGCCGGAACGTTCCGGTACTCGATCGGAACCGTGAAATCGCGCCGGATCATCTCCCGCTGGTAGCCGAAGACGATCCAGAGGGTGCAGGCGAGCACGATGGCGATCACTTTTTCACGCTGGTTTTCCTTCAGCCAGCGCACGATCGGCCCGGTCTTGACGGGCGGCGCCCGTCGGGCGAAGAAAGCCTCCAGCTCGATGCGCAGGGCCGAGGCATTGGGAATCTGCTGGATGCTCTCTCCCTTGGCCAGCGAAATGGTGCCCCGCTCCTCCGAAACGACGATGCAGATGGCATCGGACCGCTCCGAAAGACCGAGGGCCGCCGTATGGCGAAGGCCCAGATTGCCGTACTGCGCCGCGTTTGCCGAGAGCGGCAGATGGCAGCCGAATCGCATGACCCGATTGCCGTCGATAAGGATGGCGCCGTCGTGACCAATCGAATGGGGATCGAAGATGCTCTCCAGGAGGGGCTGGCTCATCTGGCCGTCGAGGATGTGTCCCCCCGTGAGGTGACGGTCGAGGGGGTCCTGCCCCTGGATGACGATCAGTGCGCCGATCTTCTTGCGCGCCAGGTCGGCGGCGGTCTGGGCGAGGATCTCCGCGGCCTCGTTGAATGCGGCGACCGCGAAGAACCGCTTCCGGAAGCGGCCGAGCATGGCCAGGCGTTCGAAGAAGCGCCGGAAATCTTCCTGAAAGATGACGACGATGACGAACAGAAGGATCGCAAAAAATGACTGGAAGACGACGGTGGTCAGGTAGAGCTGGAAGAAGCGGGCAAGTCCGTAGACGACCCCCAGAAGCGTGATGCCCCAGAATACGAAACGGGACGCCCGGTCCTTGAACCAGATCAGGAGTGCCGATATCATGATCGAGATGATGGCGATGTCCAGGACGTCCTGAATCCGGATGGTGCGGAGCATCGTCAGGGCATTTTCGATCATGTGAAAGACTCCTCTTTTCTCCGGCGGGGAGAAGCCCGTCCTCAGGAAGGGATGGATAAAAAGTCCGAACCGGGTTTGCGAACATATAAACAAAAGGTCCGTGACGTGTCAAGAAGATATCGGAAGATAACAAATCTAGGGTCCTGCGGGCTTTCGCGGCCGGACGGGAGCGCGCTTTCATTTTGTGCTTTTGGCGACGTTCGGCTATAGTGCGGTTCTCCCCGAAGCCTGGGCGGGAGGATGGTGGAGGTGGCGATGATCGATCGGGAATGGGATGAGGAGATCGGCCGTGTTGCGGGAATGATCGCGAAGGCGGAAAGAGTCGTCGTATTCACGGGTGCAGGCGTCAGCACGGAGTCGGGAATTCCCGATTTCCGCAGCCCGGGGGGCCTCTGGACGAAATTCGATCCGGAGGATTTCACGATCGACCGATATCTGGCGAGCCCGGAAAACCGTCTGAAGCAGTGGCGCCTCCTCCTTGCCGGCGGCCTGTTCGAAGAGGCCCGGCCCAACGCCGCCCATGAGGCGATCGCAGATCTGGAGAGGCTTGGACGGCTGGATTGCGTCATCACCCAGAATATCGACAACCTCCATCAGAAAGCGGGGAACGATCCAGCGAAGGTATTCGAGCTCCATGGCAACATGCGGTGGGTCCGCTGTCTCGGTTGCGGGGAACGCTATCCGCTGGAGGAGATCCTCCGCAAAAGCCGGAGAGTTGAAACGCTGCCGGTCTGCGGGCACTGCCGCGGGATCCTGAAACCCGACGTCGTTTTCTTCGGCGAAGCCCTGCCCGAGGAGACCTTGCAGGAGGCGACCCGGCGTGCGAGCCGCTGCGATCTTCTGATCGTCGTCGGCTCCTCGCTCGTCGTCTACCCGGCGGCCTACATGCCCCTGTATGCCAAGCAGGCGGGAGCGGGGCTCGCGATCGTCAACCTGAGCGAGACGCCGGCGGACAAGTTTGCGGACGTCGTCATCCACGCTTCCGCCGGCAAGGCCATGGCGCGGATCCTGGCCGATCTCAGGCAGAGGC